>CAYJHH010000022.1:0-29102 GCA_964369995.1 uncultured Desulfovibrionaceae bacterium
CATAATTTTGCTAAACGACGAGCAATTTCTGTTTTACCAACGCCGGTGGGTCCCATCATAATGATGTTTTTGGGTGCCACTTCATCGCGCAATTCAGCGGGAAGCTGACTGCGGCGCCAACGATTACGTACAGCTACAGCCACCATTCGCTTGGCTTGTTCTTGTCCAACAATATATTTATCAAGTTCTGCAACAACTTCACGTGGGGTAAGGGTAATCATGTAACCACCTTTAAATACAAATATTTTTAAATTAATTCTTTGCCAAATAACGGCAAATGCAAATATAACCATCTTTTCATGATTTGCAATGCTTTTCCATCTATTTTATAGCTACGCCATGATTTCTTTAACACAATGGAATGTATATTATGGCCCTCTTTTATTGGGACTTGGTATTCTTTTGCAAGGTATTTTTATGGCAAGGCCAAAGCTTCCCTTTATTTTACCTTGCTTGGGGGGCTTATGTATAAGCCTTGTCTGCTTTATGGATAGCGATATAACGCTTTTTGTGGGGCAGCTTATTATATTTTTCTTTCACATTCTTTTGAGGCGTTCTTAATGTTTGGTTCCGCCATTTTTCGTGCTTGTTCCTTGGGGCTTTTTTTGGGGCTTTTGGGTATGACTTGGCTGTATTTAGATGTTCACACCCTTTTAGATGAAGAATGGATGGATGCGCATGTGCGTAGCGCTGGTATTTTGGGGGTGGGCATATATGTATGCCTTGTTACCTGCCTAACGGCCATGGGCGTGCCGCGTCAGGCGTGTAGCCTCTTTGGTGGTTATGTTTTTGGCATGTGGTATGGCACGCTATGGGCTACTTTGGGTACAGTGTTTGCTTGTTTACTGTGTTTTAGCTATGCGCGTTTTTTAGGGCAAAACTGGCTACAAAAACGTTATGCTCATAAATTGCACAACTTTAATGATTTTATCTGCCAATCTCCTTTTTTATTGACACTTGTGGTGCGTATTGTTCCGCTGGGAAGTAATTTTTTAACCAACTTTTTAGCAGGTATGAGCCCCATTCCCGCCAAGGCATTTTTAGGCGGCTCCGCTGTGGGATTTACAGTACAAAACTTTATCTTTGCCACCATGGGAAGCGGTTTTCGCATGCAGGGCGGGCAAGAGTTTTACATAAGCGCAGCTTTATATGTCATCTCTTTAAGTATGGGGTATTTGGTTTATAAACGCTATAAAGCGCATCAAAATACCTGTATACATAGTAAAAAAATATAAATCTTTGCAGGAACTGTATAAAATATCCCTTGCATTTTCTTGTAAAATGTATAACTAATGATGTCCCAATGGGATATCTCACGTAAAAAGATGCCCATATATGTGGGGGCGCATTGGTTTCGACAGGGATGATGAAGCCAAAGTTGCAGGTCGAGGCGCCGCTGGCCTCGTTAAAAGCGGCACTAAAGTAATTGCTAAGAACGATTACGACTACGCCTACGCTGCTTAATAACAGCGCGGCAACGGTCACTCGATGACCTCGTCAATCCGGATGACGCCTAATAATCCGGTGCGGCGACACTTTATTAGGCTAGCCAAGGTATGCGTTTGCTGGTGCCAAGGCGAAAATCTTGCAGCGAACTGGTCAAGGATCGCCTGGTTGGGGGCTACATCTGCGACGAGAATGAAGCCTAACCTAAACCTGTAGACGCTTTGTTGTGGACCGTTTTTGGACGGGAGTTCGACTCTCCCCGCCTCCACCAATAAAACATTAATTATAGGTTGTTGTATGAACAATTCGTTCTATTTCGCCATATTACAATTAGAAATATTATGGAGATTATATTATTCAAAAGGATATGAAATTTACCCTTAAGTTGTGGAAGGCCATGCAGAAAAAGCTTGTTTTTCCAGCTGCATTTCTCCATTTTCATCCATGTATATATTAATCCACGCTTTCCAGTTTTTATTATCTACTTCTGGGTAATCAAGTCTATAATGGCTGCAACGACTTTCTGTTCGCATAAGTGAAGCTTTGAGCTTCATTTGTGCAGTTATTATCATATTTTCTGTTTCATGTGCCAGTCTTAAGCTATGCAAATCTTTTGCTATAAGCATAGGTACATGATGTTCATAAAGTTCATCCACGTAAATGAGAGCTGCTTGCATGAGTCTTTCTTTTTGAATATACAAGACAAAATTGGGTATCATAATACCTTGCAAAACTTGCGTTACCCATGCAGGCGAGAAGCCTTTTTGTCTATTTAGGGGCGCTAAAATTTCCTCTTTGGTGGTATCTAATTGCTTTTGCGAAGCATATTTTAAGGTGACACCTTTTGTATTACGCGCTGCGGCTGCGCCAGCTATGGCACCCTGTATGGCTGAGGCTGTCATGGAAGAGCCTATTTGTGTGTAAATGGCACCCGATAGATAAGAACCTAAAGCATCGCCTGCGGCATACAAACCGGGCAAAGTAGAAAGCCCCTCTTCATTTATGGGTACAAGCCCTTCTGCCTTATGAATGGCCATACCCGCCGTGGAACCGCCCACTTGCTCGCCGCGAGCATCGGGCCCGCCGCCTTTGCGTTTTCTTTGAGCTCCTTCCCTCTTTTTTTCCGCTAAAAGTTCAACGGAACCTTTGGCAGCCCCCTTGGCATTACCTTCGGCAGGAGGTGGCGGTGGCCTTAAGGTTTTTAAAAATTCTGGCGGAATGTACGGGGCTGGTGGTTTTGTGGGGTCATGGGAAGTTATATTACCTCTGACCACAGGAGCGCCATACATATACGCTGTATAATTTGTGTTTACGCCAAGATGGTGATTTATACGCACGCCGGTGATGGAAGGTTTTTCCTCAATTTGCCCATTCCAATTATCATAACAGGAGCCTGAATTAATGGCTGATGCAGGGTGTCCATCATTCCATTCTTTGCCTGTAACCTTGGCACCGGCTTTATACGCCATAATGGTGCCATCGTGCGTAAGGTCACACATGGGAAAACCATTGGGTTTAAATCCACCGGCGCCGGTACAAAGAATGGTGACTTTTGCATGAAAATGAATAATTTTACTTTCATTGGTACTAAAGCCTGAAGCGCCCACTATGTTACCATCTTCTTTGAGCAAATGTGTAATCATAACACGCTCGTCTAAAGATATACTTCTTTGAGTAAGTTGTGCCATAAAGGCATCACCACATGTGGCCGAGTCAAAAAATCCCCATTTTTTTAATTCTTCAACTCTATCATACGAATGATCAAGTAATTGTTTTGTAAAAACAGGATTATTTGTTTCTAAAGAGGAAGCGGCAACTTGGCGTAGATACTCTTCTTTAGATATGCTTGCAGTTTTTTCATCATAAGAAAAAAGCCCTTTACCAAAGGGCGTTAAACCCGACATACCCACACAGCCTTTGGAAACAAGGTGCACTTTAGCACCTGCATTATGGGCTTTTACAGCTGCAAAAATGCCTGCTATGCCGCTACCTATGACTAATACGTCGGCTTCGCGTTTTTCTATGGTGAAATCTTCAACTTTTACTTTAACTTTATTTGTTGTGGCTTGAGCAGCAAAGGCACTGTTCAATAAAAGAGCTGAGCCGGCGACTCCGGCAGCTAAACCCAAAAAATTTCTACGAGAAAAAGCAGTATCATGTTTCATACTTATCTCCATGACACCATAACGGGCAACGTTTTTTCAGGGGTAATGGTAATGGCATCTACGGGACAATAAAGCTTACAAAGGTGGCAGATTTGACAATCTTCTTGATACACAATTTCAGCACGTTGCGACTCTTCGTTAAACTTAATAACGTCCATGGCGCACGCTCGTGCACAATTGCCACAACCAATGCAGCCAGTGATATTTGTTATTGGCATAGCGACTCCAAAAAATAACATAACAAAATGAATATACTATACATTCATGAGCAGAAAATAGCAGCATATATTTAATGCTCAATGGTAGCAAGTTACCGCAGCAATCTTAAAGAATTCTTAAGGAGTCGTCGATATAATGTGATTTATGTAACAAATTGTTTTTACACATTACTCATGATAGAAAGGCGAGGTTTTCAGGCAGTTTTTTGCTGAAAGCGTTGCTGAGTCCATGCTGAAAAACACATTTTCATGCGCTTTTCAGCATAAACTAGCTAAGAATATATTTTATGTTATTTTGAACTTTTTCTTAAATAAATTTTTCAAAAAAAGTTTATTTTATTAAGCGCCTATATCAAGCTTGGTGGCTTCTACCAAGATGGTAATATTATCCGCTTCGTTGGTGAATTCCATGAACTCCCTGCCGCCGATGTTTTGTGAGCCTTCCGATGCCGTCCAGGAGCTTCCTTCTTGGTTCACAAGCCAGTTACCTTCAGCATCTTGCGCACCAGCATTTTGTAAAACTTCTTCTGTGTTATTTCCGCTTACATCGCCGGCAATAATCACTTCCATATTGTCAATGGAGCCATCTTGCATTTTTTCTTTCACGGCATCCAAACTGGCATTATCTATGAGCAGTACGTCCATATCCTCACCGTCCACATCCATGCCGCCGTCCACAAGCACATCATCCAAGTCCATGGAGATAAGATCATTACCGGAGCCGCCAAGCAAAACATCCGCGCCGCTACCACCATCTAAATGGTCGTTACCGCCAAGGCCCAGCAAAACATCATTACCTTCACCACCAAAAAGCGCATCATTACCATCGGTGTCGCTTTCCAGTTCATAGGCCGCTTCTTTAAGGGCTTCTGTGTTTATTTGCGCCGCATCTACCAAGTTTTCCACAAGGTTTTGCATTTCATCATCATTGCTGCCATGGCCTTCCGTATCCTTGGCATCGGTGTCACCCACAGAGTCTAAGCCTTCTTGGCTATAATCTGCGCCGTCTAAGCCAAGCTTATCGGCCAGAGTTGCAAGGTCTTCGGTGCTGCCATCGCCCATAAGCATATCATCACCGGACTGCCCAAAGGCTGTATCGTCACCTTGGCCTGTAATAATAAGGTCAGGGTCTGCGGCAGCATTAACATCTTCTGCCACTTCCAGCACAAATTCAGGATAATTTCTGATATATTCAATGATCATCTGGTCACTGATTTCCGCATCGGGGAATTTACTGCTAAGTTCGGCTTTGATATGCTCACTGAGCGCATCTTTATCCACACCGCCTAAGACCACATCATTGCCATCAAAGGTAATGCTCACGCTTTTTTGTGTGGTTTCAAGCCCCTCGGTACCCACTTCAGGGGTAAAGATATCTGCAATGGAACCATCTTCAAAAAGCGTGGCTGTTCCCGAGGAATCATACTTATTAAGAATGCTTTGGTTTGCCCCTGCACCCATACCTAGGGCATGAATGGCACCATCATCGCCCACGGCGGCTTCTAATCTGTCAAAGGCACTTGCAAGATTGCTGTCCGTATTAGGTCTGCCGTCAGTCATAAAGAACACTTGGTTTACAGCGTCACCATCGCCATTTTCGAGCCACTCGGCAGCATCATTAAAGCCTTTGGAATAATAAGTGCTATGATGATAGTCTTGATTGTTAGTACCTCTATCGTACACAGGCAAACCATCAGCGTCTAACTTTACACTGCCATCGGCATTGTACACAAGCTCTTGGTCTTGAAGGCCACGTAATTCTTCTAGTTGTGCAATGACTTCATCCACATTGTCTTCAGTGAGAGCAACATTTAAAATAGTATCTTGCCCGCCCCAAAAGGTAGTAATTTGTAAATTTACATCGCCGCCCAAGGGGTCTTCTGCATGCTCAGTTAAGGTGTTTTGCACAAATTCAATGATGGAATCAATGGCGGCGTCCAAACGTGTTTTTCCAAAATCTTCTGAAGCGGGATTTGTATCAATAACACCATTCCAACGATTGTCCCACATGGAGGCAGAAGTATCGAGCACAATGGAAATATTATAATCTGTACCTGGTTCAAGATAGCTTGCTGAGCCTTCTGTGGCCACTATTTCACTTTCAGGCAAAGTTTCCGAACGGTTTGCCACAATGTCAAAAGATGTGCTGTCACCATCGGCATCGGTAACTGTAATGGTTTCTGTGGTGCTGCCATCCTCAGGCACATTGGTTACCTTGGCAAGCCATTGGTCGCTGCCTTGGGCATTGGTAAGAGAGTTACCATCCTTGGAGGTAAGCACCGTATTGCCTGCGGCGTCAGTGTCCACAGTGCCGTCGGTGGAAGTCCATGCACCATTTTCATAAGTAAAGGTGCTCTCACCAAATTCTAAAGACTTACCTTCACTATCATCGGCGCCAAAGTCAATATTCACAATGGTGGTGGCCGTGTCGGTGGTGGTATTGGTGGTCACATCATTGATGGGATCCGGCGTATCATCGGTGGTGGTCACATCAATGGTGGTTTGTGTACTGGCACCAGTACTGTCGGTAATGCTTACATTAAAGCTTTCACCTAACATACTGTCGTCGTTCTTATCATTGCCATGTTCGGAAGCGGTATTTTGTGTATAGGTATAGTCTACAGTATAACCGCCATTGCCATCGGCAGTGACTTTAATATCGCTTAAAGAACCATTGACGCCCGGTACCGTTTGACCTTCGGGGAAAGGCATGGGCTTACCATCGGCATCAAATTTTATGGTCACAGTGCTATCGCCAAAGGTAATATCAATGCTGCCATTTTCCATACCTTGCGCATCAGTAAAGGTAAAAGAACCTGCGCTGCTATCATGGCCATGAGCGTCCACATCAGCATCGGAGGTTTCAAGCTTATCTCCTACAATGATGCTGGCTGCGGTATCTGTATTTTCTGGCGCTGGGGGGGTGGTGTCAGAAGTGTTATCCTGTGCGTTGTCACCTGTGTTGCCATTTGTGCTCTCACCTGCACTGCTACTTGTGTTATTGCCTGTGTTGTCGCTATTGTCTTCGGTACCCCCTGCGGCCTCTCTTAAGCTGCTCTCAGGGCTAGTATCATCATATTCTTGATCAAGGCGGCCTGTGCGATCAATACCATCATACAAATCCGTCTGCATAAAACCCACACCACTACCACTGCCTTGTGCGCCGGCCGTGGTACCAGCCGCAGGCATGAGCTCTTCATCAAGAGCCGCAAAAAAGGCTTCACCGGGGATAACTTCTTCACCAATGATAAATTCCGGCATATTATCCGCATCATAGGCTTGATAAAAGTTATCTAAAGAAAGCTGAGACCCATCTTCGAAGTTGATGCTAAGATTATCACCTTCGCGTGTGAGTGTAGCTTCGCTGGTATCAAAATGTAATACTAAACGGTCTTCGCTTTGAGGGCTAAGGGCGATAGATTGACCTGCAGCAGGTTTTTGTAATGCGATGTCAGCCATGATTAAATCCTTTCTTATAAAAATACTTTTGTGTTAAGTATGCAAAAAGACATTACTTAAACGTAAAAAAAACAGAGACATAAAATATGTCGCCAAAGATCTGGAAATATAAGGTATATGATGTTCAACACCACATAACGAGGAAGAAATCCTCAGGCTACAAAGGATTTTTGCAACCCGACAGCCACGCTGTAAAAAGCTTGACCCGTAGGTAAAGGAGCTTTACGGCTCACACGTTATTGCACGTAATTCTTACATAGATGTGAGAAGTATTATTGTCAATATCTTTTTGAGATAATTGTCATAAAAATACGCTTCTTGTTGCGTGGCATTACCAGTACTCTGCTTGTATAATGAACTTTTTAAAAAGGCTCTTAAGCTGCATTCTCTTCATTGACGACAACTCTTCCTCTCACTTTACCAAACTCTTTGTTTCCAAAATTCCGGTGCAAAAAGTATAAGAATGGCGTAAATTTCCAATCTACCAAGTAGCATGGCAAGGCTTAGCACCCATTTGCCAAAGTCGGGAATATGCGCAAAATTATTTACAGGTCCCACTGTTCCAAGACCAGGCCCCACATTGGAAATGCAGGCAAGGCTTGCCGTAAACGCCGTTTCAAGGTCAAGCTCACACAAAAGCAAAAGGAGAGTGCAAAGTACAAGTAGCCCCATAAGTAAAAGAAAATAGGCCACCACAGTGGCAATGACAGTACTAGAAAGGCTTTTACCATCCATTTTGAAGGGACGCACCAAGCGAGGATGCAAAAAACGGAAATTTTCTAATAAAGCTAAACGTGTTAAAATATGCAGGCGCAGCATTTTTAACCCACCTGCTGTGGAGCCTGCACACCCCCCTGCCAAGGTAAGCATAAGCAAAATACCAAGGGTAAATGTTGGCCATAAAGCATAGTTTTCACTGGCAAAACCTGTTGTGGTACAAATGGATACCACTTGAAAGGTCACTGTTCGTACTAAGGCTTCTAAATCGCTAAAACTTTGTAAAGTATAAACATTTTTTACCCATAATACGACAGAAATAAGAAAAACACTTATACCTAATACATAAAAATAGGTGCGGCATTCATCATTTTTAAAAAAGCACAACCTATCTCCACGTAAGAATTTTAAATGTAAGGTAAAATTAATTCCTGCAATGGCCATGAAAAAAATAATGGACCATTGTATGAAGGGGCTGGGAAAAGCCGCTAAAGAGGCGTTTTTCGTAGAGAATCCCCCTGTGGCAACGGTGGCAAAGCTGTGATTGATGGCATCAAACCAATTCATGCCCCCGGCATATAATAAAAAAATAAGTATGAGCGTCATACCTAAATAGATTTTCCAAAGTAAGATTGCAGTATCCCGTAGCCTAGGGGTGAATCTGTCGGGCATATGGCCGGAAACTTCGGCTTTATATAATTGTATTCCCCCTACCCCTAGCAAAGAAAAAAGCGCCAAGGAAAGCAAGACAATACCCATGCCGCCTAGCCAATGCGTGAGGGATCGCCAAAAGAGTAAACTTTTAGGTACCACTTCCACATCCGTAAAAATACTGGCTCCTGTGGTGGTAAATCCTGAAACACTTTCAAAAAAGGCGTCAGTAAAGTGTAACTCTCCCGAAAAGACAAAGGGCAAAGCTCCCACAAGACTAGTTATAATCCAGCAAAGCCCCACGGTGGCAAAGGCTTTTTGCTGCGTAAAGCCGCTTTTCTTTTTCCAATAGGCCGGTAAACAGAATAGCGCACCCACAAGGCTAACCACAATACTTAAAAATATACCTTGCTCTGCCCCATCACCATACCAATACGACACTCCCAAAAGGCTTGTCATACATAGCGCCATGCACAAAAGTAATAAACCAATAATAACAAAGATATTTGCCATATGTATGCTCTAGGAAAGAATTTTTTCCACTTGGCTTACCACATTGCGTAAAGCCAATAAAAGGATACGATCACCTTGATCAATAATGGTATCCCCTTTGGGAATATAGGCTTCATGCTCACGCATAACAGCTAGCACTAGCACCCCTTTAGGTAAACCCAAGGAGTGCACAGGACAACCCACTAAAGGAGATTTTTTGCCCACCTTGGCTTCCATGATTTCTGCAGCTTCATTGCCCACAGAAACACAAGAAATTACCGACTCTTGCCGTACATATTGTAAAATACTATTGACCGCTGAATAGCGTAAACTCACACTATGGTCTATGCCAATATGATTTAAGAGGGAGAGGTATTCTGCTTTATCTACACGGCAAACAGCTTCACGCACACCCAGGGATTTAGCTAAAAGGCAAGAGACAATATTGGTATTTTCATCACTGGTTAAGGCCACAAAAGCATCCGTTCGTAAAAGATGTTCTTCTTCAAACAGTTTTTTGTCGGTGCCATCGCCATGTAATATGGTCACATGTTCTAAATTATTGGCAAGTTCAGCACAGCGTTCGGCTTGGCGTTCAATAAGAGTTACGGCAATACCTTTTTTGGCAAAAGCCTCTGCCATACATGCCCCAATACTACCGCCCCCCATAATACATACAGAAGAAATAACCCCGCTGGTGCAGTGTAATGTATTTAGCAAGGCTCCTTGCGCCGCCGCTTGATAGAGAAAGTAGGCTATATCCCCTTTTTGTAAAGCATAGTCTCCCGAGGGGATAATAAGCGATTGATTGCGCACAATGGCGCCCACCATAATCTGCTCTTCTTGTACAATATCTCTAAAATACTTAAGAGGCTTACCTAAAAGAGGTCCTTCACGCATCTTCATGGCCACCATGCAGATACGTCCTTCAGCAAACTCTCCGTACTCCACCGCCCCCGGCAAAGTAAGACGTTTATCAATATTTTGCACAATTTCTTGCTCAGGATTCACCAAAGCGCTGATATTTAAAGCTGGATTGTTGGAAATATTAGCATAGGTGAGATATTCTCTATTGCGAATGCGCGCAAGTTTTTGCGCTTTTGGAGCAAAAGTATTGGCAAAAAGGCATGCCAAAATATTATTTTCATCACTATTGGTAACCGCAAGAAAAACATCATCATCTTTGAGTCCAATATCATGCAATACATGCGGATTAAATCCGGAACCACACACCGTTTGCACGTCCATGCTATCATCCATACGTTGCAAGGCATTTTCATTTAAATCAATTACGATAACATGCTTTTGCTCATTGGCAAGACGCAAGGCCACATGATACCCCACTTCCCCTGCCCCCACAATGACGACTTTACGTGGAGCTTGCTTTGGTGCTTTAGGACGATAAAACATGGTTGCCTCGATATATAGTTATGCTTTGGATATGTTAAGTTTGTTTATTGTGCAAAAACTACGTGTTTTTTCATTTTATATGAGAAATAAGCATGCAGCATACTCTTTAGAAATCACAGTACGCTAGTAAGATAATATCTCTTAAATTATGTTTTGGTGCAAGCTTTTGTATGGTGATTTATGGTTGTGAAAAAATGCACTGATGCGGTGCAGCCCATAATCAGAAGGGTATTTTATAAAAATAAAGTGGCGTTTTCATGATATATATACTAAAATAGAGTATTTTACCCCCTTCATGCGTAATTTTCACATATAAGAGCCTGTTGCCAGCATGCCATTTTTACTATATTTACGCTTCACAATTTGATTTTGCGCAAAATAATAAGGAAGCTTTGTGGTGAAGACATTGGAAAAGGAAATCATGAACCGTTACGCAGTCATTGAAGAAAAAAATAAAAGAGAAATTGTGCTACTGCGCGGTTCCGGATGCACATGGAGAAAATGTAGATTTTGTGATTATCATTTGGATTTTTCATTGAACCAAGAGGAAAATGATTGCTTAAACTTGGTGGAACTGGCCAAAGTGACAGGTGTGTATAACAAGCTTGAAATCATAAATTCCGGTAGTTATTTAGAACTTTCTGAAAAAACTCACGCCGCCATCGAAAATATTTGTCTTAGTAAAAATATTCACGAAATACATTTTGAATGCCACTATGCACATAAATTGCAAACGCATGTCATAAGAGAAAGATATAGCAAACATGGCATACGTGTTATCATTAAAATTGGTGTAGAAACCTTTGATACCTTGTTTCGCGAAAGCTATCTTATGAAAGGCATTGATACGGACAATCCTCAAGATATTGCGCTTTATTTTGATGAATGCTGCCTGTTACAAGGTATACCTGGGCAAAATATGGAAAGCATGTTGCAAGATATAGAAATAGGTTTACGCTACTTTCAGCGTGTGTGTATCAATATTATGCAATCCAATGCCAAGCCCATTAAGCCTTGCCCAAAGGTACGTGAAATTTTTATTAAAGAAATATTGCCTTTGTATGAACATGATGAACGCGTGGATATTTTAATGGAAAATACAGCCTTTGGCGTTGGAGGGGTAACCACCCATGGTTAATGAATTTTTACTTGTTTTTTCTCTGGTTGCCATATACGCAACGGTGCTTTTTTCTTATAAATTTTTAGGGAAAACAGGCCTATATATTTGGACAACCATAGCCACCATCACGGCTAATATTGAAGTTATTGTGTTTATTCGTGCCTTTGGCCTTGAGCAAACCTTAGGGAATATTCTTTTTGCTTCTACTTTTTTAGTGACAGATATTTTATCAGAAAATGAAGGCAAGGAAACGGCTAAAAAAGCTGTTTTTGCAGGGATTTTTGCCAATATTGTCTTTGTTTTAATCAGTCAATCTTGGTTTTTCTATATGCCTAGTGCTTCTGACTGGGCTCTGCCTGCCATGCGCGAAGTATTTTCTATCATACCACGACTTATGATTGTGGGCATATCTGTATATGCCATAAGCCAAGTACTTGATGTATGGTTATATGAAAAAATATGGCAAGCTACGCAAAAAATCTTTAAAAATTCCACCCAAGGCTTATGGATTAGAAATAATGTTTCCACCTTACTTTCTCAAGTGGTGAACACAATTTTATTCTCTTTTGGTGCTTTTTATGGCTTAGAGGGCTATGATATTTCCACCATTTGGAGTCTGGTTTTTTCTTCTTACCTTATTTATTTAGCAACCAGCATTTGTGATACTCCTGTGGTGTATTTAGCCCGTCGTATGCGTAGAAAATCCACAAAAGCAGAATAAAATATATCATACTAAACATACAGCCCTCTGCACAAACAATTGCGCAGAGGGCTTTTATTATGCACTTGCCTTAGCCACCACTTGTTCCAAGTATAAAGCTAACACAGCCACCGCTCTATCACAAAGCGTAAACACGGGAATTCCTATGTCTTTAAGGGCATTTCTAAATGAATCAAATTGGCTGGCGCCGTCCACCACAAGAATAAGCGGTTTATCTGTATTTTTCCAAAGTCTTACCACATGATGATAAATGGAGCCCTCTTGCGTAAAAGCAAATGCTGCCGAATGCGCGGGATCCACCGTATGAATAAGGGGAGCATGAGGCACCACACTTAAAATTACCACATCAATATTGGGGTCTTGCAATGCTAGTTCCGCCATGGTGGCATGCACAGCATCATTGGCAGAGGGATTAATATCAAAAGGATTTGTCACATGTACAAGCTTAGAAAGTTTGTGCTCATGCAATACTTGTTGCATTTTTTCCTTGGTAGGCTCAGAAAACGTGCCTAAGGTAATACTGTATTCATCAGATTGAATGGAATCTGCCATGCCTACCACTTCAAAACCCGCTGCGCTAATGGCCGCAATGCGTTTTCCGTAAATGTTTTTTTGTGCCAAGGATTCAGTAAGCAATACCAAATCTTGAAATTCAGTAAAAGTTCTGGCCACTATGCCCCCTGCTTGCGTGATGGTAGACTCACAAACCATATAATCACCGGCAAGGGAGGCTGTATGCCCACTGGTGGCGCTTTTACCTTCTGGGGTGCGCCCTGCTTTATAAAAGACCACATTCTTACCGGCGGCCACAGCCCTTTTTACCGATTGCGCAAAAATGAGTCCGTCCAAATCTTTAAAACCCTCAGCATACACAGCAATGGTATTCACTGCGGAAGAAGTTTCAAAGTATTGCATCATATCACCTAAAGTAAGGTCCGTTTGATTACCCATGGAAATTAAATAGGCCGGATTCATATCCGGTGCTCCATTAAATCGATTAAGCAAAAAAGCGCCACTTTGGCTAATAATGGCTAAAGAGCGTGGAGGGCTTTCTTTATACGGTACCAAGGAAAGCATCTTCTCAGCTGGTATAAACCATGTATCGTACTTTCCTGGCCTCGAAATAACACCCATGCAATTGGCACCCAAAAAGACAGGAGAATCCTCTTTTGTATGCGCTTTTTGGATTTCATCCATGACAGATTGTGCCATGGCCTTACTTTCTTCCGTCTCCCCAAGGCCACCCGGCACCAAGAGCACACTGCGCACCGTATTGTACTCAATACAATGGTGAACCAAGGTCGGCACATGAGAAGCATCAATGGCCACCACAAGTAAATCTATGGGATCTGTGGCTTCCTTAATATGCGCAATGCAAGATATTCCCGAGGCATCTTCCCCCTCTTTAATGAGGACTATCTGCTCCTTGGGGTAACCAGCTTCTAAAATATTTTCCAAAATGATTCTTCCGAAATTACGCCGCGTGGATGAAGCCCCTATGATGCCAATTTTTTTAGGATGTAAAAGTTTATCTATGTACTGTAGTGGACGCGGCGGCACCAAGGGGACTTGTTTGGAAAATTTACACAATCCATCTAAAGGTACCATGAGAAAATCTGTAAAAGCAAAGGGGTTAATTTCAAATTCATCAATAATATATTCTGAATCTCTATTAAGCGGAGAAAAATAATTCCCTATTTGAATAACCGCTTGGAAACATTCTATGAGCTGCTCATCGGTAACAATGCACTTTTGCCCACGAGTTAAGCCAGCAAGTTTTTTATACGAGATGGTTTTTTTATAAAGTTCAAAAAACGCTTCTCCATGCAGCGTTTCGGTGGGAGCAGCCACAATGGCTTGCCCTTTGCGAAAACGCTCTGCATACAGCTCTGTATCTGTACCTCCAAGGCCGGCAGAAATGACCATGCCAAATTCACGTGTACGCCGTAAGCCCACAAAAAGCTCATTGCCAAAACTCGATGAATCTGGCGGCATGAATTGCACTTGCAAAATACCGCGAATGTCTTCTTTAATGGCGTTTTTTAATGCTTCCCCTTCAAGTCCGGCATAGACCTCAGGCGCATGCAGAGGATTTTTTTCAATACTATCTTTATATCTTTCAGGCACTTCCACATACATTCTACGTAAAGCAGAGAGAATTTTTTCAGGACTTTTTTCCACAATACGCACGCCGCCCACTTCGGTTTTATGCATAATGGTGGGAGAAACTATTTTTAAAACAGCCTTTTCTCCCGGTAAAGCCATGAGCCCTTCCGGTGCAGCCTTGGTATTTTTAGGTAAAAACAGGGATTTTGGCGGCGTCTCTGCCCCGATAATGGCTAATAATTCATACACTTCATGTTCAAAAAGATTATTACGTCCGTCCTGCTTGGCCTGAATAAAGAGCTCGGTAATTTGAGAATAATTTATATGAGAAAGCATGATACATCCTTTCCTGAGGAATTTTATGAGGGAAAAATACAACGACTGTGTCTGATTATGGTAACCTATCTGTAAATAATTTACAATTAAAACAAAGGAAAATAAATAGTTACTTTCTGAGCTTTTTCCTCAGATAAAAAGTGTTTTGAGCAATGCTTACGCGTGCCTGCTAGCCCTTTGCTTTCTTCTTTTTTTAGAGTACCCTTTTATAAAGAACTTATATCATTAAAGGAAAAAACATGTATGAATTAATGCAGCTTACAGAAAAATGCTATTATATTGAATGTCCTTCAAAAATAGGTCTTGTACGATTAACAGATGATGAAGTTTGCCTTATTGATAGCGGGAATGACAAAGAAACAGGGCGTAAGGTGCGTCAAATCTTAGATGCTCAGGGTTGGAAATTGCGCGCCATTTATAATACCCATGCGCATGCAGATCATATTGGGGGAAATAAGTATTTACAAGGGGTGACACAATGCAAAATTTACGCGCCCCCCATACATACAACCTTTACCAAATACCCTCTTTTAGAATCCTCTTTTTTATATGGCGCTTGCCCCCCCAAGGAATTACGCAATAAATTCCTCTGCGCTGCTGAAAGTCAGGCAGAAGAAGTGAGACCTGCCTGCTTACCCCCAGATTTACGCACCGTGCCTTTGGACGGACACTTTTTTGATATGCTAGGCTATGAAAGTGATGATGGCGTCTTCTTTGTGGCAGATGCTCTGCTAAGCCGCGAAATTTTAGATAAATATCAAGTGGCCGTCATGTATGATGTGCAGGCCTATCTTGATACTTTGCAAAAGATTCAGTCTTGGCCTGCCAAATTTTTTGTGCCATCCCATTGCGCCGTTACTGAGGACATCGCTACCCTTGCGCAGTACAATATTGATAAAGTACATGAAGTGGCCGAGCAAGTATGTATCATGTGTGCTGAGCCTGTTCATTTTGAAAAACTTTTACAAAAAATATTCACGCATTATGTATTAAAAATGAATTTTGACCAATATGTCTTGGTGGGAAGCTCTTTACGTGCTCTCCTTTCTTGGCTTAAGGCGCAAGGAAAAGTAGAAATTTTGTTTGAAGAAAATATGTTACTTTGGAAAAGCTAAGCCCTGCCAAAACTAAATCAAGCTGAGGGCAATGCCGCGTTGTTTAAGCTGAAGTAAGGTCATAAAGTAGTCTGCCATGTTTTCGGCGCTTTGCTCCGGTGCTTTGATAAGCCACCATGCAATGGCGGTGCAAAAACTTTGTGCAAAATGGTGCTTACCGTATTCTTGCGGTACCTGCTGCGGTAATAAAATATGATATTCTGTAAAAAGGGCGAAAAGATATTCTTGAAAAAGATGCAAGAATATCTTTTCACCTTCACTTTGCAAAATGCCTCGAACAATATGCTCATGCATTTTCATATGCTGAAAAATCTCTATAATGCGCTGTTGCAAATGCCCGCCTTGCATTTGCTTTGCTGTATTGGCATGAAAAAGAGCTTCAAAAATGCTGCCACATAAAGCCTGTATCACGGCATCCTTGCTTTCAAAATGCGCGTACAATGTACTGCGCCCAATATTAGCTCTGTCAATAATTTCACTTATGGTAATGGCGGCATAGGCTTTTTCCTGTAAAAGTTCACTCAAAGCTTTAAAGATTGCTTGTTGGGTTTTCTGCTGTCTTCTGTCCATATTAGTTCTTTTATGTATTTTTACCATTGATATTATAGAACTTTTTAATTATAGAACACTATGTTCATTTTCAAACATAATGTTTATTTATGAATAGCATGTATTTTAACAAACATTATATAAGATATTTTTTTGAAAGGGTCAAAGGCAGAACGAGGGTAAAATTCATCTTGCTTAGGAACACGCTTTCTTTTATACAGACAGTGTTTTGCTATGCTATGAACCAAAATACACAGGGAGGCCGCTTTGCCTGAAGATCGCGAAAATAAAATCAGTTGCAGTAACTTTACCCATGAAATGGAAGTGGCTTTAGAAGTTATTTCCGGTAAGTGGAAATCCACCATTTTATGGAATCTCCATTTGGCAGAAAAAATACGCTTCAATGAATTTTTTAAAATTATGCCTGGTATTACACAAAAAATGCTTACGCAACAATTGCGCAAGCTGGAAGAAAATAAGCTAGTCATACGCACTGTATATCCATCTACACCGCCCACAGTGGAGTATTCTCTGGCACCCTTAGCTCAAGACGTGATCCCCATTTTAGAGAATTTAAATCTTTGGGGAAAAAAAGTTATTCAGTCCAACACGCAATAATCTCTCTTCTTCATTTTCATAACATATTTATTTTGCACAATTTCAGCAGGCACCAAAAAGTGCCTTTCCCACTTTTTTGTTTTTACCAAACAATAAGGTGCCTCCTTGCGTAAATTTTTTTCTCTGTCTATATGACATCAAACGCCGTAAGCGTTATTTTTCAAACAAGGAAATATGATGAAAAGATTTACCATTCCCAGAGACGTGTATTTTGGCGAAAATGCTTTAGAACAGTTAAAAAACCTTACTGGCAAAAAAGCCATGCTTGTTATTGGATCTGACAGAATGATTCAAGATGGTACCACTGGTCTTGTGCAATCTTATTTAAAAGAAGCAGGCATTGAAAGTGCTATTTTTTGCGGCATAGAAGCTGATCCAAGCGTTGCCACCGTCATGCGCGGTGTTGCTGATATGAACGAATATCAGCCTGATATCATTATTGGTATTGGTGGTGGATCTCCCATTGATGCAGCCAAAGCCATGTGGATTTTTTATGAAAACCCTGACTTTACCTTTGAACAAGCTGCAGTGCCTTTTAACCTGCCTACCCTACGTAAAAAAGCCTATTTTGTAGCCATTACCACCACCAGCGGTACAGGTACAGAAGTCACGGCTTTCTCCATCATCACCGATGAAAAAACCGGTACAAAATATCCCATTGCCGACTACAATATCACCCCTGATGTGGCCATTGTAGATACCAATTTGGTAAAAAGCCTCTCCCCTGTCTTGGTGGCAAACACCGGTATGGACGCCATCACCCACTCTTTAGAAGCTTACGTTTCTGTGGTAGCCAATCCCATTACTGATTCTTTGGCTATTAAATCCATTGAAATGATTGTGGACAATGTGGTTAATTCTTACAATGGACAAGATCAAGCACGTCAAGAAATGCATATTGCCCAGTGTATGGCCGGTATGTCTTTCTCCAATGCCATCTTAGGTATTGTACACTCCATGGCTCATAAAACAGGAAGAATCTTTGAAATTCCTCATGGCTGCGCCAATGCCATTTACCTTCCTTTTGCCATTAAGTATAACTCTAAGGAAGCCGGCGAGCGCTATGCACAAATAGCAAAATATTTGGGTCTTGCAGGTTCCACCACGGAAGAGCTTGTGGACGCACTTATTGCAAAGATTGTGGAATTAAAAGCCAGCATGAATATGCCTAAAACCTTGCAAGAATTTGGTGTAAATGAAGAAAGCTTCTTGGCACAACTAGACGACATTGCTGTGGCCACTGTGGGTGACCCTTGCACAGGCACAAACCCCAGAACCATTGACGCCCCCACCATGGCTAAGCTTTTCAAATGCGCATACTATGGTGAGAAGGTGGACTTTTAAGGTATTATAACAGAGCTTTATAGCTGTTAAGAATGCATCATTTATAACCTGCCCCCACAAGGTCATGCCTTTTGGGGGCAAAATGATGCTAAAATTTAAAATTAAAACTGCCTTTTTCTGCCCTTTTTATTCTAAAATACCGTGAAGAAAGGGTGCCTTGCTTGTATTTTTCTCCTTCTCGTAAAAAGAAGGGCTTATCTGATACAAGAAATTTCTTATCAAAAGTATTATATGATGAACCTTCATAAATTTTGCCATTGGTATTAAGGGCATAAAAATAGATGGTTTTATTCTGGGTGGGGAGCTTTTTGTGCAAAGAGGTATACGCAGGAACGGAAAGCCAGCCAAAGGTAATCCACCTGTTTTCTTCAGCATCAAAATACCGAATGGCCACGGCCACATCACCAGAAGTATAATTATGCATGCTTAAAGGAATGGTGCTTGCGGCCAGACAAAGGGCAGCGCTTACCTGCATACAAAGTATGAGCATAAGGCTTGCAAAAGTGCGTTTATACTTCATGACCACTCCTTATTTGTGCTAAAATCACGTCTTTGCCAACCTAACAATTTTTCCCAGAAAAAAAAAGCCTCTCCCTTAGGAAAAGCTTAGGCCGCTAATAATGCCAGCTGAAGGCGTAAAAAGTAACTTTTTTTACGACAGTGATGCAATACAAAGCTTTAGAAAAAGGGAAATATATAGGAAGAGGAAGAACTTTTTTTGCAAAAAAAGTTTTCCCTCCTCCGTAAAAAAGTTACCTATCAGAATGAACTATTCTCAAGGTTATGACTTTTTCACAAATTCTGACTTTAAGTTCATGGCACCAAATCCTGCAATTTTACAAGAAATATTATGCCCGGCTTCATCCACCAATTGAATATTTTTTACCAAGGTGCCTTGCTTCACAGGATTAGAAGCGCCCTTCACCTTAAGGTCTTTAATAACCACCACATTATCACCATTGTGTAATACCGTTCCGTTGGCATCCACAACTTTCAATTCTTGTTCGCTGTTTGCGCTAGCGTCACTGTCTGTCCACTCATGGGAACATTCAGGGCACACATACACAGCGCCGTCATGATAGGTATAATCGCATTGACACTGAGGGCAAGGCGGAAAATCAGCAGACATGTTTTCTCCTTACTTTTTATACAGATTGGCTATGATGTTCTTTAATATAAGCGCCTAATCTGCGCACGCCTTCTTGCAAGTTTTCCATGGAAGTGGCGTAAGATATGCGCAAAAATCCTTCGGATTGAGAGCCAAATTCCACACCGGGGGTAACACCCACATGGGCTTTTTCTAAAATATCAAAAGCCAATTTCACTGAGCAACCGCCAAATTTTTTGGCCAAATGACGAGCATTAAAAAGCAAATAAAATGCGCCTTTAGGCTCCACAGGAATATGGAAACCTAGCTCGCGTAAAGCGCCAATGGCATATTGACGACGTTCATTATACACGCTTCGCATGCGCACCACATCGTCTGCAGCTTCACGTAAAGCATGGGTGGCAGCCACTTGCGCTATGGTATTGGTAGAGAGCAAAAATCTTTGCATATAGGCTGTGAGGGTTTGCACAAAATGCGGCGGTACAATGAGATAGCCCACACGCCAACCTGTCATGGCAAAGGCTTTAGAAAAACCTCCTACTACCACGGCATTATTGGTAAATTCTAAAATACTGTGCTCTGCCCCTTCATAGGTCATGCCGTGATATATTTCATCGGAAATAATCAGCGGGCCTGTATCAGCAAGGGCAGCCAAGGCTTGCATACGCTCTTTTTCCATGACAATGCCCGTGGGATTGGCCGGAGAGTTGATAAATATTGCCTTAGTCTTTGCATTTAAAGACTTTTGTACATCTTCTGGACGATATTGAAAGCCCTCTTCTTCTTGAGTCAGCACTTCACAAACCTTACCTCCGGCTTGGCGCACAAAGGTAGAATATACAGCATACGCAGGATTGGCTAAAATAACTTCATCTTCAGGATCTAATAAAGCATCAAAAAGCAATTTCATGCCAATGGAGGAACCGGGGAATACAAGCACTTGATCTGGAGAAATAGTCACATTATAGCGCTGTAAATAATGATCCGCCACGGCACTGCGTAATTCCACCATGCCTTGTGAGGCTGTATAGTGTGTCATTTTTGCATCTAATGCTGCTTTGCCCGCGTCCACAATACTTTGGGGCGTATCAAAATCCGGCTCACCGGCTTCTAAATGAATAACATCAATACCACGGCGCTGCATACATTGGGCTTGATCCAATATCTCCATGATTAAAAAGGTGCCAACAAGCTTTGAACGCTGACTTAGTTCCACAGTGGGCATGCTCTACTCCTTATAATACCTAAAAAATGTACCTATGCTACAGCAAGGTGATGAAAATTTTTATGTTGCCAGACTATATGCCACAGCGTAGGCAAAAAACCACACTAAAAGTCGATTAAACCATACAAGAACAGGTTTTCCCAAAAGGGTTCGACGTACAGAAACGCCTAAAGCTACGGCTGAGCCTAGTACATAAAAAAAGAAAAATCCTAGACTGGCTAGGAAACCCCATTGTATGCCTAAGCTTATGCCTAAAGCAAGGGTTATTAGGGCAGGAAGGCAAGAAAGTTCGCGTGAAGCTTGTCCAAAAGCACCATTTTGTTGCCATTGGCGCCCCTGAGCTTGCCAATAGCCTCTTTGCCCTTGCCCATGGCTTTGTCCATGCCCTTGACCATAGGTAGAATGACGCTGTGATTGACCATAAGCATCTTCATTGTCGTGAATAATTTCAGCTTCCAAAGTTTCTCTATGGCCGCGAGAATCTGTATCATAATTTAGCTGCACAGGAAGGGTATCCTGCTGTGCATTTCGTTCACACGAAGCACATAATGTGGCTTCTTCTGCGGCCACATATTGGCCACATTGCGGACAATTAGGCATATATTCTCCTCTATATATTCTTATAAATGTAATTTTTAGACTTCAGTGCTTGTGCTAGCATGGGCATAGGCGCCATGCCACACCACAGAACGGTAGATTTCGGGTACAGTGTCCCCTTCGGTACTAATGCAAAGCACATTGGATGTGTTGTCAAGCCCAAGGCTTTGACGATACTCTTTGGCGGCAGGATCTGTCATGAGCCAATGTACAAGACCGGTGGTGGAAGCTCCAGATTCACCAGACACAATGGGAGTATCTCCCTGACCATTTTCTTGTAAAGGCGCAGCCAAAAGACGCATGCCATTGGCGGCAAGATAGTCAGGACAGGAAAAATACGCCGCGGCATAATCACGTAAAATGGCCCATGATTGCATGCAAGGTTGACCGCAAGCAAGACCGGCCATAAGGGATTGTAAGTCTCCTTTAACCGTATGCGCTTTACCATCGCCAGCCACGGCAGAGGTATAAATACAATCGGCACTATGCGGTTCCATGATGATACATTGCGGGGCTTTTTCTTGTAAAACCGTGTGGAAAAAAGCTACAACAGCCGCAGGAAAAGCGCCCACACCGGCTTGTAAAAAGACATGACTTGGCAAAGTATCCATGGCTTGCATTTGCTCTAATGTTTCTAAGGCCAAGGTTAAATACCCTTGTTTAATCCATAAAGGAATATCTTCATAGCCTTCCCAAGAGGTATCTTGCACCAAAACATGTCCATATTGCTGGGCTTGTGCATAGGTTTTTGCCACTGTTTCATCATAATTCCATTCTGTCACAGTACAGGAGGCGCCAAGGTCTGTAATATTTTTTACTCTACCTTGTGCTGAACCATGCGGCATGAAAATGCGCGCTTGTTGCTGAAGTTTTTGTGCCGTCCAGGCGACGCCGCGACCATGGTTACCGTCGGTGGTGGAAGTAAAAACAATATCCCCTAGGCGCTGGCGGGTATGTGCATCGCATAAATACGCCGCATTCATACGTGAAAAGTCTTCCCCAAGAACGTGCGCCAAATAACGTCCCATGGCATGCGATGCCCCTAGCACTTTGAAAGCTTTGAGGCCAAAACGAGTGGATTCATCTTTAAGGAAAAAATTCTTTATGCCAAGATATTGGGCAAGTTTTGGCAAGCTGTGTAAAGATGTGGGAGCGTATTCTTCAAAAGATTGGTGGTAATTACGAATTTCTTGAGCCTTTTCAAGGGTAAAATGGGCAAGGTCAGCCCGAATATCTTTCACGGAGCTCACGCCATGCGGAGCTGGGTTTTTATGAAATAATGTGGACATACTGCCTCTGTTACTATCCTTATGAGGATGGCTTTGTGGTTTCTTTCCAGTCTTTTATACGCACTTCCACCGAAGCAATACCATTATAGGTGTTAATCAGCGGTGTATAGGCCAAGTAAATATAAGAATGCGTGAGGGATTTAGTAAATTCTTGTCCTTTACGCCAAGCTTTGGCATGCAAGGTAATGCCCGTGCTTTCATCCATAACTTCCAAAAAAACATGCTCTTTTTGACTTCCCACATAGCGCATTTTTTTTACCAATAGCGGCGGCGAAGCAAAAGTAGGCTCAGCATTTCCCATACCAAAGGGTTGCATAAGCTCAAGTTCTCGCAAAAAAATAGCATTGCTTGCTGAGGAAAAATCCACCAAAGCGTCCACCGTCAAACTGGCTTGCAAAGCGGTATCTCCCACTTGATCTCGAACCACTTGTGTAAAACGCTCACGTAATAATGACAAATTCTCATGGGCAAGGCTTAAACCAGCCGCCAATTTATGCCCGCCATAGCTGAGTAAAATATCAGCAAGGGAGCTTAAGCCTTCATGAAGGTGGAATTCTCTTACGGATCTACCGGAACCTTTAATACCGGTAAGGCCATCACATAAAATAAGCGTGGGTTTGTAAAACTCCTCCACTATGCGCGAAGCCACAATACCAATAATACCTTGATGCCAATCTTTGCCATACAGCACCAAAGCCGGTTGATCTTGCTGTGTCAAAGCTTGCTCACGCGCTTGTTGATGGATGCGTTCTTCATCTTTGCGTCTTTCGGTATTCAAAGCATCGAGCTTTTCCGCTAGGGGTAAGGCGCTTTCCAAATCTGTAGCGCGCAAAAGTTCTAGCGCAATATTGGCATGCCCCATGCGCCCTGCGGCATTAATACGTGGTGCCAAGGAAAATACAATTTGTCCTGAACCTAGTTTGGCTGCGGCATCAAATTTACATATTTTTTTCAAAGCGGCTAAACCAGGACGCAAAGCCGTACCAATGGTAAGCAGACCATTTTTTACTAAAATACGATTTTGCCCTTGTAAATTTACCACATCGGCTAACGTGCCTAAAGCTACTAAATCTAATACATTACGCATATCATAGGTGACATGGGTATGCTCTTTTAAGGCTTTATTTACAGCGCACATAAGAAAAAAAGCCACCCCCACGCCGGCTAAATCCGGACAAGGGCAAGGTCCCATGCGCGGATTACAAATGGCATCGGCAGGTGGTAATATTTCTGGAGGCAGGTGATGATCAGAAACAATGACAGTCATGCCCAGACTTTTGGCATGAGTGATGGCTTCTTCATCGGAAATACCACAGTCTACGGTTAAAAGGGCTTCTATGCCCTGCGCTGCTAAGGTATCAATGAAGGGAATATTAAGGCCATAGCCTTCCACTTGTCTTTCAGGAATATGAGAAAAAGCTTCAAAACCGTGAGCAGTCAAAACATCAAGCACCAAGGCTGTGGACGTAATGCCATCCACATCATAGTCACCCCATACAGCAAGTTTTTTTCCTGCCAAAAGGACCTGCACCACATGCTCTGCAGCCTCAGGCAAACCCGGCCAGCTGTCTAAAGGAGCCAGTAAGCGCAAGTTTGGCGAAAGAAATTCTTGAATATCTTGCTCTTGCGAAATGCCGCGCAATTGCAAAATATGCAATAATAAAGAAGAAATTCCTAAGGCATTGGCCGTATTGCTATCTTGTGAAGGTATGGATGAAAGCCCGCAAAAGACTTGTGATGTGTCATAACATAATGGCTCGCAGGTGGCAGAAGATTCGGTTGCATCTTTAACACCATTGCGCAATATCCAATTTTTCACTCGATAACCTAGAATCCTCAAGTATTATTGTTTAAATTTTGCCACCTGCGCCGCATAAGCTGCAGGTACAAGGTTTTTCTTTTCTAACCATTCTAAAAATTTTAAGCCATTAACATCATTGGGTGAAATCTCAAGCATTTTAAATAAATAATCAAGACATTTGGCATAATCTTTTAAATCAAAGTAGGTGCGAGCCACATTAAAATATAAATTCTCATCCCCTTGGGTAAGCTGCAAAGCTTTATTATAATACTCCAAGGCTTCATTGAGCATGGCTGTTCTGCGCAAAGAAATGCCAAATTCATTAAACAAATGCTTATGTTTTGTTTGAAATGTTCCTTCTAATTTGAGCAACCTTTCAAAAATATTTTTAGCTTTATCCCCTTCACCACGTTCTAAATACGTAAGTCCAATGCCAAAGTTTGCCCGTATATTATCTTCATCAATATCAAGCACACCGCTATATTCATTTTCAGCAGAAAAGTTTTCCCCTTTTTTTCTATGTTCATCGGCTGTGTCCAGCGATTCTTGCATTTCTTGCATTTTGGGGAATACAGAACTCATGTAAAATTCTGGCTCAGGAGAAAATTTACTCATGAGCTCTTCACGCGTTATGATGCGCTTGGTACCTGCCGGAACAAAATGACCATTGAGCGGTTGGCATTCCAAGGAGCCGTCTTCTAAGCTCTCAATGAACCAATAACTTTTTTGAACAGTGCGCCTTGTGGTGGTGCCTGTACCAATTTTTTTTATCTCTTGGGTGGAAAAAACCCCTTTAACGTAATTGGGATCTCTTTTACGCATGCTCATACCTTCTCCTTAGTCTCCAGCTTGGCATCCACAGTGCTATTGCATTTGCTCTATAATAGTTTGCGCGGCTTGTGCGGGATTTTCTGCCTTGGTAATGGGTCTTCCCACCACCAAAAAACGTGCCCCCGCCGCCACAGCTTGTGCCGGTGTCATGGTACGGCGCTGATCATCTGCTGCGCCGCTGGCAGGTCTAATACCAGGAGTTAAACATAAAAATTCTTTGCCGCAATGGTTTTGAATGCTCTGCACCTCATGCCCAGAGCACACCACACCATCAAGCCCCCAAGTTTGCGCTTTTTGCGCTAAATCAAGTACTAAATCTTCCACTTTTTCTTGAGATAAAGGCAATTCCCCTTGCGCCATGCTAGTAAGCACCGTGACGCCAAAGACCAATGGTCTTGCTGTATTTGTGGCATCAGTACTTTGGCTAAAATCATGCACAGCTTGCATGGCAGCGCATGCCATGCGCTCTCCGCCCTGAGTATGAATGGTCAGTAAATCCACACCCATTTTACACGCAGAAAGCACCCCGCCATACACAGTATTGGGTATGTCATACATTTTTAAATCAAGAAAAACCTTAAAACCCATGGCCTTAAGCTTAGAAACAATGTCAGGGCCGCCTTGTACAAAAAGTTCAAGTCCTACTTTAACCCAAGGGACTGTACCTTGTACACTTTGTGCCAGAGCATAAGCCTCTTGTACCTCTTGCGTATCAAGAGCCACCACAAGTTCTGCTGCCATTAGTTTTCTTCCTCATGTTCTTGGAATAGCTTCACAAGCAATTCTGGTTGCTGGCTTGGATGTAAGGTAGCGGCAATGTATGCGGCACGTACTTGATCATAGGCTTTATCAAGGTCGTCATTAACCACAAGAAAATCAAATAGATGTGCTTCATGCATTTCGTATAAAGCATTGGCCACACGCTGTTTGATTTGTGCATCTGAATTGCTACCGCGCTCATTTAAGCGGCGTTTTAATTCTTTAATGGAAGGAGGCAGTACAAAAAGATACACAGCCCAAGGTAAAGTTAAACGTAATTGCGTCGCACCTTGTACATCCACGTCAAAAATAAGATCTTGTCCTGATTGTAAAGTATCTAAGGTCTCTTGCAAGGGGGTGCCATAAAAATTACCATGCACCTTGGCCCATTCAGCAAAATACTCTGCATCTCTTTTTTCTTTAAACTCTTTGATACTTACAAAATGATAATCTTTTCCGTCCACTTCACCTTCTCTGGGAGGGCGCGTAGTATAAGAAATAGAATATCCAAAATTAGGAAATTCTTCACGTAAACGTTTAATAAGTGTTGTTTTTCCTGCGCCGGAAGGGGCACAAATAACAAGTACCGTACCAGTACGAGCTGTAGACATACCTAAGACTCCTATAACTTATTCTGAGCTTCTGCAGAAAGCTCTGTCTCCTGCCAAAATCTTTGACTGATAGTTTCAGGTTGAATGGCAGAAAGTATTACATGGTTTGAATCTGTAATGAGAATGGAGCGCGTTTTTCTACCTTGTGTGGCATCTAATAAACGTCCTTCTGCTTTGGCATCTTCTCTTAGGCGTTTCATGGGCGAGGATGAGGGGTTTACAATGGAAACCACTCGTGAAGCTACCACAAAATTATTAAAGCCTAAATTGATTAGACGCTGCGCTTGCATACATTACTCTATTCAATGTTTTGTGCCTGTTCACGGCACTTTTCCAATTCATTTTTTATATCCACCACAAGGCGAGACAATTGCACATCGGGAATTTTATTACCGCAGGTATTAATTTCTCGAAAGCACTCTTGTAGGGTAAAATCAAGTTTACGTCCCACATCTTTGCCTTGCTGTAAAAGCTCTGTAAAACGAGCAAAATGTGTACGCAAACGAGTAATTTCTTCACTTACATCAAGTTTATCGCCAAGTAAGGTGATTTCTTGTAAAAAGCGTCCTTCTTCTAGCTCTGTATCGTAGGCAGACAGTATTTCTGTTACGCGCTCACGCACAGCAAGCATGCGCTCTTCTTTAATGGTAGGAATACGCCCTTCAATAACTTCAGATAAAGCTTCCATACGCAAAAGGCGTGAATGCAAATCCACTCCCAAGGCGGCGCCTTCCACTGTACGAGACTCATTCCAATCTTCAAGGGCAAGGCCAAGACCATCTACCAAACGATCTGCCATATATTCTTCTTGAGCATCCTCTGCTCCTCCCCATAAAGAGGGCATGGACAAAAAAAGATTATAATCTGGCACAAAATTTTCTTGTCTTTGGGCTGCAAGATCGTACAAGGAATTAAGCATGGCAGAAGCCTGAGCAGCATCAAAGTGCACATTTCTTTGTGCATGCTCCCCATACTGCAAGGTTAGACTAATATCTACCCTTCCGCGTACGGCGAATTGTCGCGTATGTTTTTCAAGGCGTGCTTGCAAGCTACGCAAGGCTGTAGGTAAATGCCAACGAATGTCAAGATGCTTACCATTAACACTGCGCACCTCCCATTGTTGCACAAAATCGTCATCTTCCACAAGACAACGTCCAAAGCCTGTCATACTGCGTATCATGCATGCCTCCATTGTGCTGCAAAGCTTTGCACTAAGGCAAAGAACATTTTACTAAGAACATAAGAAAAGACTATGCTCTTTCCTATAGTATAAGATCAGAAAATATTTTGTAAAACCACACGGGTTTTATTATTTCGCTCAGGAAAAACCACCACTGCCACTGCCGCAAGATCCGGCGCTAGGGCATGCACTACCATGCTTAGCTGCCATGCCCATACTGGCATGAACAGGGCCAACTTTAAAGGGAAAAGCGCGTGACTTTAAGGGGCTTGGGGCAGAAACTCTTTTACTGACTTTATCAGAACCGCAATGAGGGCATGCAGGCATTTCAGATTGTATTACAATATCTTCAAAATCTTTTTGACACGAGTCACAATAAAAATCATAAATGGGCATAAATAATCCTTTGCAAAAAAACATCCTTATCGGTATGTTGACTATACGATTGCAAAACCGTCTTGGCAAGAATAATTTTTGGAATAAGCCTGTAAAATTTAGGAAAAATCACGGTAGAAAAATCTTATAATTGGGTGAAGACTTGGTAAAAAATTATGAAATCATGGTACCTTTTTACCTGCTTCTCATGCTTGGGGCTTCCATTATATGATAAACGAGGATGAATACAAATATGGCTACAGTATCTTCTCCTTCTAAAACCAATGCGGTACGCCTTTTAGACACTTTGAAGGTGGCGTATTCTTTACACGCTGTGGCGGTGGATGAGCAAGATTTATCTGCTGTTCGTGTGGCACAAGACCTTGGTGAGCCTGTACAAACAGTGTATAAAACCTTAGTGGCACGCGGCGATAAACAGGGTGTATTCATGGTATGCATCATGGCTGACGCAGAACTTGATTTGAAAAAAGCTGCTAAAGCCACAGGCAATAAAAGCGTGACCATGGTGGCGCTTAAAGAGGTTTTACCGCTCACAGGCTATATGCGCGGAGGGTGCTCCCCTTTAGCCACTAAAAAAAGTTATGCCGTATATGTGGATGAACACGCTATTTTAGAAGAATATATTTATATTAATGGCGGGCAACGTGGTTTACAAATTCGTATAAATCCTCACGATCTTATACAAGCTGTGCAAGGTTCCTTTGAAGATTTACTGAAATTTTCCACATAATCATTTGCTGTAGATATTTTTACACAAATATATTTATATATAAAAAAGCACGAGGAAAATAATTTCTCTCGTGCTCAGATTGCTGACAAAATCTCCTGAGGGAAAACC
>CAYJHH010000023.1:0-27395 GCA_964369995.1 uncultured Desulfovibrionaceae bacterium
TTATAAGTTCTATTTTTACTGATAGTTAAGTTGTTTTTCAGTGTCGACTATACTATATTCTTTTTACAAAAGTTCATTGCGGCAAAATATAATTTTTAAAACGCAATGCTGCCGCCATGAAACTTTTTGGGAAAGAGCATTTTGGGGAAGAACCTTTTTCACGAAAGAGTATTCCCCAATCAGCTTTGTCCGCAATTTTTGCATCTTCACCATGGTGAGGATGCTTTTTTTATGTATGGCTACGATTCTTTATCCATTTCAAGGCCACGTGCTGAGGCTATTTTAACCGCGTTTATGATATGTCCGCGCGTTCCCATGGTGTCTAAATAGTTGAGTCCTTCAATGGTCATGCCGCGTGGGGAGGTGCTTTGCTCACGTAAAAGTACGGGATGTATCTGTTGCATTTGCGCAACACTACCGCAGCTACGCATGAGACTTGTGGCGATGATGGTGGATTGCTCTCGGCTAAGCCCCACACTTACGCCAGCTTCTATGAAACTATCCATGATATGATAATGAAATCCTGGGCCACAGCCGGCTAAAGCTGTGAAGGCATTCATGAGAGATTCTTCAAATTTCACCATGGTGCCAATGGAATTACAAAGGTTTTGCAATAAGGAATGCATGGCTTCAGGTAAAGTGTCTTCATGGCACAGCCCTAAAATACCTTGCCCTATGGCCACAGGAGTATTGGGCATAATGCGCACTACCTGTATGTCTTGCGCCAAGTTTTTTCGCAAATCTGCAAGAGGTACTCCGGCCGCCACAGAAATGACCAAAGAGGTCTGCAATGCTGATAAAGCGGAAGCATTTTGCTGTAGAAAATCTATAATTTGCTCAGGGCGAATGGCTAAAACAAGAATATCACAAGAGGTGAGTTCTTGTGGCGAATGTACGGTGCTAATGCCATTTTCATGCATTTTTTGAGCTTGAAAAGCGTGTTTTACACAAACACTCACTTGCACAGTTTTTTTGGCATAGGTATGCCAACCCATGGCAAGGGCTTCCCCCATGCTGCCACACCCAACGATACCCAATGTATATTCGCTCATGCCATATCCTTTTATGGGAAAAATGTTTTAAAGCAGAATGTTATATAAGAATATTCTTGAGATTAAATTATTATTTATATATGCTTCGTTGTCAATATTGCTATGATAAAATGTGGATACAAAATTATTTTAGAGTGAGTTTTTTCTATGGTACACTATGAAGGATGTATGCTTATTGTAAAGGATGCGCAAGCATCTAAAAAATTTTATGAATCAGTGCTAGGTCTAAGCACACAATTGGACTTAGGAAAGCATGTGGTTTTTACGAGCAACTTCTTTTTACTAGAAGAAAGTGATTGGACAAAGTTCAGTCATATACACAAGAATAATATTACTTATAAAAGCAATAACTCTGAATTGGTGTTTGAAGTGGAAGATATGCAGGTTTTTATGCAACATTTAGATACCTTCCCCCATATTGAGCGTGTTCATGCTGTCAAAGAACATCCTTGGGGGCGCCATGCCATTCGATTTTATGATTTAGATGGGCATATTATAGAAGTGGGGGAGAGTATGCGTGTGGTGGTAAAGCGCTTTTTACGCCAAGGCATGACCGTTGCACAAGCCGCTGCTAAGTCAGAATTTCCTGAGAGCTTTGTACACCTGTGTTTGCAGGAATTGGAGGCAGAAAAATAACATGGTGCAGATGAAGAGGTGCTAAAATTTGCAAGGTCTTTATGATAAAAATCATACGCATTATACAGGCTCGCAGGCTTGCTCTTTTTTTTTAATATTGGTAGTATGAACAAATACGGTATAGCGTACCGTATAGTGGTATTTAGCTCTAGTGTTTTTATATGTGAGGATTTATGCGTATTTTACCTGTCGGTTATAGTCATTTAGGCAAGGGAAGAAGCGATGGCATTCGTTATGTTTGGCAATTAGAAGAAAATAGACCCTATATAGAAAGCGCCGCTTTTACCACAAGGGCAAAAATTCCCACGGCTGAGCTTGATAATACTATTTCTGCTTATACCACTTCGGTGAGTGCTGGCTGTATTCTTACTCCGGCACGTATGCCATGTAGATTTTGTCGTACCGGAAATAGCTTGCGTTTTTCTGGTCCTTTAAGCGCAGAGGAAATCGCTTTACAGAATATACTTATGGTGCTGTCTGATATGGAAAATTATGAGCAAGGCACCGTGGCAAGTAATTTACGTGAATTTGCTTATATGGGGCAAGGCGAGCCAGGTTTTGCCTATCCGCAATTGCGCCGTGCCATTAAAATTACCAATGCCGCTTTGCACTCCTTAGGGCAAGAGGTTTTTAGGCATATTATTGCCACATGCGGCGTGCCTGATATGGTGGATGCTTATATTGATGATGTCCGTCATGACTTTTTTGAAGGAACGCGCACCACTTTCCATTTTTCTTTACATGCCACTGAGCAGCGCGATCTTATGATGCCCATTAATGTCATGTATAATTATAAAGAAATTTTGGCGCGCTTGCCCATTTTGCATGAATTAACGCAGGAAAAACCCTGTGTGGGCGTGTTACTTTTTAAAAATTACACCCACGGTGAATGTAAAAATTACACCACAGACCTTGAAGAAATACAACGCGTGGCGGCGGTGCTTGATCCTAAAGTCTGTCGTATTAGTCTTTGTGAATATAATACTTGTGACTGTGCCGGCACCAATGAACAAGTACAGCCGGAAGAAGCGCAAGCCTATGTGGATTATTTGCGTAATGCTGGCTTTGAAGTGAAGCTTTTTGCTTCTTTTGGTAAGCAGGAAAACACAGCTTGTGGCTTGCTTGGCGGTACTTACCCTGACTTTCCCACAGATGAAGCCTTGCAAGAGCGCTATGAAAGAGCAAAAAAGATAATCGCTTCTGTGTCATTATAGTTTTTAAACGCAATCTTTTTATGAGGGAGGGCGAACATTTTTGCCATGTTTTTCCTCCCTCATATGTGTCTTACTCTTCATTTTCATAAAGCATAAAAACTCTCTGAAGGGAGCGCTTTGCGCCCTTGGGGGTGGGGTTCCTTTTCAAAAATTCTTATTATTGCATTAAAGAGAGCTGCTGCATGAAAAAATATGCAGCGCAAATATAGATAATGCTGTGCTTATATATTATAAGCACAAATATTTACCTAGTTTGTTACGTTTGCTTAGTTTTCAATGGATTCCTGTAATGCTTTTTGCTTGCATGCGCAGCTTGTGCATCCACCGGCACAAGCGCATGAGGCGTGTTTGTGACCGCAGGGCTGCTTATGCTGTTCTTTGGTGGTAAAGTTCATTTCAAAGGTAGATTCTGTGCTGTCTAACTGGTGTAAAGTTGCAGTAATAGGGTGTTGCATAAGTAGCTCCTTGTACAATGGGTTAGTAAATGCTGTCACAGCTTCGCCTTATAAAGCCATCTATATGTGCACTGAAAGATATAGATGCAGTAAAAAGCAAGCAACTTCTCTATATGAAAATGATATTCAAATTCAAAGATAAAAGCAAGCTTTATTTTCAATAACCTTAAAAAATTATAATAGTCGACACTGAAAAACAACTTGACTACTCGTAAAAATAAAACTTTTACTTTTTGACGCCGTAATAAAGATTGCCGGAAATAAACGTATGGAATACGTTTTCTGGCAATCTTTAGACAACTGAAATACTTTTTTCAGATGGCGACGACACAAGTCAAGCCTGCGGCATGGCTTGCCGCCACGTAAAATAAGCCGAAATTTACTTCCGGCGTCCCCCAAAGGGGTATTTGTAGTGAGCGTGCCTTTCTTAAAAACGTATGAAAATACGTTTTTAAGCATTAACTAAATAGGTTCCCCCCAAAGACTTTGTTAACACAGGTTTTTGTGTTTTATGCCTGTGTTAACGAGATGTTGCAGGTGCCATAAAGAGCTTATGCGCTTACGGCATGTATTTGAGAGTTTCTGGCTTTATATTGTTCCATGAGTAAAAATGGGATACCTATATATATTCCCAAGGCAACAATGGATATAGACTGTATAAGGACATTTTGCATGCCATGTTTGCGATAGCTTACAAAATACCCTAAAGCCAAAAGTGCATTAAACAAAAGACCAAGGCCCATAAAATTTGGACTCATTTGTATCTTCCACTGACCTATGGAACTGTGCATATCTTGAAAAGAAAGACTAAAGGGGAAAAGCACAGAGCTTATGGTGGAGATGGTGGTGTCCATGCTACGGCTCATTTTATGGGTAAAGCTATGCAAAGGGCTTAAGGCAGGGGGAAGCATTTCCGTATTGGCAAAGGCCACGGCATGAATATGGCTTTCATTGGAATATACCGCAGTAACAAAAAGCGGATCCATGATAAGCTTAAAATCCATGTGGCTAGAAATAAAGTCTGGCGTAGGAATATGCGTAAGACCAAAGTCGCTTTGATGTAAAAGATACATGCGATCTTGAGTATCTAACACAAGTCCTAGGTATTTACGATCCTTAGCTTCGGCAATGACAATTTTTTGCGGTACAATGCCTGCTGCAAAGGGCATGGAGAGCACTTCAAGCTCATTGCTGGCACGCAATAAGCGAAAAGTCTTTCCCTTGGCATCCACCACAAAGATGCCGCCTTCAAAAGGTTTAAAGGTACTAAAATTCCCCCAAACGCCTTGTGCCGGGAAGGTAAAACCTTGATCTGTGAGCTTTTTGGTGTATTCCGCTGTTTTTGTGGCATCTACGCCATTGGCATCACTGTCTATGAATTCCAATTGGTTTTGCGTAAAGCGCACGCGGTCAGCCGGCAAAACCAAGGCCACTTGCCCGGGATTGGCATCTATAAGGGGGTAAACGGCTTCTTTATAAACCTTTGTATCTAGTAAGCGTGAAGGCATTTCCAGAACGCGGCGCTCTTTTTGAATGCTGGCACTGTCAAAGCTTTTGCCATGCAATTGCATGGGGAGGAGTTGGCGTAATTCCATATTCCTATAGTAAATAAAGGGAATTTTTGCTTCAAATTCGTTGCGTGTAAAATATTCATCTTTTTCATTTTTATAAACCACGTCGGAATGATGATTTTCCGATTTTTCTTCTGCTTTAAGGTCACGTTCTAAAATTTGTTCAGTGTAAATCATATTATTATCCACCGGACTGAAGAACATATGGGTTTTATCCACGGTTTTCACAAAAAGAAGTGAATAAAACATGGGGAATAACCAAGCGAAAAAAACTATGCTTAAAGCATACATGCAAAGCGTTGCTAGACGAATTTTCATGCTGTCCACCTATTTCTAAAATCGTCTGCCGAAAGGGCTATACTGTAAAACATGCAGGGAATAAGTGCCATGAAAAATGGCAAAACATTAACATAGAATCCTGTATTTTTGTATAAAAATAAAGGTATGCAAAGGCCAAAGCATGTTAGGGCAGCAAGAAACTTACGCTTAGGCTGTGGCTCAAGCAGTACAAAGGCCACGCCAAGATAGGCGTAAAAACCGGCAATGAACCACGGTGCTGTGGTGAGCAGGGCAGAAAGTCCCACTTCTGGTGGATAATAATGCACCATGCTTAAGTATAAAAATACACCATTGCAAGCAAAGAGCACCAATAAAAAGCACAAGCCAAAAAGCGCGTGTAATAAAACCACAAGGCATGAATCATAAGGCGCGTGTAAGGCTATGCGTATTCTTCCATCGCGCATTTCCTGTAAAAATTGAAATACACCGTAAATAATGGCTGTAACAAAGGGCATAAATATCATGCCATCATAAGGGATTTGCCCTAAATTCACTGTGCGGTACCAAACCACTTCGGAGTGGTCTTGCATAAACAAACGGCGCAAGGCAATGAAATTCCAAGTCATATACAACATATTCGCTGTAAAAAGAAGTAACATCATGGATTTTGTTTTGATGGCTTCTTTATAAAAAATGGCTGACATAGCAGATGTTAAGCGCATTTAATACCTCCCCGTAAAACCAATAAAGGCATCTTCCATATTCATTTCTTTTTGCTGTAAGGGCAATGTGTGCAGTGAATATTGTTGTAGTACTTCTTGACGTTTTGCTTCTGTTGCATAAAAGAACAGTTCCACAAAATCCTTATGCCACTCTGTATTTACTAAAACCTCTTGAGGTATTTTTTGCAGCATTTGTTCCAGCTCATCTCTATTTTGCGGTATGGGCAAGGTATAGCAGGAAAAGTTTTGTATAAAATCAGCCAAAGAAGTTTGATGTGCCATTTTATGACGGCGCATGAAAACGGCATCATCCACAAAGCGTTCCATGTCTTGGATAACGTGTGAGGTTATGATGGTGGTATGCTCTCCATCACGCAGGTTTTCGCATAAATAGTCAATAAAAAGACGGCGATAGCCTGCGTCCAAACCCATGGAATAATCGTCTAAGATAAGTAGTTCCGGATCTTGTGCCAGCGTTAGGCCAAGCACCACTTGCGAGCGCTGCCCTTCACTCATATGGGCTATACGATGTGATGGGGGAAGTCCCAATAAGTCCACGAGATTATAAAATCTCTCTGGCTTCCAGCGAGGATAAAATTGTCTGGTGTATTTTTCAATTTGCTCAATGGTGAAAAATTGATAGGCCAAATGCTTTTCAAAGAGCAGACCTACGCGAGCCCGAGTTTCTGGGCGTATGGCATAGGCCAAGTCGCCGAAAATGCGGCATTCCCCCCCACTGGGGCGCAAAAATCCCATGAGGATTTGAATTAATGTGGTTTTACCCACGCCATTTTTGCCAAGTAAGGCGCAAACGCGCCCCTTGGGTATGGTCAAATGGAGCCCATTGTACAGCTCTCTTTTACCATAATTATGCTGTAAATTCTGTATGCATACCGGAGTGTCCTGCATAACGTGCCTCGTGTTTATTTCTGATGGTCAAAAAAACTTCTTCATAACTCCATAAAGAGCTATGTATAATTCTAGCCAGGCGCCCCGTAAGAATTGTTATAAAATAACCAGAAAAGATATGGTGTATGTCCTTTCTGGTTACTATTATGATATATAGATATATTATATCTTGTATATCAATATGTTGTCTTGTTTTTTGTGCTTATTTAATAATGCTTTCTCCAGGAATTTCCACAGAATGTCCGGAGCCTCCGTCAAAGAGAACGGTGAAATTTTGTTGCGGGCGAGGTAAAATTACTTCGCTATCTGCATTAAGCTGAGCCTCTTGCAATGTGCGCCCAGAATCGTCTTTAACCACAATACGAATGCCTGTGGCGGACGAGCCGTCAGAATAGCCGCCTTGGCAGGTGAAGGTGCCATCGGCATTGTCAAAGCAGTTAAGTAAAGCGCTGTGAGCTTGAGCTTGCGTACTGAAGGAAAGGAGTACGGCGCAAAAGAACATAAGCGATAAAATCTTTTTCATAAAAAACTCTCAAAATGGATAAGGCTATAAAAAAGGGGGAAGGAAATATCCCTTCCCCCTCAAGGTCATGTGGACAATTATTTTTGGTCTATATCAGATGCTTGTACCCAAATAACTGCGTCTTGGGAAAGTTCTTTACCTTCATGCTCTTTGTCTGGTCCAATACCAAGAGCAGCAAAGCCCCACCAACCGGCTTTAGGCAAGCCAAAGGTGAACACGCCATTTTGGTCAGCAATGATGGTTTGTGTTATCAAGGAGCTGTTGGGGTAGTTTACAGAAGATTTTGCTGCAAAGGAGTTGGTTTTCATATCAGGAGCATGACCCATGAATTCCACTTCCACTTCAGCGCCAGGAACAGGCTTACCGCCGGAAAGTACTTGACCTTGGAATACATTGCCTTTCCATGTGGCATAAGGCTTAATCATGGGCACGATTTCGCAAGGCAGACCCACAGGCTCATTCCAAATGGTGGGCGCGCCACCTACGTTGGCAATAAGCTTCGTGATTTGTTGCATGTAAATGTCTTCTTCTTTTTCAAGATAGTAACCAGGTACAGCTACAAATACATAGTCACCAAGAGAGCGAATTTCTTTTCTGGGAATAAGTGCAGCATAAGCAGGGGCGCTGGAATCAGTGGTTTTCCAGCTGATATCTTTAAGGTAAGGCTTTAAATCAATTTTTGCAGGAGCGTTTTCGCCGCGCTTGTACACGGCGTAAAATTCTTTAAGTCCGCCCATGTCCATCATATGACCAGCTTCTGCAGGGTGAGCAAAAGCAATACGCATATCCATGTCTTCTGCTTTTTCCATGGCGGTATTGCCGGAGGTGTACAGCATTTGAAAATGTGCTTCAGCAGGGGCTGCCATGGTTAAAGCTGCGGTGATACCAAAAGCGGCTAAAATTAATTTCTTCATTGGAAACTCCTCACCTTAAAGGTGTTTTACAAGTTATAGAGATAAAAATGCCTATAAATATAAAAAAGCGAAGCTTTTTTATTCTACAATGTTTTCACTGGAAATTTCAATTTTGTGGCCTTCACCAGCGTCCAATTCCATGGCATATTTGCCTTCAGGCTTTTTCATGGTAAGTTCGCTGTTAGAATCTAAAGTAAGGGTTTCTACCACTTCACCGGCAGCGTTTTTCACACTTACTTTTACGCCAGATGCAGAAGAACCATCAGAAAAGCCGCCCTGGCACATGATGGTGCCGTCGCCATTGTCAAAGCAATCGAAAATGGGGCTGTGAGCTTGTGCCATGCTGGGTAAGCTGATCAAAAGTGCTGCTGCTAAAATACCAAGAGATTTTTTCATTTTTTCCTCCAAAATATACCTTTGCAAAATTGTATTGCTGGTAATGAGTCTGTGCTCGTTAGGGTTGATGCGCATCGCGCGCAGGAATAAAGCCCAGGATCACCACCAAGGCCAAACAAAGTCCATAAAAACTCCACATGGCTTCCACACCACTTAAGCCAAGCATGACGCCGCCGCTGTACACAAGGCTTGCCACTAAAAGACCAATGGTCATTTGGAAGACTATGGAAAAAATCATCCAACCTGTAGAGCCCGTTTGGCTACGCACCATCATGGAAGCAGGCAAGCAAGGAGGATACAAAGACATAAAGAGCATAAGCGCCAAGGCGTGCAAGGGGGTAAAGCCAAAGCTTTCAAAGTTTTTACCCACTTGATTACCATCAAAGCCATAAAGGGCGCCCAGTGTGGCAGCACTATTTTCTTTTGCTGCCAAAGCGGAAAGCAAGGCAATGTTAATGCGCCAATCAAACCCAGCTCCTGCCGTAATAAATTCTAAAGCTTTACCGGCTTTACCAAGATAACTTTGCTCAAAACGCTCTTGGCGAATTTGGCGACGCAAAGTTTTTCTTTTACTGTCTAGTGTGCGCAAAGCAGAGGCCATTTTTTTACCGTCTTTTCCTTTACGCAAGGCAATGGCGGCATAGATAGGAGATTCTTTTAAAGCTTTTTCATTAACGGCAGAAGCTGCATCTTGAGTAAGTCCGCGTTTTTGCACGCGTAAGTCCTCTTGAAAACTAATGAGAGGTAAGATGTCACTTTTGGTGAAAGATGAGGCAAATTCTGTGCTGGCTATGGCCTTCATAAAAGTGTCTTCTAATTTCACTTGCTCTTGCACATAATGCTCTTTGCGCTCATCAGCAAGATTAGGGAAGGTTACCAGAGCAAATACCACGGTGGATACAGCCACCACAATGGTGAGAATGCGCTTAATGAAAACCCAAATGCGAAATAAGGTTTCTTGCAAAACATTACGCCAAATGGGCATATGGTACGAAGGAAGCTCAATGATAAAAGGAGCTGAAGGGCGACCACGTAATACGGTTAAGTTAAGGCATTTAGCCACAATAAGCGCCATGAGCAAGGTAATGGTTCCCATGAAAAACATGGAAGAGCCTGCTTCTGCAGCAAAAAAACCACTGACGAGGAGTAAATATAAAGGCACCTTAGCTAGGCAGTTCATCATGGGAACTACTAAAATAGTAGTAAAGCGTGCACGCTCATCAGGTATAGCCTTGGTGGCTACCACTCCGGGAATGGCGCAGCCGCCCACATACACACCGCCAAGAATAAGGGGCAATGTGGATTGTCCGTGTAGGCCGTAAGAGTGGAAAACTTTATCTAAAATAAAAGCAATACGTGCCATATAGCCACTGCCTTCCAAAATATATACAAAGGAAAACATGAGGAAGAATATGGGGATATAGTTAAGCACTGCTGTCATACTTTTTACCACCCATTCCACCAAGGAGCGGAAGAGTGAATCTTCTAAAAAGCCTTGAGCAGGTAAGATGGAGGATATGAAGGCCTCAAGATTTGCCCACATGGGCCAAACCTTAGCGGCTAAAACATTTCCATAGGTTACGGAAACATGGTAGAAGGCTAAAAGCACAAGAAATAAGCATATGGGGCCAAGAATACGGTGACACACAATGGCATCCACCTTTTCTGTGAAGGATTTTGGTGCTTTGCCATCTACTTTTTCTGCATGCAATACCAGATCATTTAGCTCGCGAGCGTGCTTGTGCCGTGTGGCGGCAATATGTGCCACTGAGGGCATAAATATGCTATTATTTTCCGTTTCCACTTCAAGCGGTACAAGCGCTTCTAAGTTCGCAGGGCAGGCATCATTTTTTTGTACGGTTTCTAGCACGGCGCTATCTTGCTCTAAAAGCTTTATGGCAAGCCAACGTGCTGGATAGGCTATATTTGCACTTACAGGGGCAATCTTTTCAGAGAGTATGGTGATGTGTTTTTCTAAGTTGCCATAATTTAATGAAAATTTCTTCTGCTCTGGAGCATTGTCTGTGTACTGGGCAATGAGATCTAGGAGCTTTTCTTTACCATCGGTTTTGGCATTGGTAGCTTGTAAAGGTACCACGGGTATGCCCAATTTTTCCGAAAGCAAATCCACGTCAATTTTCAGGCCGTGTCTTTGCGCCACGTCCATCATGTTTAATGCTAAAATAACGGGGCGTTCCATTTCCAAAAGCTGTAAAACAAAGTAAAGACCTTTGCTTAGGGTAGAAGCGTCCACCACAGCCACCACCACATCAGGACGATCATTTAAAATAAAGTCACGGGCAGCTTTTTCTTCTGGTGAGTAAGAGGTAAAGGCGTAGGTACCGGGTAAGTCTACCACAGAAATTTTTTGCCCATTAATGGTGCAAGAACCGCCCAGTTTTTCTACGGTAACGCCGGGATAGTTTGCCACATATTGGCGCGCACCGGTGAGTAGATTAAATAGTGTAGATTTACCGCAGTTAGGTTGTCCTGCCAGTGCAAGAAGTTTATTGGACATGGGGAGTTACCTCAACATATTGAGCTTCAGAACGACGCAAGGCCACATGGTAGCCACCGATACGAATTTGAATGGGATCCGTAAGAGGCGCTGTACGAACAAAATCTATTTTTGTTCCCGGACACATGCCCATATCATAAAGCCTTTGACGCAAAGAACCCGTAACAGAAATGTTGGTTACTATGAGTTCGCAGGGTGTCGTTATATCGTTAAGCGTCATCTGTACCTCTTTTTACTCAAAATTTTAGAAATTTTGATGTATATGTGTTTTGGTAATGAATTTCTTTGTCGAATTACGTTGCACAATATATAATATCGAAAACGAAAGTCAATACGAACAAAGAAAACATTATATTGACGCTTGTAAATATTTTGTTTGTGCTATGAAAAACATATCATTAATGCTGTTATGTTTGATTATTAAAAAAATATTGAAACATAAAACCATTATATAAAGTGGTGTAGGTTTTGCTATGTGTGAGTAAGATGGACATGCATTGTAAAAGTTTACAATATGGTGAGTGCGGGAATGTCTTTTATGACATATAATTATGCACATAATGACAAGAAAAAGCTATGGAAGCGATGTATCGTATTGATATAACGGAGTAAAGGTGTTTTGTGAGGCGTAGGGGGGCTTGGGAAAAGTTTATTTTGGGGCATGAGAGCGAAGCGTAAGGTATACGCTTCGCTCTTTTTAAAAGCTGTTATCCTGCGTATTGGAAGAGGAAAAGTACCAAAAGCTGTGCAGTAAAAATGCGTAAAATCATGGTTAAAGGATACACAGTGGCATAAACCGAAGCCGATGAATCTGATCCTAAAATTTGCGTAGAAAAAGCCAATGCTGGTGGATCTGTCATGCTGCCTGCCAATAATCCGCATATGGTGGGATAATTGCACTTAAGTACAATCCACGCAAAAAGGGCTGTAATAACAAGAGGTAAAAAGGTAATAAGCGAGCCTATGCCCATCCAGTATAGCCCGTCGCCATTGAGTATCATGGGTACAAAGCCTGGGCCTGCATTTAAGCCCACCGTGGCTAAAAAGAGGGAAATGCCCATTTCTCGTATCATAAGGCTGGCGCTGGGGGAAATGTAGCAAACCATACCGCCAATTTTGTGTACACGGCTAAAAAGAATAGCTATGAGAAGGGGGCCGCCGGCGAGGCCTAATTTGAGGCCACCCGATAAGCCGGGAATGAAAATGGGAATACTGCCGAGTAAGATGCCGATGAAAATGGCCGCAAAAATAGGTATAATTTGTGGATGCTCTAAGGATTTTGGGGAGTCTCCCAAAAATCTGCGTGCAGCAAAAATACCTTCGGAGTCAGACACAATGCGTAAAGTATCGCCAAAATGTATCACCGTGGAAGGGGTAGCTGTAAATTCAAAACCTGAGCGAATCACACGGGTGGGGATAATGCCCACATCTGCTCCTAAATCAAGCTTTTTAATGGTTTTACCTGCAAGAGAATTTCTAGTTACGGTAATATCGGCAATTTCTAAGCTGCCTTCAATATTATGTAAGTTGATCTCTGACTTTTTCCCCATGATTTCCACGAGCTTTTCTAGTTCGCTGGCTTCGCCCACAGCGTGTAAGAGGGTACCGTGGGTGAGAATGGTGCCTGGCTTAGGGGTATGCATAACGCCGCGCATTTGCTCCACGCGTGAAAAAACCACATGTAATTCTTGTATGGCTCTAATGGAGTCAAGGCGCTTGCCCACGATGGCTTCATTGGTAATTTCCACCGTAAGATAGTTTGGCTGTTGCTTGGAGGCATTGCTTTGTTTTTCCATATCTTCATTTTCTTTGGCAATATTAATGCGGAAAATAAAGCGTACTAAAATCATAATTAAAATAATACCTAAAATACCAAAGGGGTACGCAGCGGCATAACCAAGGCCGGCTTGGCTAATATAGCTTGCTGTGCTCTCAGCATTGTTTAAAAGATCTCCAAACATTTGCGTGGAGGCCGCAAGGGAAGGGGTGTTGGTAACAGCGCCGCTATAAAGGCCCACAATGACAGGTAGGGGTACATCAAAAATAATAAAGCATGCTCCAGCTATGATGGTGCCGGTGCACACAATGAAGGCGGCCATAAGGTTTAAGCGTAATCCATTGCGCTTAAGGGATTCCACAAAACCTGGCCCCACTTGCATGCCAATGGAGTAAACAAATAAAATAAGGCCAAATTCGCGGGCAAAATGTAATACATGTTTGTCAATAATGAGCCCAAAATGCCCCACAGCAATACTGCTAAACAATACCCCGCCCACACCTAAGGAAATGGTGCCTATTTTTACATGTCCAAGTAACAGTCCGGTGATTATGCATAAAGAAAGAATCAATATGGCCTGTGCGGCTGTGTGCGTAAAAAATAGTTCGTATAACATAATACGGCCTCTTTTTGTATTACATGTTAGTCTGTTAAGCCCAGTATAGGCAAAGTTACGCAATGAGTCTGTAACATTTTGCCATGCTTCATTGCTTTGGGGGAACTTTGTACAAAATATCCCAATGTCTGAGGTGACCCTAGTACAAGCTGGAGCGAGAGGCAATAAATTTCTTGTTCTGGGCATTTTTCTTTTATGACCTGTCTATTTAGTCGACACTGAAAAAGTATTTAAGCCTCGGTAAAAATATACTTTTTAATCTATATACCTTAATAAACTTTACCAGAAATAAACGAATGGAATTCGTTTTCTGGCAAAGTTTAGATATTTGAAATAGCATTTTTCAGTGGAGACTATACAAGACATGCCTTTGGCATGGCTTGCCGCCACGTAAAACAAGCCGGAATTTACTTCCGGCGGCCCCAAAGGGGTGTTTGAAGTGAGCGTGCCTTTCTTAAAAATGTGTGAAAACACGTTTTTAAGCGCCGACTATTTAGATATAATCTTTCTTTACATTTTTATGAACTATTCGTTATACAATCCTTGGTGGAAAAATGTATACTTTGTACAAAAACTTCGCAGGGCTAAGGGGTGATACTCACTTGTTGTGGTTTTTTGCTATAAAGTAAACAGGATAGAGTGTATTTTTTTCATTTTGAGGAGTGAGGTTTATGGATGTGAAGACAGAAAATACGGTGAAGCTTGTCAGAACTTTTGGCATGCGCGAAGCCGTCACCATGTCTGTGGGTAATGTCATGGGGGTGGGGCTTTTTGTAACGGGAGCCAATGCTGTGGGTTTTATGGGGGCAGATATTATTTTTGCCACAGTGGCAGCTTTTCTTATGACTTTTTACCCTGCGCAATTGTATGCAGAGATGAGCAGTTCTTTGCCTTTTGCCGGCGGCACGTATAAGTACGCGTATTTTGGATTGGGTCGCTTTTTTGGCTTTTTGGCCGGTTGGAATTATGTCATTGCCATTATTTGTGTGGCAGCAGCAGAAGCTTTTGCCTTCTCTTTTTATTTTAAAACCATATTTCTAGCCTTTGATATAGTCATTCCTGTGAGTGATACCTTTATTGCAGGCCTATGTGTGCTTATTTTTACCATATCTAATGTTATAGGCACAGATCTTACAGGTAAATTGCAAAATGCCTTCATGTACTTTTTCTGGGGAGTGGCCATTGTATGGTTTATCATGATGATACCTCACGTACAGTTGCCGCATTTTGTGCAAAAACCAGAATTTTTAGATATGGAAGGCCCCGGATTTATCGCTTGCGTTGCCATGGTGTGGTGGTGTTTTGCCGGTTTTGATGCCTGCGTAAGTATGGGAGAGGAAATTAAATATCCGCATATTAATATGCCGCGTTCTCTTATTATTACGCCGCTGGTGGTTTTTGCCTTAAATGCACTTTTTCAATGGTTTCTTGTGGGCATTGTTCCCACAGAAAATCTTGCCAGCATTGCCACAGCCACGGCGCCCTATGCCGATGCCATGATTGCTGCGGCCATATTGGGCATTCCCTTGGCTACCTTGGCGGCAGGGGTTGCCTTTGGCGGTGGCCTTTCCACCATGAATTCTTGTGTGGCTGCGCCGCCGCGTTATTTGTATGCCATGGCAAGAGATGGTATGTTACCGCAATTTTTATGTAAGGTTCATCCCAAGTACAAAACACCCCATGTGGCCATTATCTTGGTGGGCATTCTTGCTTTTGCCTTGGTAAGTACGAATTCCATTCATTATGTGGCTTTTTTAAGCTTATTCACGGATTTATTATACTATGTCATCGGCATTGCCGCTGCCCTTGGTTTGCGTAAAAAATTCCCGCAGATTAAGCGTCCATATATGGCAAAAGCTGTGATGGTGGGCGTGCCTGTATTTATGGCTTTGTATTTACTTATGATGACACAACTAGATACCACAGCCACCTTAAGCGGCATTATTTGGTCTGTGCTTGGCTTAATCATATTTGTTTTTTATGGCCGTCATCATGCCAAAGAAAGTATGGATATTTCTACCATGCAGGCGGAGATGATACAGCCTTGCGCGGAAGAAAGCCAAAAGATGGATAAAGAATATAAGCTTTGGATGTCCATTATTGTAGCTTTGTCCCTAGTGGCCATAGCTTTATATGTTTTTCCGCATGTGAGTTAAGCTATTAGCTCACAAGTTTTAGAGCAATGTGTCATATCCCATAAGGGAAAAGGGGACTATCATCAAAATAGTCCCCTTTTCCCTTTAATTGTCTTTTTTCTTCGATAAAAATCCACATATAAAGGCATAGCTCATATGGCTGAGCTGCTCATAATGATACATTCTTCTTTCATAAGGGCAGATAGTGACTTAAGATTTTCTATCCAACACTCGTAAAGCTACAGCTTCATGAATATGGCCTTGGTGTAGATGGGGACTGGCTTCTAAGTCGGCTATGGTGCGAGCAAGGCGCAAAATACGCGTATACGCACGGGCAGAGAGCCCAAAGACGCGCATGACGCGTTCTAAGGCCGCAGCGCTTTTGGCATCAAGGGCACAGAATTTTTCGAGCATGGCGCCAGAAAGCATGGCATTATTTAAGCATGAAGTGCCAGCATAGCGCGTGCTTTGTAATGTTCTGGCTGCAAGAACACGGGCGCCAATGTGAGCAGAGCTGGTTTCTGGTGCAGATTGTGCGCGTAAGTCTTCATAAGGCACAGCGGGAACTTCCACATGCAAATCAATACGATCCAATAAAGGGCCGGAGAGTTTTTGTGTATATCGTGCCAAATTTTGCGGGCTACAGGTGCAAGGGTGCTGTGCATCACCATAATAGCCGCAAGGGCAGGGATTCATGGCCGCCACCAGCATGCAAGCAGCAGGAAAAGTGAGGGAACCACGAGCGCGCGCTATGCTTACGTGACCATTTTCCAGAGGCTGGCGCAGTACCTCCAAGGTGGATTTTTTATATTCGGGTAGCTCATCTAAAAAAAGCACTCCGCGATGACTTAAGGACACTTCGCCTGGGCCGGGAGTAGCACCGCCGCCAATGAGGGCAATATCAGAAATGGTGTGATGCGGCGCGCGAAAAGGGCGAGTGCGTATGAGTCCTGAATCTGGCGGAAGTTTTCCGGTAACGCTGTAAATTTTGGTTACTTCCAGCGCTTCTTCAAAGCTTAAGGGAGGTAAAATACTTGGCAAGCGTTGTGCCAACATGGTCTTGCCGCTTCCCGGTGGCCCCATCAGCAAGATATTATGCCCACCGGCGGCGGCAATTTCTAAAGCGCGTTTGGCGGCTTGCTGCCCTTTGACCTCTGCATAGTCAAGGGTAACATGGTGGTCATGGCTTAAGGTCTGGGCTTGGATGGGGTTAAGCGGCTTTTGCTGTGTTAAATGCGCCACACAGGCCAAAAGGTCTGCGGGGGCTATGACGGCAATATCTTGTACCACGGCGCCTTCTTGAGCATTTTCCGGCGCCACCATAATGCCATGCGCTTTTTCTTGGCGGGCAAGTATGGCCAAGGGCAATGTGCCTTTTATGGGCTTTAGCTTGCCGGAGAGGGAGAGCTCGGCAGAAAAAAACCAGCCGTGTAAACTTTCTGGAGGGATGATGCCGCTTGCTGCCAACAGCCCCAAGGCCAAAGGTAAATCGTAACCTGCGCCTTCTTTACGCCGATCAGCCGGAGCAAGATTTACAGTAATTCGCGCCGGAGGCAGCGGAAAACCGCATGCTCTCAGGGCAGAATGCACACGTTTTTCCGCTTCACGTACGGCTTTTTCGGCAAGGCCAACCATGGTGAAATCGGGAATTCCCTTGCGAACAAGGTCTATTTCCATGTCCACACGCAGCGCATCTACGCCGTGCAAACTTCCAGTGGTTAGCTGTACAAGCATGTTATTCCACAGCCTTACCAAAGCGACTTAGGCGAATATTATCCAAGCCATTGGCCGACCAATAAATACGCCAAGCTTTGCCATACATGGCAGATTTTTTCACTGTACCCCAATAGCGAGAGTCTTGCGAATTGTCACGATTATCGCCAAGCATAAAGTATTCGCCTTCAGGTACGGTAAAGGGACCAAAATTGTCGCGTGTGGGATAGATGCCTTGAGGGTCTGATTGACGCACATAGGCTTCTTTGATGGGTTCTCCATTGCGGAAAAATTGCTTGTCGCGCATTTCAATAACATCACCCGGAACACCCACCACACGTTTAATATAATCTAAGGAAGGGTCTTTAGGATATTCAAATACCACCACATCGCCGTATTCAGGGTCAGAGCCTTCTATAAGGTAGCTGTCTGTGAAGGGTATTTTTATGCCATAGGAAAATTTTGACACTAAAAGATGGTCGCCAACCAAAAGGGTTTGCAACATGGATTCAGATGGAATTTTAAAGGCTTGTACAATGAATGTACGTATAAATAGAGCCAAGAAAAGAGCTATAATGAGGGCTTCTGCATATTCACGAAACATGGATTTTGGGGACTCTTGAACATTTTTTTCTGTGTTAAACATAATAACTTCCGTTTATGGTAAAATAAGAAAGGCCTTGTTTACTATGCCGTACTTTGTATCCAAGTCAAGGGCTTTATATGGCTTTTGCACAAGCTATACAGGAGAAGGTTGTGAAATATTACAGAGAATTCTCATCTGCATAGTCATGAAAAAGCTCACCTTAGGGCAAAAGTTTTTGTGCCTCTTCGAATAAAGGCGCACCCGGTGTGCAAATGCTTTGCAAGGGCAACTCTGCGGGGGCTGTACTGGCAAGCATGGCTAGGGCAAAAACGGGCATGGGCTCAGAAGGCAACAGCTTCCATTCTAATTTGCCGGGATTTTGTATGCACTGTTGCAATGCGGCATAATTTTTTTCATTCATATAATGGCGTACAAATTGTATTTCTTTTTCCATACTGCTTAGAGCAAAAGGAGTGGCCTCTTGCAAGGGCAATTGCATTTGCTTACTTACGCTTATGAGAGAGCGGGGTAAAAATCCTTGATCTTTTATGGTGAATGTTAAGGCTTCCCATTGCATTCGGGAGAGTGCTTCAAATATAAAATTCATGGTGTCGGGGGCTTGTGTCACTTCGGAGAGCTTTTGCACAGGGAGGATAAAGCGCCATTGCAATTCAGCTTGTCCAAGGTTGTGTAAATCTAAAGAAAGGTCAAGGGTACTGCTGTTTTCACGCGAGTGTATTTTCCCTTGCACGGAGCTTTGCGCCTTAATGTCTAAGGTGCCGAGCATATTCTTCACCACTTGTTGCACCTGCGGTGGGGTGTCCAAAAGGGCAAAGCTCCCTTGGATGTCATCTATATTCAGGTTAAAGTTAAGGCTGTTAGCCATACTGGCGTCATATTGTGCTGTAAAGCTTAGGGCTTTGGTGCTGAAAAGAGGCATTTCCTTGTCTGCAGAGGTAAAAGCTACTTCAAGACCCTCTAGGCGCAGGTCTGGTTTAAAACCTGTGGAAAAAAATGCGCGCAAGTAATTTGCAAAGCGTTGCTCTTGCTCAGCGGTAAAAGGATGCTGTGTGAGGCTTTGTTGTAGCAAAAAAGTCGTAAACTCATATGATGGAAGGTCACTGGCGCCTAGGAATAGGCTGTCTGCAGAAACTTGCAAGCTTGTGCTGGCGTCCACACTTTGGCGCATGCGAGCTTGTTTTATTTCATAGGAGGCAAAAGAAGTGGGGCTAAGCCCTTTCATAATGCTGCTTTGGATGCGATCTTCCCCTTGTAATACGCCCATGGTGGTAAGAGTCAGGCCTTGTGTAAGGTGTATTTCTTTGGCGTAACAATCGCTGAGGGCGCGCACATATTCTGGCAAATTATCCTTGGTGGAAAGGCTAAACACTTTTCCAAGGTTTTGTTTCCAGCCAAGTGCACGTATGGACTGTATGGAATGCTTAAGGCTATGCTCGTCTGTGGCGTATTCCACATGTATGTCTGAAAAAATAACTTCTTCTGCCACAAGGGGATGGCCGGAAGCTTGGGGAGAAAAAGCCTCGGGATTAAGCTTGTGGGCCATAATGTTTGCAATATGAAAAGAACCACCCTGTATCAGTGTATTGGGACCGCGAATGTCTGTTAGTTCAAGGCTATTGTCAAAAAAGCTATAGCGTACATGGGCAAGGGTAATGTCATGCTGTTGTAGGGTTTGGCGTATACGTTGTTCGGTAGTTTTTTCCAAAAAGTATACAGAGCCCATGGCACCTAAACACAGTAAAATCATAAGGCCAATAATGCTATACGTGCGTTTTGACATAACAAATCCTTATGGGTTTAAAAAATACTATTGGTCAGGCATAAGGCTTTTTTTACTGAGCCAGTGATCAAGCGTTGCAAAGAGTACACTGGGGGATATGGGTTTGGTAATATGATCATTCATGCCGTGGGCAATGCTTTTTTCTTTATCTCCCGCCATGGCATGGGCAGACATGGCAACAATGGGTAGGTCATCATATATGGATTGCTCGCGTATTTTTTGCGTGGCGGTTAAGCCGTCCATGATGGGCATTTGAATATCCATAAGGATAAGGTCATAGGCCTTTTGATGCAGCATATCTAAGGCTTCTTGCCCATTATTGGCTATGTCTAAGGTAAAGCCTGTGCTGGTTAAAATCTCTTCAGCTATGAGCTGATTTATTTGATTGTCTTCCACTAAAAGTAAATGCCCATGACGTTTTTTCTTTTCGGGTGTGTGTTCTTTGAGGGAAGAGGAGGCTTGCTCTACCTCAGTGGCCAAGGCAAATTGCGCCGTAAAGATAAAGTCTGACCCTTGTTGCGGGGTGCTTTCCACCCAAATTTCACCTTGCATCATTTCCACAATGCTTTTGGAAATGGCGAGGCCAAGGCCGGTACCGCCGTACTTACGCGTCACAGAAGAATCTGCCTGACTAAAGGCCGCAAAAAGTTTGTCTTTTTGCCCTTCAGTAAGGCCAATACCTGTATCAGAAACGGTAAAACGACAGTGCAAATGCTCATTTTGTATATGCATATGGTTTACGGTGAGGCGTATGCCGCCAGTATGCGTAAACTTAATGGCATTGCTTAAAAGATTAAGCAACACTTGCTTTAAGCGTAAAGGGTCGCCCATAAGTGGGGTTTGTGCTTGTTCCTCCATCATTATTTGGAAGGAAAGTCCCTTATCTGTGATGGTATGGTCAAACAAATGTTCAAGTTCATTGCACACATCCTTAATACTAAAAAGTATATATTCCATTTGCAACTTACCGGCTTCTATTTTAGAGAAGTCTAGAATATCATTGATAATACGCAAAAGTTCGTTGGTGGAAAAGAGCGCTTTTTCAATATAGCCCTGTTGCGTTTTTGTTAAGGATGTGCTGGCAAGGATGTGCAATAAGCCCAAAATCCCATTCATGGGAGTACGTATTTCATGGCTCATATTGGCAAGGAATTCACTCTTGGCTTGAGCGCTTTTTTCCGCAGCGTCTTTGGCAAAATGGACTTCACTGAGCATATGCTTTAATTCGCGCAAATCTTGCACATAACCAATGAATATTTCTTCATCATTGGGCAATTTGGCTTGAACCAAGGTCATTTGCACAGGCAAAGGCTCTTGGTCACGGGTTTGCGCCATAACTTCAAAGCTTGTTTGTCCTTTTTGGGCGGCTTCTTTCAGTTTTTCTTGGGCTAATAAGTAGGAATCTTGTCCATTGGGCTGTATAAGGGGGATGATGTTGCCAAAATTGTTTAAATACTCCTCTTTTTCCGTATATCCTGAAATTTTTACGGCATTTTCATTACAATCAATGAGGGTAAAGTCTGGCAACCAAATATTGATGGCTAGGGGAATGCCTTCTAAAATGGCGGAGGCGCGTGCTTCGGCGGCTTGGGCTTTTTGCTTGCTGGCTTCCACATCGCGTAAATCTTTTACATAAGCAATGGCCATATATTGATTTTGATATTTGACGCGAATTAAATTCACTTTGCAAGGCAGAAGTTGCCCATGAATATCAATACCTGTCCAAGAACAACTAGATGAGCCTTCGTGTAAGCATGTATGCAATTGCGCATACATTTTTTCCAGCGAAAGAACGCCCTCAGGTTGATACTCTGGTATGAGGCTATAAAAATTATCAATAAATTCATGGGCTTTATTAAGGCCAAATTGCTTAGCCAAAGCTTCATTGCACATGACAAGGTTTAAATCATTATCCCAAATAAGGGTACCAAAGGGGTTGGCATCAAGCATGAGCTTTGTATATTCATCAGCTTCGCGTAATTTGCGTAAATGGTTGCGCTGTTCGCGTAAATCCTTAAGAAATACGATGACCACGGTTTTATTGTGTAATACCGTACGATTAAGTGTTACATCAAAGGGGATAAGCTCGCCGCTCGATGCCTTTAGCAACCACTCTGTGCGTAATTCGCCTTCAGCAAAGGATTTTTCTAAGCATTGGTGTACGTATTCGGCGGATTGTATGCCATTGGGCTGATGCGTAGGCTGTAAATCAAAAAAGCTTTCATGATATTCTTCTTTATCTTCAAATCCAAAAATACGCGCTGTGGCCATACTCGATTCAAGTATTTGCAGGCCTTCCGACCAAATTTGCGCTAAAACGGGCATGGTGTCGAGGATGAGGCGTGTACTCTCACTGATATAATCTTCAAGCTGCTGGGCAAATTCCAATTCTTTTATGGTGGCAGAAAGGGCTTTTTCCAATTTCTTTTGAGAAGTCATGTCTACAATGATGCCCACAAGACCTTTTTCGTGCGTGGCGGGATTTTTAAAGCCCTTGCTCCAGTATAGGGTATGGGTGGAGCCTTGAATAAGGTCAAAGGTTTTTTCGTAGTGAACTTCTTGAATTTTTTCAATGGAGTCCAAATCTTCTTTGTGGTATTGGATTTTTTCTTCTTGGGGGAGATGCTCAAGGTCTAATACCGAGGTTCCAAGCATATCTTCTTGAGTCACATTAAAAAAATGCTCATAGGCTTTATTCACAACACAAAATTTTGCCTCTTGATTTTTGGCAAATATGGGCATGGGAATAGCGTCCACTAGGGCTTCCATATAGGAAAGTTTTTGGCTTGTTCGTTCTAATTTTGCCAAAAGATTCTCATATTCTTCCTGAGTAATGGGCGCCGGAGCTTTTTTTGCTGAAAATGTGTCCATAAATATCTCAATATGTTGCAAGGTCAAAACGTTGAATACAAGAGACGTATTTTTTGCGAGGATAGTGCGCGCAAAGGCTATTAAAAACAGAAATACATGTTGAAAAATGACAACCAAAGGCATGTGCCTGTGCTGTGGCGTCTTTGCTACGCACATGATAAGCGTTGCGCATGTTCACAGATTACATGGGCTAGAGTATTTTTTCAAGGGTAAAAAAATGCCTTTCGCTGTGAGAGGAGAAGGAACAAAAAATAAGAATGTGTGAACACATGTTAGACCATTGACAAAGTATAAGATTAAAAAACTCTACGTAAAAAGATGAGCCAAACATTAAATTTATTTTTTCATCTTTTAAAAGTGTGCCAAAATCATACACTGTAGAATTTTACATTGTGATAAAAACGCCTTTCATAAAGATAAGATATTGATGCAATGAAAGTTTTTTGGAAAGGGGGCCAGCTCTGAGCGGGGGGAAGAACCTTTTCACCAGAAAAGGTTTTCCCTCAGGAGACCTTGTCAGCACTCTGGAATGTGTGAACACATGTTTATGTGAGTCAAAAAAGTGCTCTTACCATGCTTTACGGGCTTGCCATGACTTTTCGGGGGCTTTTTCTTGACATGGAGCAGGGCAAAAAGGCACAGTGTTATAGTTAGTCTGTAAAAATAACATATTCATTTGTATGAAAATAGAAGGAAGTGCTTATGTCTATAGAAATTTTTAGTATTGGTCCTTTAGAAACCAATTGCTATGCGGTGTATAAGGATGGCTCGGCTGTGGTGGTGGATCCAGGCGGTGACCCTGCCCCTGTCATTGCTTTTTTACAAGAAAAAAAGCTTAAGCTTGAAGGTATTTACCTAACTCACCTGCATTTTGACCATATGTATGGGGTGGCGGATTTACATGCGGCCACCAATGCGCCCATTTTTATGCCCAGCGATGATGCCTTCATGCTAGAGACACAATACAGTCGTGGGGGTATATGGGGCTTTCCTGATGTGAAAGCTTTTGATGCCGTGCCTTTAACAACGGGTAAGCATACCATGGGCGCTTTACAATTTGAGGTATTACATACCCCAGGGCATTCTCCAGGGAGTATGTCTTTATATTTCCCCGATTTAAAGCTTATTTGTACCGGCGATGTGCTTTTTTATCGCTCGGTGGGGCGTTCGGACTTGCCCGGTGGGCATTTGGAAACATTGCTCACTTCCATTAAAACAAAGCTTTTTGTACTGCCTCCAGAAACCATAGTGTATCCAGGACATGGGCCTGAAAGTAGCATTGGAGATGAAATGACCAATAATCCTTACTGTGGATCTTTTGTGCGCTAATATGCCCACGTCTGTGTCCATTGTAGCATGTAGCCCCAGAGCCGGCGGAAATTCCGATGTCATGGCGCAATATATGGCGCAAGGCATTGAGCAAGGCGGCGGGCAGGCAAATATTGTCTATTTGCGTGAGCATACCATCCTGCCTTGCACCGGTTGCGGCGCATGTTTTGCGCATGTGCAGCAGCAATGTGTGCTGGAGCATAAAGATGACACAGCAAGGCTTTTTCAGCTTTTGGAAGGGGCGTCGCCGGTGGTGCTGACGGCGCCCATTTATTTTTATCATGTGCCGGCACAGCTCAAAGCCTTTATGGATAGAGCACAAAAATATTGGGCCAAGCGTGAATGTACAAGTAGCGTGGTAAAGCCCTACATAAAAACGCTCACGGTGGGGCTTGTGGCAGCGCGTGTGGCGGGAGATAATCTTTTCACAGGTTCGCTCATGTCTTTACGACTCTTTGCGGATGTTTTTCACAGAAATTTGGGAGAAACGTCGCTATGGCGTGGGTATGATGGGCCGCAGGATTTTATACATGACGCTGTAGCTTGTGACGAAGTGCGGGCGCTGGGGCAGCGTTTGGTCACAATGGCCGAGTCGTAAAAATTCTCCCAAAAACTTTTCCCAAAAGCTATTCCCAAAAACTATCCCATGGAACACAAGAAAGGAATATGGCATATTGCATGCCATAAGCCATGTTCTTGGCAAAAAAATCATTATGAGAAGGGATGCATGGTGGTGTAGAGAGGCTTTGTAGACTGTTGATGCTATAAAAAGTGAGTTTTTTACCCTTATAACTTTGCGGGGGAGCAGTATGTGGCGCAGGTCTTCATTTTTTCTTACGCAAAAAAACCAAACGCTCTTGCCCTTTGCTTTGCGCATGGCCTTGGGTATAGAACAGCTGTGGGAACATATTTTTGCTGAGAAATTATGTACCCTATGTCATGCCCCTTTTCGCCCTTCAGATACGCAGCAAGTTTTTGCCCTACAAAAATTTTTGTGTGCGCCATGCCTTTTAGCGGTACAGCCTCAAAAAAATCCGTATTGTCACCTTTGTGGGCATGCTTTGCCTCAGGACTTTTGTTCAAAAACGCCTTGTTTACGCTGTCAAAAACTACCCCCACCTTGGGATACTTTGCATTATTACGCGCCTTACACCTCATTAATTAAACAGCTTATTCTACAGTATAAATACTCTCATGCTGTATCACTGGCGCCCATATTGGTAAGTTTTTTACACGAAACAGCCTTGTCTTTGCCGCCAAGCGATATATGTATTCCCATGCCGCGTCATGAAAAAAGGTTAGCTTCACAAGGCTGTAATCCCATGTTGGAATTGGCTAAGCTTTTTTGCTCTAATCTTGCTTTGCCTTTGGAGCGCAAAGCTTTATGCCGTACTCGCTATACGGTGCCGCAAGTGAGTTTGCCAAAGGCGCAGAGGCAAAAAAATCCTCGCAATAGTTTTGTGGCACAGCATGTGTGGGGAAAGCGCGTGCTTTTGCTTGATGATGTCATCACCACGGGCGCCACCGTACATCATGCCTCTTTAGCTTTACGTAAGGCCGGCGCAAGGTCTATTTCTGTGCTTTTGCTAGCCCGCGCGGAAAAATAACTTTTACTTAAGAAAAAAGTTGTGTACCGTGACGGGAAGATAGGTTTTTATTTTCTTTGTAAAACGATATTATAGGGAGAAATTATGAAAAATATTTTTGATGTTGTTAAAGGTGGTAACTTTGCTGAGATAAGCCAAGGGCTCAACACGGCTCTAGGTGGCAAGTTAGATACTGTCATAAAAAATGCCGGCGGTATGGCCTCCAAGGGGGGACAAGCTGCTCAATCTGCCATGGGCAATGCGTCCTTAGGGGGCGTGGGTGGCTTGTTGGGTGCCACGGCTGTGGGTGGTGTTATTGGTGCTTTATTTGGCGGGAAAAAAGCTGTGAAAAAAATGGCTAAAGGCGCGGTTTTAGTAGGTGGTACGGCGGCTGCCGGTGCTTTAGCATGGAATTTTTATCAAAAATGGGCAGGAGGAAAGGCCGGTAGTGCTCCTGCTACTCATTCTGGCACAAATATCACCACCTCTAGTGGGCAATTTGGTGATGCGCCAGCTCCTGCTTCCATGTCTGCTCCTGCATCTTCCCCAGCAGCGCCACCGGCACAACCGACACAACCGGCACAGCAGCTTACCATGGAAGATGCCACAGCCCTTATTTTATTGGAAGCCATGGTTTTTGCAGCGCGCGCCGATGGGCATATTGATGCCGAAGAGCAAGCGTATATTGAAAATGCCGTGGAGTCACTTTTCCCTGATAAAGAAATGAGCGCGGTATTGCATGATTTATTGCATAAGCCCATTGACCCCATGTCTTTGGCCGCCAAAGTACGTGATCCAGAAGAAGCCAAAGATTTATATCGCCTTTCTTGCGCTGCCATTAATGTGGATTCCTTCATGGAGCGTAGCTATTTAGATGGTTTGGCCAAGGCATTGAATATTGATGAGGCGCAAAAAAATATGCTAGAAAACGAAGCTGCAGCGGTACGTCAATCCATGGGTGAATAATTTTTTTTTCTTCAGAACTTCTTAAGCCATGGGGCGTAGAACGTTATTTATGCCGTGAGAGTTTGCGGCAGGGCAATGTATCTACGCCCCATAATTTTTGTATATGGGCTCTTAGAAGCCTACCATAACAGAGAGGTTCGTATGAAAAAATATCTTATGCTTATAGCTTTATGTACAGTGTTTCTTTCCACAGGCTGTCACGCTCATCGAGGAATATTGCATCATCCACCTGTGGTGCAAAAGCCCGTTGTGGTGCAAAAGCCCACTGTTGTCCATAAGCCTGCCACTGTACATAAAACCACTGTTGTACACAAACCTGTGGCGGCGCATAAGCCTGTGGTAGTACATAACCCCAAAAAAGAACAGAAAACTGTCGTCATACATCAAACAACAGTGGTAAAGCCACAATCACATACGCCTGCACCTCATGATCATGGGCGCCATGGGGATAGTATAGGGCGTTAATGTGGCGTGACACAAAGGCATGTGTTGCTCAGTAAAATTTTTCTTTAAGAAAAAATGGAGAAATTGCAGAGTATGCCTTGGCAAAAGGAAATGCATGCTTATATATAAATTATGAATTGGACGTCTTTCTTTATCAGTGCTTGTGGCTCATTGCATGGTGCGAAGAGGTATAAGAGAGGCCATTGGTAAAGAAGGCGTCCATGATTTTTGTATCTAGGATGTGCTTTTGGCATATAAAAAGCGTGAAAGAGAAATAATTTTAAAATTGTTCTCCTCTCACGCTTTTTGTTTTGATAAACTGTAGCATAACTAGTCGACACTGAAAAACAACTTAACTATCAGTAAAAATAGAACTTATAAA
>CAYJHH010000024.1:0-26910 GCA_964369995.1 uncultured Desulfovibrionaceae bacterium
TTGCACACAATGGCTTCGTCTTTCATGCCTTCCATATGGGCGCCGGTGATAACGTGGTAGTTGCCTGTGCAGGTAACAAAGATATCGCCTTCAGCCAAAGCGTCTTCCACGGTGGTCACTTCATAGCCTTCCATGGCAGCTTGCAGAGCGCAAATGGGATCCACTTCTGTTACAAGCACACGAGCACCAAAACCGCGCATGGACTGAGCGCAGCCCTTACCCACATCGCCATAGCCCACAACCACAACCACCTTACCGGCAATCATGATATCGGTGGCGCGCTTAATGCCATCGGCCAAGGATTCGCGGCAACCATACAGGTTATCAAATTTAGACTTGGTTACAGAATCGTTCACGTTAAAAGCAGGGAAGAGCAATTTGCCTTCTTCTGCCAATTGATACAAGCGATGCACACCGGTGGTGGTTTCTTCAGAAACACCCTTAATTTGTGCCGCTAAACGTTGAAAGCGCGTTTTATCGTTGGCATAAGACAAAGCTAAGCGCTGCATAACAATTTGAAATTCTTTATTGTCATATTTTTGCTCAAGCAAAGCGGGATTATTTTCCACTTCTACGCCTTTGTGAATCATAAGTGTGACGTCGCCGCCATCGTCCACAATAAGGTCTGGGCCGGAGCCATCGGGCCAGGTCATGGCCATCTCGGTGCACCACCAATATTCCTCTAAGGTTTCACCCTTCCATGCAAAAACCTTAGCGTAGCCAAGCTCAGCTATGGCGGCGGCGGCATGGTCTTGCGTGGAGAAGATATTACAAGAAGCCCAGCGAATATCCGCGCCCAATTCATAAAGGGTTTGGATAAGTAAGGCTGTTTGAATGGTCATGTGCAAAGAGCCGGTAACTTTTAAGCCTTTAAGAGGCTTAGAAGCGCCGTATTTGGCAATGCATTGCATAAGTCCTGGCATTTCGCGCTCAGACAATTGCATTTCTTTTTTGCCAAAATCGGCAAGGCTCATGTCAGCCACTTTGTAGTTAAGGCTTAAATCAATAGCTTGTGCTTGAGACATTATAAAACTCCTTTTATTTTTATACTATGGTCATATCCCCTGTACTATGTTCAGGGTTACAGGCTTTTTTCAGCTAAAACCAAGAGCAAATCGAGGTTTTTTTGCACCGGAGTACGTTGTACATGTGCAAGAGTCAGGCCGGCTTCTTGCACAAAGTTTTGCAGCGTTTGTTCATCAAAACCTAGCCAACGATCTCCAAAATTTTCGCGCATTTTTTCATTGGTATGTTTATCAAAGTCGGCAATGAAAACAAAACCACCGGGGCGTAAAATGCGCTGAACTTCTTTTAAGGTATGCACCGGGTTTGATAAATGGTGTAATACTAAATTGATACAAGCAAAATCTGCTTCGCCATCACGCAGGGGCAAATGGTCTAGCTCTCCAATGCGTAAGGACACACGTTCTGCATGATTCTCATGGCTTGTGGGCATATTTTCCGGAGCAAAACGGCGCCGCGCCAATTCTAGCATGCGCGGACTGCCATCCACACCCACCACGGCAGCGGCTTTAGGTAACAGCTTTTCCAGCACTGTACCCGTGCCGCAGCCTAAATCCACCGCTAGAGCGCAAGGCTTGGGCATGGCATTGCAGACGGCGCCGGCAAGGTCAAAACTGCCCAAAATTTCTTCGTTGAGCATATCCCAATCTTCGGCAATGGCATTGAAAAATTGTCTGGTGCGTAGGGCGCGCTCTTCTATGCAGCGAGCCCCAAGGTGCACATCATTTTGCATAAGGGCGCTGGCATCCACAAAGGGAAGAATGTTTTTGATAAACTCTTGTGCCGCGCCTTCTTTACTCACCGTGTAAAAGACCCATAAACCGTCCCGTCGCCATTGTAAAAGGTGGGCTTCGGTAAGAATTTTTAAATGTCGAGAAATACGCGATTGCCCCATTTGTAAAATACTTACCAACTCATTGACGGAAAGTTCATAATGGGCAAGCACATGCAAAAGTCGCAAACGTGTTTCATCGGCTAAGGCTTTGAAGTAATTTAAGGCTACAGACATATTTTCCTCAGTTTTTTCATGATCTGGAAGTATCAAGAAAGCTTGATATGTATATCTGTTTTTTTGGATATAGGCAAGGGGGAATTCTGTGTTGACAATATGGCGTAATTTTATACTATTAATTATGCTGGAAAAATTATTTATACTTTGAGGCTCATATGCATATTACACATGATATATATACAGAATTACGTGATATTTGCCATTACGCGTGGCAAAGAAATTTGCTTTCAGGCTTTAATGGAAATGTGTCTTTGCGCGTGGGCTCGTATATTGCCATTACGCGTAGCGGCGCGGCCAAGGGCTATTTGTTAGAGGAAGATGTATGCCTTTTGGACGCAGTGGGGCTTGTGGTGGAAAGCGCTCATGCCCATGTGAAACCCTCCTCTGAGGGCTTCATGCATGTGCAATTATATGCACAGCGTCCTGATGCACAAGCTGTGGTGCATTGTCATCCGCGCCATCTTTTGGCTTTGGAAATGAAATTGGCCCGCATGCATCAGGAAGGGGCTTTTTTACAAATTCCCATTTTTGAGGCGGATTTGCTTCGTTCACGCATGGGCTTTGTGGCAGACTTTGCTCCCGGTACTCAAGCTTTGGCTGAAGCTGTGGGACAATGCGGAGCGCGGTATGACGCCATTTGGATGGCGCGCCATGGGCTGTCTTGCGTGGGCAGTAGTGGCATAGAGGCTTTGGCTTTAGCTGAAGAGCTGGATCATTTAGCCTCGGTACAGCTTTTGGCTGTATAAAATTATAACAAACTCTCTTTGGCTTTTTCCACCAAATGTGGGTGAAAGTCATAATAATTATAGTAGCCTGCGGCAACGTCCTCAAGGCTACTTTTTTTTCCTGCCACCACAAAATAATCTCTTTGTGCAAAAGAAAATCCTGCATGTGGCTGGGTGAGAATGGGCCATTGATTAAAGGAGAAGGATCCCGCAGTCACTTCTTTTTCTAACACCTTTGGATCTTCTTCTACATCTAAATTTGCCAGTATGGCTTTGAGCATAAAGAGCAATAGGCTGTCATGGGGATGCTGCCACGTATAAAAAAGTGCCGTGCTGGCATAGTGTTTTTCCACAAAATGCTCTGTGCCTATGTCTACGCCCTGTTCTCTTTTACGATAATTACTTTTGCTTTGCGCAAGGTTTTTTTGAAAGGTGACCTTGGTAAATAGACGCTGTTTTTTATAAAAGGGAGCCACTTCCCAAGAGGGGATTTTAGCCAAATAAGCTAGTAAAAAAATACGGCTATGCCATTCCAGCGGCGGTGGAAAGCGCTCTTCTAAGCCCGTAGGCCTAGGAGGGCTAAGGCGAAAAACATCAGGGAAGTAGGCTTCGAAATTGGGCGCAGAAAATGTTATTAAACGCTGTTGCAGTTTTGGGCGTAACTGTTCTGTGTTGCACTCGGCATAATGGAAAAGGGGCTGAGAAAAAACGCGATCAGCACTTTGCGCCATGGCTGCCACCTCAGCGCATTGATCACCTTGCAAGGTATGAATCATGGGCGCCGGCAAACATGTCCATGCGCGTGTGACGGCAGGACAGCGCAGGAGAATTTCTTGTAAGCGATGGGCAACGCAATTGCCAAGCAGGGTAAAGGTGGGCATGGCACCTCTTTTTGCATAAGGTAAGCTGTTAAAGGTTTAGCGAAAATATATTTGCCGCCCTAAGTATCACTCAAGGCGGCTTATACTCTATTATCTTAGATAAATACACAGGTTAGGGTATTTGTCATGTCCTTTTTGTGCAGGGGAGGCATTTTTTAGGCTGTTCTTTTTTCCCAAGATTGTACCGTGTTTTTTAAGAGCATGGCAATGGTCATGGGGCCTACGCCGCCAGGCACAGGCGTGATGGCGCTGGCTTTGGGAGCCACAGCAGCATAGTCGGCATCGCCCACAAGGCCAGCCTCTGTTCTGTTAATGCCCACGTCAATGATAACAGCGCCTTGTTTTACCATATCTGCCGTAAGAAAGTTGGCTTTGCCAAGGGCTAAGAATATAAAATCAGCTTCGCGGCATTCCTTGGCAAGGTCTGCCGTGCGGCTGTGGCATATGGTCACTGTGGCATTGGCAAAGGGGCCATTTTGCGAAAGGAGCAAAGCCAAGGGGCGACCCACAATATTGGAGCGACCCACAATGACGGCCTTTTTGCCGGAGGGGGAAAGATTATAGCGCTCTAAAAGCTCCATGATACCGGCAGGGGTACATGATACAAATCCTGGTAAACCTAAGGAGAGGCGTCCCACATTTTCAGGGTGAAAGCCATCCACATCTTTGGCAGGATCTATGGCAAGCAAGCAGGCGTCAGCGTCCAAACCTTTGGGTAAGGGCAATTGTAATAAAATGCCGTCCACATGGTCATTTTTATTTAAGGTATCAATGAGAGTGAGTAACTCTTGCTGTGTGGTGTCGGCAGGAAGACGGTGGGGAATGGATATGATACCCACATCGGCGCAGGCTTTTTCTTTGTTGCGTACATATACTTGCGAGGCAGGGTCTTCTCCCACCAAGATAACAGCCAAACCGGGGGCTCTTTTGCCGCCTTGCATGGCTTTTTGTACATGTTCTTGTAATTCACCGCGAAGGGCGGCTGCCGTGGCTTTTCCGTCAATGATGGACATAGGTTCTCCGTCCAGAAAATTAAGGTATGGGAAAAAGGGGAAGGGTATACCTTCCCCTTGGGGGCTACTAGTCTTTAGAAAGGTTAAAGTATTCAGACATCATGGGGCCAAAGTAGGTGGCGCTGTCTTCCAATTCTTCTTCAATGCGTAAGAGTTGGTTGTACTTGGCAGTACGGTCAGAGCGGCATAAGGAGCCGGTCTTGATTTGGCCTGCGTTCACACCCACAGCCAGGTCAGCGATGAAGGAATCTTCTGTTTCGCCGGAGCGGTGAGAAATAACGGTGGTGTACGCGGCTTCTTTAGCCATTTCAATGGTGTCCATGGTTTCAGTGAGGGTACCGATTTGGTTAAGCTTTACCAAGATGGAGTTGCCAACACCTTCGGAAATACCTTCGGCCAAAATGTCAGAGTTGGTTACGAAGATATCGTCACCCACCAATTGAATGTTTTCACCAATGCTGGTGCTTAGCATGCGCCAGCCATCCCAATCGGATTCGGCAAGGCCGTCTTCGATGGAGATAAGGGGGTATTTTTCGGTGAATTCCGCCAACCAATTAACCATTTCTTCATTGCTAAAGCTTTTATTTTCTCCGGCAAGGATATATTTGCCGTCTTTGTAAAATTCAGAAGCAGCGCCGTCAATGGCGAGGGCAATTTCGCTACCGGGATTGTAGCCGGCTTCTTCAATGGCGCGCATGATGTATTCAAAAGCTTGATCATGGCTTTTAAGGTTAGGGGCAAAGCCGCCTTCATCACCTACGCTGGTCACATGGCCGTCAGCAGCCAAGATGGTGCGTAAGGTGTGGAACACTTCAGCGCCCATGCGCAAGGCGTCACGGAAGGTGTAAGCGCCCACAGGCATAATCATAAATTCTTGGATATCCAAGTTGTTAGGAGCGTGAGCACCACCATTGATGATGTTCATCATGGGTACAGGCAAAACTTTAGCATTGATGCCGCCAAGGTATTGATACAAGGGCAAGCCAAGGAAGCTAGAAGCGGCTCTGGCAGTGGCCATGGAAACGCCAAGCATGGCATTGGCGCCTAAGCGGGATTTATTGTCGGTGCCGTCAAGGTCGATAAGGCTATTGTCTAGCTGCACTTGACGTAGGCCATCAAGACCAATAATGTTTTCGGCAATTTCTCCGTTCACATGTTCTACGGCCTTCATGACACCCTTACCGCCGTAGCGAGATTTGTCGCCATCGCGCATTTCTAAGGCTTCGCGAGAACCAGTGGAGGCACCGGAAGGCACAGCAGCGCGACCAATGTGGCCGGATTCAAGGTTTACTTCCACTTCCACAGTGGGGTTACCGCGGGAGTCAATAATTTCACGGGCAAGAACAGATACAATGGTGCTCATGGCTTCTCCTCAATGTTATTGTTGTTTAGGGTGCGTATAAGACGGTGGCTTATTGCTCAAAATAAAGCGTGCGCAAACCGTCTAAAATTAAGTTAGGTAACACAGTGTCAAAGCAAGAGCTTACTTTGGCAATATCCTTGGCAAAGCCGCCAGTACCCATAATATATACAGGCCCTTGCATTTGTTTTGCAAGGCGCTGGCTCAAGCCTTCCACCATGGCGGCAAAACCAAAAAGGATGCCATGCTGCATGCTGGATGCCGTATCTCTTCCCGGCACGGGTTCTGTGTCTTTTGTGTCTAAATTTATGCGAGGCAATTTGGCAGCTTTTAGGCTCAATGCGCTGGCAGCCGTATGCACGCCCGGAAATATTATACCACCAAGATAATCATTATGTGTGATACAGTCAAAGGTGGTGGCAGTGCCAAAATCTACCACAATAAGCGAAGGCGATTGCGGCACAAGCTTACGCGCTGCATACGCACATACCAAGCGGTCTGCACCCACTTCTTGAGGGTTATTATAGCAATTTTTAAGTGGTACGGGAATATCTTGCGGTACTGTTTTAAAAGGGGCGCCCACAAAACGTGCGCAGGCTTCGCGCACCAATGGGGTCATGCTTGGCACCACAGAAGAACAAATACAAGCTTCTATGTTTTGCCCATTAATGCCGGCATGTTGCAATAAAGAGTATAAGGTAAGACCCAAGCTGTCCGCAGTTTGGTCTGCGTGAGTGCGCAAGGTATACGTATCGCCAAGGCTGTCAGCATTGGTCAAGCCCACTTTAATGGATGTGTTGCCAATATCAAAAAGAAGGATTTGGCTCATCATATCTGTCCTAAAATACTAAAAAGGTGATATCATCTACAGCGTAAACTATGCCAGAAAAAAGCTTGACCTTCAAGCAGAATCTTTGTAAATAGGAATTTATCTTAATAAGAACCCTTTGGAGGAAACCATGCAAGATCAAGTACTAAAAGCCATGCAAGATGCCGGTAAGCCCGTTCGTCCTGGCGATATAGCTAAAGCCTTAAACATAGACAGTAAAGATGTGTCTAAACATATTGCTGAGCTAAAAAAAGACAATAAAGTACATTCCCCCAAGCGTTGCTATTACGCTGCTGGCCCTGCCCCTGAGTAATAGAGCCATAAAATTTGTACGCTAGCATAAAAAGTTTCGTGACCCCAAAAAGCATTTTGAGGGTCACGGAGCTTTTTTCAAAAAAATTCCCTCTCGTAAATTTCTTTTATAAAGTGCGTAATTGCGTAATAAATTGAACGAAAGCTTGTAAGGCGCTGTCCAAAGCTTCGGAATTATCAATAATGTGCAAATTTTTTATGGGTGCAATTTCTAAGCTTGCCCTTTGCACACGCTCTTCAATGGCATCGCTACTTTCTCGGCCACGTGCCTCAAGGCGGGCGCGCAAAACTTGTGGGTCTACCTTAACAAGCAGCGGGATAAGATCCGGATAACGCTCCACTGCTTGTGGTAAGTAGGCACGTGAGCCATTGACCACCACCACAGCATCACGCACAAGGCCCGCTTCCACTTCTTGGCTAATGCCATAATACAAATCATGACTTTGCCAATGCATGACAAAATCCCCTTGTGCCATGGCGGCTAAAAACTCTTGCTCAGTGCAAGGGTGATGTTGCTCATCATGCTGGAAGGCTGAGGCAGGTCTTGTGATATATCTTTGGACAATGAGTAAAGGGCGCAAGGTAGGAGCGTTTTCATCTGCGAGCGGACGTATGGCACGAAGCAAGGAGTCTTTTCCTGCGCCGGATGCGCCCATGAGGTAGACCAGTTTTCCTTGGTTGTTCTGAGGCATAAAAAATCCTGATATAAGGCTGTTGTAAAGGTCTTATGACCTCTTCTGGAGCCTTAGCACAGTTTTTGAATAAGCGCTAGTGCTTTGCGAGCGAAAAAATTCGCCCGCAAAAAAGTATGTGTATTTAATTGATATAAAACAAGATTTTAAATGCGTACAAAACGTGGTAAGGCCATAATGTGTACTCCTTGCGCATGGGCATCAACAAAAATGCAATCCACACCTAAGGGATAATAAGCACGGTTGGCGGATATATCGTCCCAAAACCATATGGGGAGCATCTCTATGCTATGCTCGGTGAAAGGTAGGCGTAAAGAGTTTTGTGTGCTGTGGCGGGGCCATTCATTAAGCTCGGCGGCTCGTTTAAGAGGGCAAGCAATGATGACGGTGGTGGCCTTTTCGGGGCTGTCCATGCTGCCTTGGTTAAAAGCATGCAAATGTGGCATGTTTTGGGCATCTGCAATGAAGGCAAATGCGCTTTCTTGGCTTTGATTATCTGCCATGATGGGTGCACTGCAGTGAAAACGAAGATATTGCGCCAAAGCTGGTTGGCGTAAGGGAGCATCAAGCCATAGGGGCGTGTCTGCATCGCATAAGGTGCGGGCTAAGGCCAAAAGCCCTGCCATGCGGTGAGCTTCTGCCTCTGAATGCGTGATTACCTGAGTGGGGAGTTTGGGGATATGATTTAAAGAAACAATACTACCTGGGCGTGACATGGCACTGAGTACAGCTCGATAGTTTTTTTGCGCAGCATTGGCGGCGTCATCGAAACTGTCGTCAAAAGCATCCATGAACGCTTTTTCAAAAACGTGAATAAGGGCGCCTTGAGGCATGGCATTGAGAGCGCTCATACATTTTCTCCTTGCATAGGGGCAAGCTTTGCTTGCTATGCTGTATGTTTTTACATCTACAGTAAAAAAGTTACCATTTTTCATGGTAACTCTTTGCCACCATTTGTAATGGTAAACCTGTTTCTTTATGAACAGTGTCTGTGTCAAAGCCATGGCGGATTAAAAAAAATGTGATGACGCTTCAAAGCGCATTGCTCCTCATTTTATCACATTTCATGAGCTCTCTTGCCGTATAAAGGGAAAACATGTATGTAAAAAGCTAGAATGTATTTATTAGTAACAATTTTTTATTTGAAGAGTGGATTTATACAAAAGTGTGCATAGCATTGTTTTAGGGGAGATAAAAATATGAAGATTTTGTTTGTGCATCATAATTACCCTGCGCAATTTCATAAACTGTCTGAGCTATTGGCTCAAGATCCCCAGAATGAGGTGTATTTTCTTTCTTTGTTTCGTCGCCGTAAAGATTTGGAAGCCAAAGGCGTGCGCTGGCTACAAATTAATAGCAAGAAAAAGGATTTGAGCAAAATAAGTATCAATGAAATGTCGCTTATTTTTGCTGAGGCGCAAATGCATTTGAAAAAACAAGGCTTAGATCCGGATGTTATTCATGGGCATGCCAATTTTGGTACCATCATGTATAGTAAGGATATTTTTCCCGCGGCAAGACAAACGGGTTTTTTTGAGTGGATGTACTCGGAGGCCACAGAAAAAGACATTCACTATACGTCGCTAAAGCCTGATTTTTTTGCTAAAATACAACAAAGACAGTGCAATGTCATAAGTCTTGGTTCCTTGGATATGGTCGATGTGGCCGTCACCGCCACGGAATGGCAAAAATCGCAATTTCCCGAAGCCTATTTATCCAAGATTCAAACCTTACATAATGGTATAGATACGGACTTTTTTTGTTTACCAAGTGCCGTTACGAAAGACTCCCTGCCGCCTGAGTTGGCTTTTTTACGCGGTAAGCCTGTGGTAACCTTTTTGGCCAGATCTTTAGAGCCGCATCGAGGTTTTATTTCTTTTTATAAAAGCATTCCTTATATTTTAACGCTTTGCCCTGAGGCGCATATTGTCATTGTGGGCGGGGAAAAGGTGAGTTATTCCTTGCCTCTTCCTGACGGAGAATCCTATTTGCACCATATGCAAAAAACCGTACCTTTACGAGATGCAGATCGAAAGCGTGTGCATATTTTCCCCATGCAAACGTATCCAGTATATAGAGCCTTATTACATTTATCATCGGTGCATGTGTATTTGACGGTGCCTTTTACCACTTCTTGGTCTTTGCTAGAGGCCATGTCCTGTGGGTGCACCATGGTGGCTTCTGCTACGCCGCCTGTGCAAGAAATGGTGGTGGATGGGCAGTCAGGATTTTTGGTAGATTTTCATGATGAAAAGCGTATAGCGCAAACGGTGTGCTATGCTTTAAGAAATCATTCGCGCTTGGACTTTATGCGCCACAAAGCACGCGCCATGGTGGTGGAAAACTATGATGAAAAAAATATGCTTACTCAATATAAAAATTGTTTGACGCAAGGCTTGTAAGGCATGATGTAAACAAATCATAAATATGCCTTTTTGGAAGAAGATTTTTTTCTGCGCGTTGACAAAAAGGAAAGCGCTGAGTATTTTGTCATAAGCTAGCGGCGCAGTGCGTGCCTTAAATTTTTAGGGTATTCTTGTCAGTATTGCGTAAAAATAAATTTTAACAGTGGATGGACAAGATGCAAGTACAGCTTTGGGGCGTTCGCGGGTCATTGGCCAATGGCAGCGAAGGGTTTATGCGTTATGGAGGGAATACTTCCTGTTACGTTGTAGACGTGGAAGAGGCGCCTTATATGGTTTTTGACGCAGGGTCAGGTATACGAAATTTTGGTGATTCCATAAAAAATGAGCCAAAAACAAAAAAATGTGCCTTGTTTTTAACCCATAGTCATTGGGATCATATTTCCGGCTTACCTTTTTTTGAACCTATGTTTAAAAAAGGGTGGGAAATAGATATTTATGTGCCTGAATCCATAGGCGGCATGACGGCTGAGGCCTTTGTGCAACAGCTTTTTGCTTCGTCCTTTTTCCCTGTAACGTGGGATGTTCTTGCTAGCAAAAGACGTGTTATTCCCATTAAAGACAAAGAAGTCATACAGATTGAAGGCGGCGTCACCGTGACGCCTCATGCCTCATGGCATGGTGGTGAAGGCGTACAAGGCCTATATGCTGCCTCCTATCGAGTAGAGCATAAAGGGCATGTGATTTTTTATAGCGGTGACCATGAGCTTGGCCTCAACATAACAGAACAAGATAAAGAAAAATCTTTTTTTCAGGGGCTTCGCGGGGCTGACATTGCTATTTTAGACTCTCAGTACACATTAAGCACCTATAAAAATCATGTGGGCTGGGGGCATTCTGCCATTGAGCAGTGGATTCCCTTAGTCAAAGAGTTTGGTGTAAAAACCTTTGTACCCACGCACTTTTCCCCCGATAGTGATGATGTTTACTTAGATAATTTGATCAATGGCCTGCTCAGTAATGACCCAAGCCTTGGTAATAGCATGTGTATGGCCTATGAAGGGCTTATACTCAAATGTACAGATACACATACCAGCCCTCACGAATATATTACCGGTAAATCTGAATGTGACAATTGTACGTTTTCTTCAGAACTTATGTGTATTCCGGATATGAGCTCCGTATTGGACGCTTTGCTTTTAAAGGCGCGTAAGCTTGCCAATGCCGATGCAGGAACCATTTACTTGGTGGAAGATAATCAACTGGTTTTTTCTTATTCGCATAATGAAACTCTGTTTACCTCTTCACAATCGGCACGTCAGCAGTACTTAAATGCGCGTTTGCCCATTACTCCCACGTCCATTGCTGGTTATGTGGCCAGCAATAGATCGGTGCTCAATATTGCCAATGTGCGTGATTTACCCAAAGATGCACCGTACTCTTTTAACGATTCTTTTGATAAAGCCACGGGCTATAATACGGTGTCCATTTGCGCCTTACCCATTGTCTCTCAAGATGGAGAGCTACTGGCGGTCATGCAAATTATTAATAGTATGTATGAAGGCAAGCCTGTGCCTTTTTCCTTCCAAGTGGAGCGTGCTTTGCGCGGCCTGTGTTTTGTGGGGGCGCAAGCCATTGAGCAAGCCCTCATTACAGTGGATATGCTTTTGCGTGTGCTGGAAGCTACGCGTTTGCGTGACCCTTTGGAAACAGGCCCTCACGTATTGCGCGTGGGCTCCATGGCGGCAGAATTGTACCATCACTGGGCTTTAAAGCATGAAGTGGACTTGGTGGATATTATCAGCACCAAGGCGCATATTCGTTTGGCTTCCATGCTACACGATGTGGGCAAGGTGGGCATTTCCGATAAAGTGCTTAAAAAACCTGGGCGCTTTACACCGGAAGAGCGCGCCATCATGGAAAAGCATAGCTGTATTGGGGCAGAAATTTTCATGGGTGCCAGACGTACTGTGGATAAAATGGCTGCCACCATTGCCATGCATCACCATGAGCGCTGGGACGGTAAAGGTTATACAGGGCTTGATCAAGAGCCTTTGGCTGGGACGGATATTCCTGTGGAAGCGCGTATTACCTCCATTGTAGATGTGTTTGATGCTTTGGTATCACGCCGCTGCTATAAAGATCCCATGCCACTGGAAAAAGCATTGGATATTTTAAATAAGGAAGCCGGTACGGCTTTTGACCCAGAAATGGTGGCATGCTTTATGGAAATTTTAGACACCATGATGGCCATTCAAAATAAATACCAAGATATTATTGTGGAGCCTGAGCCTGAGGAAGAAAGCTGGTAGCTGAGGTTTATGGAAAAATAAAAATAGGGTACAGATTGCTGACAAAGCCTGCTGGAGGGAAACCTTTTGTGAACAAAAGGTTCTCCCCCCAGACCCCCCTTCCAAAAAACTTTCATTGCATCAACACCTTATCTTTATGAAAGGCATTTTTATCACAATGTAAAATTCTACAGTGTATGATTTTGGCACATTTTTAAAAGATGAAAAAATAAAATTTAATGTTTGGTTCATCTTTTTACGTAGAGTTTTTTTATCTTATACTTTGTCAATGGTCTGAGGGTACATTGTACCCGCAGATTGCTGATAAAATCTACTGGGTCGGCCCCTCCAAAAAACTTTCATTGTGGCGATACCTTTGTCTTGCCATGAAGCTATAAAAAGTTTTTTGGAAAGGGGGTCTGGGGGAAGAACCTTTTCTTCAGAAAAGGTTTTCCCTCAGGAAACTTTGTCAGCACTCTGACCTTTTTTCTTAAAAAGGTTTTTCCCTCCCCCATAAAAATTTACCCTATATACATATTATTTCTTGGTAAATGTCCAAACGCCTTCCCAATTTTCTGGTGGTGAATCGAGCAAGGTTTGGCAGCGCTCGGCATACAAAGCATAGAGTAAAGAATTTGGGAAGGCTGTGCATAATTCATGAAAGTTTGCTAAAGCCTTGGCAAAGTCTCCTTGTACATATTCAGAACGCGCTTGCATAAAGGTGGCAATTTCCTCTTCTCTTTGGGCTTTTTCATCCAGATAAATGGGGGTGCAAATTTCCACCGGTAAGGTTTTCCCTTTCACTCGAATGGAGTCCAAGGGGATGAAGAAGGGTATTTCTTCTGCCGGTAAAGCATCTTCACCTACGCCATAGGACATGCATTGCTCTGCTGTTTCCGCACTGGTGACCACGCCCACGCCGTAGACAGCGCACATGCCTTCAAGGCGCGAAGCAAGGTTTACCGTGTCACCAATACAGGTGTAGTCTAAAAGCTCGGCGCTGCCCATGTTTCCCACATACACTTTCCCTGTGTGCACGCCGGCGCCCATGCGCAATTGAATGCCAATTTCCTCTTGAAAGCTCACATTGAGCTCTGCCAAGGCCACATGCATTTGCATGGCGCTTTTAACGGCTAGTAAGGGGTGACGTGGCACGTTTAAGGGGGCATTCCAAAAGGCCATAACAGCATCGCCGATGAATTTATCCACTGTGCCTTGACTGCCACGAATAATGGAAGTCATGGGGGTAAAGTAGCGATTTAAGGCGCTGACCACTTGGTCAGGTGTGAGGCTTTCGGAAAGGGTAGTAAATCCGCGAATATCTGTAAAGAGTAGGGTGACCACACGCTCTTCGCCCACCAAAACGGCTTCGCCCACGTCCACAATACGTGCCACCATGTCAGGGGCAATATAGCGGCTAAAGGCATTACGTAAGGTGCGCTTTTGCCTAGCTTCTTGCCAAAAGCGTACAGCCAACAAGGCCACAGCCAAGGACACTAAGGTGATAAGTGTATATAGGGGGGATAAGTAAATGCCTTCTTTAAATATGGTCCAGCTTCCCCAGCCTGTACCTAATGTTAAACCTGCCAAAAGGGGCAAATAGGCTAAAGCAGGTACCATGGCAAAAATAAGCGCCGCAAGGCCTCCAATGAAAAGAATAGAGGACACTTGCGCCCCCGGAATCCAAGAAGGGGATTCAATGAAACGCTGACTTAAAATGGCGTCAATAACCGTGGTATGCACTTCGGCTCCGGGATACATGGAGTCAAAGGGCGTGGCTCGAATATCTAACAGTCCTGCGGCGGAGGTACCCACAATAAGTACACGTCCTTGAATTTCTTCGGGGGGGATTTTTTTATTTAAAATGTCGGCGGCGGCAAAGGTAGGGTAATAGTTACGCGGCCCGCGAAAGGCCACCATAAAGCGCCCATCGGGCGTGACGGGGACATTATATTTTCCTACGCGCAAAGCCTGTAAACCGTCGGGGCCACCTATGAGTGAAATGGTGTTAGTACCAAGACCACGCATGAGTGAACGCAAGGATAGGGACACCATAATGCGACCATCTACTTGCGAAATTAAAGGTACGGAACGGATGATACCGTCGGCATCCTGAGCCACATTAAGAGCGCCCATGGGGGTGACAGCGCGTAACTCCGGCAAGGGTAAGGTAGCGCCTTTGCCGGTCATAATATAGGTACGCGGGGCAAGGCCACCAGGGCCAGTAAGTTCAATAATACCTTCTGGCGGCGGCATGTCTTCCGGTAAGGGGGTATTGTCTCCTGTAAAGCGGGCATATACGCCCAAAACGGAAGGGCTTTGCGCTAAAATGGTGGCTAAAATACGATCGTTGTCGTGCAAGGCTTCAGGAATACTATCTAAAGGTATATCAATATTAAAATGCTGTTTGAAGGACTTTTGTAAGCTGAGCACAGAGGCATTGTCTGGCTCGGCAAGAAGTATATCGAGCCCAATGGCTGCGGCGCCGTACTCTGTGAGGTTAGCCACAAGTTTGGCCACTAAGTGGCGTGGCCACGGCCATTGGCCAAACTCTGCAAGGCTGGCATCATCAAGGTCAATGAGGGCAGGGGTGGGGGAAGGGGTGCCACCGCCATTGGCGCGTAAAAGAACATCATACACATTTCTGTCAGCTTGTTGCAAAATATTAGGCTGCCAAATATAGAGCACAAGCATGGTGGCACAAATGCCCATTCCTATGCAAAAACGTATCAAGCGTTCTCGCATTTCTCTGCTAATTTTTTTAATCATAAGAGACTCATTATGGTTTTGGTCAGCATATTTTTGACCTTACAGCTAAGAGTTACATGTTGTACGCGTTATCAATGGATATATATACTGCAAAAGTGTATATTTTTATAAGAAAAAACACAAATGCAAGCTTGATATGTGAGGGTGCAGAGCCTGCTGCGCTGCTTATGCATGTAAGGTTATTTGTGCGCATGGAAAGAGCTTCTTTCTAGCTGTTTATTCTTGACTTATGCGTCAAAGAACTTATCGTTTTAATATAAATCTTCATGGGCGTGAGTCAATGTCCGTATTAACCTTTTTATTTGTGTAACTTGTCTACCTTTTCACTTAGAGGTCTTTTCATGCGTTATTCTAAGAAAATGCTCATTATTATGCTTATTTGCTGTGTGGTGCTTACCTATTTTCGTGCGCACACTTTTTTGGAAAATAAGAGTAAAAAAGAACAAGATTTGGCATCCTTATATGCAGAACGCATCCAAAATGTGGTGCATGATATTGTGGATGATGGACGAGCATTACAAGAGATGTTTCGTCTTTTTAACGGAAAACTTTCGGAAGAACGCTTTGAGGAAGTGGCACGCATTGTTTTTAAATCTCGGTATTATAAGTTTATTTCCTATCAACCTGACGGTATTGTGCAATATACATATCCAAGAGAAGCCTTTGAGTGGACATTGGGCATGGATATTTTAGAAGAAGAGGCCACACGCATTGACGCCACGTATGCTAAAAATAGCGGGCGTACCATCTTAACGGGGCCTTATTATACCGGAAAATATGAAGCCATTGTGGCAAGGCGTCCTGTTTTTGAATTTGTCGAAGAAAAAAGAGCATTTTGGGGCTTTATTTCTCTTGGTTTTGATGTGAAGGGACTTTTGCGCGATGTGGTAGAAATTAACGCTCTTACTAATTTTAATTATGAATATGGAATATTTACCATACATAAAGGTAAATATATAGAAATTATGCAAAGTGAAAACTTTGAAAAAAGAGAAGACAGTAAGCGCGTATTTACTGTGGGCGATCAAACGTGGAGTTTTTATTTGTATGATGATGGCAAAATGAAAGAGCTTCTTAATGTCATTATCTCCTATATGTTTATGTATAGTATATTGGCCACCATGGTGTATTTTGTGGTGAAAACCTTTGAGCATAAAAATATAAATGCAAGAAAAATGAGTTATATTGATCCATTGACCAAGGCTTATAATAGAAAGATGATTGATGAGTACTTGGAGCAACATCCGCAAACTAAAGATGGTGGCTTTACTGTCTTCTATTTGGATTTAAATGATTTTAAGCCCGTGAATGATGTGTATGGGCATGAAATGGGCGATAAGTTGCTCATAGCCTTTGTGGAGCGCATGCGGCATAACTTTAAGGCCGATACCATTGTTGCGCGCATGGGCGGCGATGAATTTGTACTCATTTTGCATGAAAAAGTGGATTTACTGGCCTTGAAGGGTATTATTCAACGCATTGAAAAGCTTTCGCAACGTAAGTTCTATTTAGATGGTGTAGACATTAGCATCTCATCCAGTATTGGTTATGGGCAATATCCTCAAGATGGTAGAAGTATGGAAGAAATTTTGAGTAAGGCCGATGAGCGCATGTATGAGTGGAAGAGAAGGCTTAAAGCTTCCAGAGCGGCTGTTAAAAGCGAAGCTGAGCAAGGCGCATAAGGCTATATTTATACTAAATCTTCATGACGCTTTATGCATTTTTGACACAAAGCCTGTGTGGGAGTACCCGACGCATGGCTTTGGCGAAAGTGCATAAAGCTTTTTTTATGCCAAATATCCAAAACGTGTTCCTCATGAATGTTCCCAAAAATGGCTTTGGCGCTGTGCTGTGAAGGCACATTAAGATACACACATGGAGATATGTCGCCCATGGCATTCACATATAAGTTTTTTTGAATATTTTCGCGACACGTTCCTTTGGTGGTGCAGCTTGGCAAGGCATAATGGCATTGTATACCAAGTTGCTCGGCATGGGCTTGAGTTTTTTGTAATATGTGCTTGGCGCGGGCAAGTACGTCATGCTGCTCAGGGCGTAAAGCAAGGTGCTGCAGCTCAGGTTGTGGTATATAATCTAATGTACTGATAATGGCTGTGGAAATGCCTAAATGCTGTAAAAGCTCGGGAAGGCCTTGCGCGGCTTCCAAACGGTCTGCCAAGAGAATATAGGCCAGATGCAGTTCCAAATGCACAGCCATTTTTTGCGTGCGTAATTTTTGTAATAACAGGATTTTTTCACAGACTTTGTGAAAGTCTGCGCCTTGGCGAGCGTCATTGCTTTGAGCGTCGGTGCCTGCCAAAGAAAAAGCCATAATGTCTATGCCGCTGTCCAAGATGCGCAGGGCGGTTTTTTCTTGTAAATGCAAACCGCAGGATGTGGTGGACACTAAACACCCGGCCTTGCGCGCAAAAGCCACAAATTCAAAAAAATGCGGATGCAGAAGAGGCTCGCCCCAGCCTTGAAGATGTACGCGTGTGCTTTGCTGTAGTAGAGGCCATAAATTGGCAAAGGTGCTGACTTGCATATGCTGCCCTTGCCATGTGGCAGCATCGGTGGTGTGCGGGCAATAGGTGCAGCGGGCGGCGCATTGGGAGGTTATTTCCACTTGTATACATTGAAAAGGCCGCTCTGTAGGGCGCACAAGATCTTTAATGAGCTGCCATACTGAAGGCTCTGCAAAGGCTTTATGCTGTAAAATTTGTATGTCAGCCTCGTGGGTAGGCATGACGCGTGGCAGCGGCAATGTGAGTGCAGATGTATGTTTTATACTCATGCTTATTTTCTCCACCATGTATGTAGCCAATGCAGGGGGGAATTTTTTTTCTCTGTCATGGTTTTTTGTTGTCTTTGCGCTGTGTTTTGCACTGTCCACGTACTTTCCACGCAAGGTAATAGGGGTAAGGCGCCCCATTTTTCTTTAAAAAATCGTATGCCATCGTTAATGCCAAGGCCAAGATTACACCATGCATAACCGCGCTGTGTTGCTTCTTGTAATAAGGCCAAAAGTAAAGCCTCGGCAGTGCCGGGTACGGCCTGCGCACTGCGAAAAGCAAACATATAAAAGGCTGTGTGCAGAGACGTAAAATCTCCCAGCACGCTTCCCATAAGCTCTTTGCTTTGGGCGTGGTATGCGGAAAAGACGTGCACATGAGGACTTTGGCGGCAATAGTTACCAAGGCTTTGTAATATGGAGGCCATGTCTTTATGCATGTGAGGGCGACGCACGTAGTGCAGCATAAGCTCTTGATGTGCGCCTGTCCAAGCGGCGGCGCCAGAGCTTTGTTGTATTTGAATATGCGGCGCGGCGCGGCGGCACATGGACAGAACTTTATGTTGCATGGCAGTGCTTGCTTTCCAGGGCAGGGGCAAAAAGTAGTAGGCGTCTTCTGTACTTTGGATAGGGCTCAGAACAGAACTCAGAACAGGGCTTTGCCCCTGTGACGGCAAGGTAAAGGAGGCGCTGGGTGCCAATAAGGTAATGCGTTGTATATGCTGCTGTTGGCTGAGCAAGGTAAGGACTGTTTGTAGAGCAGGGCCAAGAGAGGGAGAAAGGTCAGACGCAGGCGCAGCGTGATTGCCGGCTGATTGTTCCAAAAAATCTTGCAAAGTATAGCCCACCACCACAGCATGACCGGCATGTGTATGTACCATATAACCTTGCAGCATATGACTATGCACAGTACTGACGGCGTGCACATAGGGTATAAGTGCATCTGGGGTCAGCGCTTCTAAGCTGGCTTGCTCCAAGTGGTTTTGTTCTAAGGTATTCATGGGCGCAACCATGCACGTAATTTATGGCTGAGGGTGGGTTGCACTTGCGTGAGGGTAAAGCCATCTTCTGCAAGCATGGTGCGTAAGTTTAACATATGCGCCGTCCCCACAAAAACCGCGCAGCGTCCTTGCTCTAAAAAGGGGCGCATACGGCGGCGAAAGCGCTCATCGCGCAAAGAAATAATGGTATGCGTGCGCGTGGGAAATTCCGCACTGGTTCCCATGAGCTGTATTAAATCCCCACGTAAATAGGCCTTAACATTTTTACGAATCATGCGCGGCCATCGGTGACAGTGTTGAAAATAGCGTACCACACGCTCCGGCGGTACGGCATTGAGTGAGGCCAATTGTTCCTCTAGGCTTTCCATGGCCACCACCTGTTTGCCCATGTCATGGGCTATCTGCCATGCCTCCAAGTCCACCGATTGGTGCCAATCTTTGCGCTCCAAAAAACCTGTCCATAGGGTGAAGAGCGCCGCCCAAGGGCGTGCATGGGCTAAATACCAGCGCACATCCACAAGTCTTTGAGCTTGCATATTAAGCATATGCGCCCAAAATCCTTCAGGGCCGCGCACCATGCGCTCCAAGGCGCAGATTTCTGCTTCGTTTAAAAAAGGCAAGAGAGGCTGTTGTTCAGGCGTCAGGGTTTTGCCTTCAGCTTCCACCACCTGTAAAGCGGCAGCGTCCAAGGGGCCTTCAAAAAGAACTGTATCCACATGGGCAAAAAGAGCGCGAAAAGCCTGTTCAAAAGAGTAGCAAAAAAAGTGTGCTGACCCGCCAATCCAAGAAATTTTATCCCCTTTTTGTACGCGCCAAAGCATGGCATGGGGGCGTTGTTCCGGTAGCGATGCCATAATTTGTCTTTTGGATTTGCCCAAAAAGGCTGCTATGTCTTGATGATTTATTTCTTCTGTGTTGTTTACCATGCCCTTTGCCGCAGGGGCGGATGTGGGTATTCCCCCTGCCAAGGCCGCAAAGAGCTGTTGCATATCGGCGCCAAAATGTGAAGAAGCAGCCTCTTGCCAATGGGCTAGCACATAGTTTTGGGCAGGCAGTCCACCCCATTTGCGCTTAAAACGGGTAATGCCTTCATGAACACCAAGACCCAAGTGGATGTATACCTTTTCCTCTTGGCATGCGAGTTGAAGCATAAAAGCAAAAAGCGCATCGGCGGCGTGGGGGGTATAATAAAGGCGAGAATGCGCGCCCAAAAGGTAAGAGCAAAAATTTTTCGGGGCCAAATCCACCAAGAGGGTGGCGGCCAAATGTCCCTGAGCGTCCCAGGCATTGAGCAAGCGTACCTGACATTGTGGATCTTGCATAATCTTGGGAACGGCTAGGAAGAGCCGCCGTACCATGGGCGTCATGGCGCGCGTATTTTCCTTGGGGGCGCGGCTTAAAAACTCTGTCCAAAGGCGACGATGCTCAGGGGTGAACTCTTGCCCACATTCTAAGCGCAAGTGCTTTTGTGCCTTGCGCACAGGGCCGCGCACTTTGGCAGGAAGAGGCGCCTTGGCATCTAAGGTATAAAAAACATCTTGATCTTGTATATGTGGGCTAAGTTCTGGCGGCAGATTGGGCGCCATGGCAAAGCATTGTGTGGCACCGGTGCGCTGTACGGCTTTATTTTTGGCGGCAAGAAAAGCTTCTGGGCTGTGCTGTGCAGGGGTACCATCGGCTTGCAATAGAGGGTAGCCAATAAGGGTAAGCCAATCTTCTGCTGCAAAGCATAAATAGCCATCTTGTAAAAAGGGCGTACCTCCAGAAACGGCGCTCATGAAATGTACAGAATGTTCAGGCACAGTGGCGGCGGCAAGTAAGGCGCGTGTGTCGAGCATAATCTTCCCCCCTATGGACATAGATTATACCAAAATGCTTGGGAAGAAAAGAACAAAAGCTTGTGTTTGTTCTACTTTATGGAATTTTTATGAGGAAATATTTTTCTTACGTAGGGCAAAAAAACCACTGCCACCCAATAAAAAATACAAAGAAAAAGAAAGGATTTGTAATACGCAGGCAAAGGCCACACCATTTTCTGGGGGTAGATGGAAAGCAGATAGGGCAAAAACCGCCGCCGCTTGATACAGGCCCAAAAAGCCGGGAGCTGAGGGGAGTGAGCCCGCAAAGCTCAGACTTAGCTTCATCATAAGGGCCGCCAGTAGGGGGAGTTGCCAGCCAAAAACATAAAAAAGCTGATGGCACATGACAATGGACATGCCAAAAGAGCATAAAGAGAAGAATAGAGCTAAAATCAAGATTTTAAAGGAGCCTACTTTTTGTAAGGAGTCTATAATTTTAGTGAAAAAATCCATGAGTTTTATTTGTATGGGTTTAGGTAGGGGGCAAAGTATAAACTTTAGTAAACGACGAATATGCTCAGGCCAAAAGAATGTACAGCATAAAGCCACAACACTGAGCCCTGTGACGGTCAATAAGGAGAGAAAAGCTGTGTGCAAGGAGGGCATGTGACTAAAAAAGCTGCCCACCAAAACTGCACCCAAAATAAAAAGACTCCACACGTCAAATAATCTGTCCACCATGCACATGCTTAAGGCGTCCATAAAGGAAATATGTAATTTTTTATGTGTGTGATACATGCGTAGCACTTCACCGGCTCGAGCGGGAAAAATAAAATTACCAAAATTACCTATGTAAATGGCGTGTAAGCAATGAAAAATTCTGTGTGTATAGGGAAGCGCTGTTGAGGCATTTAGGTGTGGTCTGAGCAAAAGCTCAAGGCGCAAAGCGCGAAACAAAGAGGTAAGAATAAGAAAACAAGCCGCACCAAACAAGGGGGTCACATGCATATTACCCAGCAAGGAAACAAAGGTTTTCCAATCTAAGGTGAAAATAAAATAGGCTAAGAGACATGCGCCTATGCCTAAGCCTAAAGAAGCTAAGAAAAATTTGTTTCGCATGGCAAGGGTGGGTAAAAAGTTATAGGACACGCATCAATGATTGTGTGTGTCTTCCTGTCCTCTTATGTCATTTTTTACGCACTGACAATATTTACTGCGCAAGATTTTACGCTTTGTATACAAATGACAAAGGGCATGAAAGAAGGCTCTTTCATGCCCTTTGTTGCAAAGAGTATTATGTATTATTTATCTTTTTTCAAATCTTCCATAACGGTATTTAAGCCGCTTACCAATGTTTCTAAACCGTGTACGGCCGTGTACGATGCTGAGGCGCTTTCGGCCACAATACCTGTGAGGCTGCGTAATTCATTGGTACGATTATTGATTTGATCAATGGTGGAGGATTGCTCTTCACTGGCGGCGGCAATGGCGCGGGTTTCATTGGCGGTATTTTCTACCATGCTTTCAATTTGCGCCAAGGCTTGACCAGCTGTATTCGCCACCGATGTGGATTCGCTAATGTAGGCCACTGTTTGTTCAATGCCTTGCATATTTTCTTCGGCGCCTTTTTGAATGGTAGAAACACTCACAGCCACTTGTTTGGTGGCTTCCATGGTTTTTTCTGCCAATTTACGCACCTCATCGGCTACCACGGCAAAGCCTCGACCGGCTTCTCCTGCTCTGGCGGCTTCAATGGCGGCATTAAGAGCCAAAAGGTTGGTTTGGTCAGCAATATCACTGATGATATTCATAACTTGGCCAATGTCCACTGCTTGCATTTTTAAGGAGGAAAGGCTGAGTTGCATGCCTTGTGCCTTTCTTTCAATTTCATTCATACTGTTCACAAGGTCAAACACAAGGTCTTTGCCTCTTTGTGCTTCTTGGCGTGTGTCTTCGGCCAAGGTGGCGGTGCGAGCGGTGCTGCTGGCCACATTTATGACGGATTCGCTCATATGGGCAATGGCCTCGGCGGTGCCATCTACACGCTCTTGTTGCTCTTGCGTTTTATTTCCGGCCTCAGCTGTTTCTGAAGCTAACACTTTCATGGCGTCTGTGAGCTGGGTGACAATGGTACCAATTTGATGCGCAATGGAAAGTACACCTTCGCGGCGAGCTTTTTCTGCATCTTTTTTAGCTTCTTCGGCAGTGTCATAGGCCTTTTGCGAGTCTTGTAAGGCTTGTTCTGCTTCTTTCATTTTGCCATTGGCTGTTTCAATAAGCTCCAAAAGTTTGTTGACCATACGCATAAGGCTTTGGTGCAAAAGACCAATTTCGCCGCTAAAGGCTTTTTCATCCTTGGGTATGGCATTAAGGTCTCCTTCGGCCACGGCATGGGAGGCATGGGCAAGGGTGACGATGGGATTAGCAATGGATCTGGCAATGGCAAAAGCTACCATGAGCATAATAACTGCAATGACAGTACCCACCATGGCAATGACAATGGTGACATTCATGGCTCCGGCGTAGACTTCATCGCGCTCTTGCAGCATGATGATGCTCCAGTTGCTAGGGGTAGTTTTAACGGAAGCAAGCCAAACAGTGCCATCAATGGTGACTTCTTTATAGCCATTTTTTAAAGAACGTAGCTCTTGTAAAGCCTTGGAGGCATCACCTGGAAGTGCGTTTAAGGTTTTTCCAAGCCAGCGCTGGGACTCAGGCACATGGCTGCCGGAATTTCTAGGATCGCTCACCACTTGATTTTGGCTGTCCACAAGCATCATGTAGCCAGTGGAGCCCACACGTACGGAGCCAGTTTCTTCGGTGAGAGAGTTTAAGGAAATATCAATGGCAATCACGCCTCCTATGCGTGATTGTTGGTCTCTAATGGGCGTTGCCACGGTAAAAACTGCATCGCCAGTGTCAGAAATATAGGCTTCGGTGAGAATGGTTTTGCCTGCTTGTACCGTGTCTATATACCAAGGGCGTTTGCTGGGGTTAAAGCCAGCGCTTAAGGTATCATTGGGAGCCTGAGTAATGCCGCCGGCATTATTACTCACATATACCAAGAGGTAATGGGGGTAGGCTTGATTAACTCTAAGTAAGGTTTGATAAATTTCACGCTCAGCGCCAGGTAGGCTCTCTCCCACGGTTTTGGTATTTTGGGTACTGTCCACATAGCTTGTAATGGAGTCTATGTTTTGGCTAATGGTTTGGGAGCTTGCCAAAAAATCCACCATGGACTTTGCTGAGGCAAAAAAGTTTTGCGCAAAGCCATCCATGCGATCAAGCTGTGCCTTACTATTTTGTTTGTAGTTTTCTTCAAAAACGGTATCCATTTCATAGGATGCCATGATGATAACTCCCATAATGGAGAGCGTAATGGCTGCTATCATGGAATATAAAATTTTACCTCGAATATTCATACTAAACCTCATGAGCACGGAAAAACATGGTGTGCGCTGTTTTTGGATGCCTTTATGACAGTAAAAGAGTGATAAAATATACAGATACTAAACCTAGAATTTGCAAAAAAAGTTTTTTAAGCAAATTGTATGAAGTTTTAGTCCTTGCCATAATTGAGAATAAAAATAAAGCGTTTTAATGCAAAGAAAAATGGACTTGCCAAACGTGTTTTTTTGATTTTAATGATGTGGCAAATGGCTTAGACGGTATGAAAAATGAAATTCGGAATATAATAATTTGAAATGATAAGTACTATTGTAAAAATGATGTTTTCTAAAAAAATGTTTGATGGAAAAGTAGGTTTTTTTTGACAAAAAAAGGTAAACATAATAGGAGTAAACACTAACATTTTGTGTACGTTGTGTAATGGTGTTATTTTTTATGAAATATCGCGAGGATGGTAGTATGGCTCAAGAACAACAAGCTGTGGCAGCAACCATATCTAAGGCCAGTGGCCCCGTAACCGTAGAACGCTTTGGTGAAACTGTGACCTTGCATGTGGGAGATCCTGTGTATGCCAGCGATGTGATTAGCACGGGTGCACATAGTGTGGTGCTGTCTTTTATTGATGGAGCCAGTGCCAGTTTGGGGCCGCAATCTACCATGACGGTGCAAGAATTTTCTTATGGCGATGATAAAGCAGAAACCTCTTTTGTGCTGAATTTAGCGCAAGGTGCCATGCGCTCCATCAGTGGTAAGGTGGTGGATCAAAACCCTGATGCTTTTAAAGTTATTACACCAAAAGCCACAGCAGGTATTCGCGGTACAGATTTTATCACCAAGGTCAATGAAGATGGCAGTGAAGTACATGTGGTCATTGCTTTAGATCAAGGCCATAATCTTGTGGTTACGTCGCACACTGGTGGTCAGGTATCTTTGACCAGTGCAGATCAAGGCGCGCTCATTGGGAGTGGGGCTGATGGCTCCATAACACCCACCACATTTACAGATGCTGAAGTACAAGAGATTGTGCAAGTTATTATGGCCGCTCTTACTACGCAAGATGGAGAAAGTGCTGAAGGTACAGTGACTCAAACTCTTTTGCTCAATGATGCCACCACCGAAGCCTTGGGCGAGGAGAATGTGTTACTTTTGCAGGAGGCTTTGCAAGTAGTAGGTATTGTTACGAGTAATGCCGAGGGAGAGAGCTTTCGTGAAAGTGTTAATGCGCCAGAAAGTGTAAGCGGCGTTAAGAGTAATAGTACAGATGCAGGCGCAAGCGCCCCTCTTTCTCCGCCCTCTCCGCCTTCGCCTGCGCCTTCGCCTTCTCCGTCACCAGAGGTTCCTCGCATTGAAGTTCACGTTTCTGAAGATAAAAGCTATTTTGCCGATGAAAGTACCGTAGAGTCGGGTGATTATACTTTTGGTTCACATGATATTGTCATTGATACGGATATTGTAAATGCCACCACAGTGATTTCAGGTGATCTTGATATTCAAAACGGTGGTTATGTGGAAGCTGGATCGGATGTTATTATCGGAAAAGCCATGGAAGCTGGACGCGTGGTGGGCGATGTTGAATTCATGACAGGTGGCACTTTGATGGCAGGTAACGATAGCATTACCTTTGATTCAAAAAGCGGCGGCAATAGTATTTATGGTGATCTTGCTAATTTGGCTGGAGGCACGGTTTCCTTGGGGGATGATGTTATTACCATCCGTGGAGATTTCACGGAATCTGTCATAAGTGGTGATGTACAAGAATTGACACTACCTGATATCATTGTGGAAAAATGGGGAGATGATACCATTCTTATTGGTGGTAATGTGGGTGAGGGGGCAAGCATTTATGGAGATTCTTCTATGCATGCTCAGCTCTATAGCCCTGATGGACATGATAGCATTACCGTGGAGGGCTCTTTAGCCGGTGTCATATATGGCGATAGTATGGGTAGCGCTGCCTCAGGTCAGATTGATTATAGTGGCATGGGTAGTGGAAATGATACCATCTTTGTGGAGACCATGCTGGGTAGTTCACGAGTTGTTGGCAGTGATGGTAATAATAACATAACTGTGAATACTATGACAGGCAATGCCAAGGTGGCAGTAGGGTATGATGATGATGTTGTTACCGTAAATAATATGATTTCGGGTGAGCTTTATAGTCTCAGCGGGGAGGACACTTTTAATGTGACCCTTGGAGAAACTTCAGATAATGATGCCCCAAGAATTATTACTGGTCTTTCTCTGTATTCTATTATACCACAAGATGATGTCTATAATATCACGGTGGACACCTCCATTGCCGGAAAAACATATCATTTAGAAGTGTTTGATGGCGTATTTGACGCTGCCAATAATAATGTTTTTAAGGTCAATAATGTGGTCTATGAGATGGCAGACTTGCAAGTGGACAGTGCGTCAAATGATACATATATTGACCTAGAGAATGGGACAAAGCTTTTTATTTATTTTTAAAAAATATGACGCTTACAATGTTGGCAAGCCTAAACATGGCATAGAATGCTCATATAAAAAGCCTGCGTATATTGACGCAGGCTTTTTATTTCAGACTAATGACAAACCCCCCTACGCGGGGTTTGCGCCGCTATTGTCAGCAAAGCTGCCAAGCGGAAAGGCACAAAAA
>CAYJHH010000025.1:0-26847 GCA_964369995.1 uncultured Desulfovibrionaceae bacterium
AAAAAATAAAAGTTTTATTTTCACGGGTATTTAAGTCATTTTTCAGTGTCGACTAATTATGTTCATTATGTGTTTGTATGAAAAAATGTATTGGAATCTGTGGGGGCGCCTTCTCTTTGCACATGGGTATACTCACGCACCACAGAGGTCACCGTAATTTTATAACTTTCAAAAAGGGCAGTTTTGCCTTGTTGCTGCCCCATTCTATGCTCTACAGTGTTACGCCAACGGCTGAGGCTTTCTTCATTTTCCCAAACATTCATGGATAAAATTTTATTTTCATTGTTTAAACTTTGAAAACGCTCCATGCTGATAAAACCTTCAAAGCCTTCGAGCAGAGATTTGAGCATGGCGGCAATCTCTAAATATTTTGCTTTGCCTTCTTGTGTGGGAATGACCTCAAACAGTACTATATAGTTACTCATTTATTTTGCGTCTCCATTTTGCGCTTCCATGGCCAGTAAAAACTTTTTCATTTCAAGGCCGCCCGCATAGCCCACCAATTTTCCTGAGGAACCAATGACTCTATGGCATGGCACAATAATGGTGACGGGATTTTTATTATTGGCAAGGCCAATGGCGCGGCTTGCTTTATCATTACCCACGGCCATGGCTATATCTTTATAAGATCTTGTTTCCCCATAGGGAATTTCACAGAGGGCTTGCCATACTTTTTTTTGAAAATCCGTCCCCGTAAGCGTATAAGGCACATCAAAGTGTTTTCTTTTTCCTGCAAAATATTCACAAAGCTGTGTAAAAGCTTTGTCGGCAAGAGGGGTTTTTGTACCAAAATCATCAATGACTTCATCATGAATTTTTTTGAAAAAAACAATGTGATCATGCTCATATGCAATTTTAAAAAAGCCCACGGAAGTTTCATATATGGCAAAGCCGTACATAGTTACCTCTTAAAGTAAATTATTAAGCTCTTCCACCGTCATGGTGTCGTTGTAAATGCCGGCACACACTGTATAGCGATAACCGGGAACAGGGTAAATATACGAAACTTTACGATGGGGCGCGGTGTCACCGGGTTTTGCCCATGTAAATTCTAGCCAGCCGCCGCCTTGATTGGCCAAGTTACAAAGGTTTATTCCGTATTTTTCCCCTGCATAGTCAAGGTGTTCGCGCACATTGCCGCCTTCACGTTCCTTAAATACAGGATTAGAAAGCACAAGGCTTTGCTCTATATCCATAATAAAAATATACGTATCTTTCCAAGTATATTCAGAACTTGGGTCGCGAAGCACAGCAAGGGCTTCTTCACCTTTTTCTTTTAAAAAAGCAGCTGCTTTATGTACTTTTTCGATGACTTCTTGGGGGGTGGCTGCATTTTGTTCCATGGTAGTCTCCTTGAGTGATAATGGTGTATATGGAGTATTTTTATTGTGTATACTGTGTTTTTTTCTATAATTTGCCGGCGACATGCCAGCTCTTTCTTTAAAAACTTTATAAAAGGTGGAAAGGCTTCCAAAGCCAACACAAAAAGCTATATCAATAACTTCTCTATGGCTTTGTATCAGCAATTTTTTCGCCTCTTCATATCGCAAAGTATGTATGTAATAATGAAGGCTTATGCCATATTCTTCTTTAAATATGTCTACCAAACGCTTACGGGATACATGCATTTTATCCATGTGCGCGTATAGGGCTGCCATGTCTGTAAAGTGCGTATCAATAAGTTTTTTGAGCGTCTCAGCACAAAATGCCGCAGGTTTATAGCTCACCAAGTCACTACGGCATCGTTTACATGCTCTGTAACCTGCTTCCTGGGCTTGTTCGGCCTTAAGAAAAAAACGAACATTTTCTTTTTTGGGCGCTCTTGATTTGCACGACGGTCGGCAATAAATACCTGTGGAGGTGACAGCATAAAAAAATACACCGTCATACCTTTCGTTATTTGTAAGCACAGCTTGGTACATCTGTTCAAAAGTCACGCTCATTTCCCTTTCATGGCTTGTATCAGTATTATTTGTTTTTTTAAATACTTCTTTTCTTCTAATGATGAATTTTGTCATGTTTTTTTATATATGCGTTTTAATAATATGTACACGTATACACAGTTCATTTCTTCCGAAAATTGCACATGTAATTGTATGGATGCTCATATGAAAGGGGAAGGTGAGGGGGGCTTTTGATGTGAAAATGCAAAGCGCCCAAGATATGTCTTGGGCGCTCAGACCATTGACAAAGTATAAGATTAAAAAGCTCTACGTAAAAAGATGAAACAAACATTAAATTTTATTTTTTCATCTTTTAAAAATGTGCCAAAATCATACACTGTAGAATTTTACATTGTGATAAAAATGCCTTTCATAAAGATAAGGTGTTGATGCAATAAAAGTTTTTTGGAAAGGGGGTCTGGGGGAAGAACCTTTTCTTCAGAAAAGGTTTTCCCTCAGGAGATTTTGTCAGCACTCTGAGCGCCCAAGATATGTCTTGGGCGCTTCATGTACTATGCTTCTTCGGATTGTGGTTTTAATGAACGAGATTTTTTGCCCCATAGGAAGTACAGTGCAACACCCACAGTAAGAACAAAAAAGCTTAGGGAAATGGGTCTTGTTAAAAATATGGTAAAATCATTATCAGATAAGATTAATGATTGGCGCATTTTATGTTCAAACATATCCCCTAATAAGAAGGCAACAAGAAAGACAGGCAGGTTAAACTTTAAACGAATGAAAGCATAGCCCACAATACAGCTTGCAAACATGATGTTAAAATCAAAAGTGGCTCCATGTGCCACAAATGCCCCTAAAGCACAGATGGGTAGGATAATGGCATATAAGATATTGGGCTGAATGGCTGTAAGTTTATGCGCAAAAGAAATGGCGATTCTTCCAAAAATGTAAGTAAATACATTACTGAGTAGCAATACCATAAATAATGCATACAGCATGGGGGCTTGGCGCTCCATGAACATGGGGCCAGGTGTTAAGCCTTTAATCATAAAGCCGCCCAAAATCAGGGCTGCGGCCAAGTTACCCGGAATACCCAAGGTGACCAAGGGGACAAGGTTGGGGCCATTGACGGCATTATTACCTGCCTCCGCAGCGGCAACACCTTCGGGGAAACCTTTTCCAAATTTTTCTGGAGTCTTAGAGCGTCGCTTTGCTACCACATAACTTAAGTAAGAAGCCACTGTGGTACCAATGCCAGGTAAAATACCTATGGCAGACCCTATGCTGGTGGAGCGTAAAATGGTAGGTAATAATTTTTTATATTCTTGCCAAGAAAGGCGCTCGTCAGCGCGCTTGCCAGTGTGAATGGCCATGCGTTCATCGGCACATTCTCCGCGGTATTTTTTTGCAAAATTTACTTCAATCTGTCTAAATAATTCAGACAAAGCCAGTAAACCAATGGCCAAAGGCATTAAGGGAACGCCATCAGCTAATTCTAAAAAGTCAAAAGTTAAGCGTTGTGAACCTGTTTCGGGGTCAAGTCCCACACAAGAAAGTAATAAACCAAGGCCTGTGGCAATAAGCCCGCGTAAGGGATCTTCGCTGGCGGCTAGAGCAATAAGAACCAAGGAGAAGAAAATAATCATGGTATATTCTGGTGGGCCAATTTTTAAGGCCAGCGCAGCCACAGGTGCTGCCAAAAACATGAGTAAAAGGTCGGACAATATATCTGCTGTGCAGGAGGCCGCCAAAGCCACAGATAAAGCTTTACCACCTTGCCCCTTTTTCGTCATGGGGTAGCCATCTAACGTGGTGATAACAGCGTGTGGCGTTCCTGGTAAATTGAAGAGTATTGCAGGGATAGAGCCACCAAAGCCATCACCTTTTGAAAGGCCCATAAGCATGGCAATACCGGCAATGGGGCCTAAATAAAAAGTAAAAGGTAAAAGTAGGGTAATGGCAATATTTCCGCTTAAGCCCGGAATAGCCCCCAAAATCATGCCAAAAGCTACGCCAAACATAGCCCAAATGATGTTTTCAAATTGAAACACCATTTGCATTCCTTCTAAAATATGTTCTAACATGTTTTCTCCCTCAAGGCATTACAACAATAGGCCGGTTGGTAAAACAAAATTTAAAAACCGTTCAATGACTACATGCACTATGCTGAGCATGACGAGGGGCACGAGCACTAAGGTTTTCATTTTTCTTACGCCAAGAAAAAGCAATGTTCCTACAGTTATGGCTGCGCTACACACAAAAAATCCTAGCACAGGAATAAGGAGTAAGTAGCCAAGATACATAATTGCCAAACAACAAATTTTTATAAAAGCGCGTTGACTTGCTTGTTTTTCCGTAGTGTTTTGAGCCTGAGTACCAGTTTTGCTTTGACGTAAAGCAAGACCCAGTGCTGGCATAAGAATAAAGATCAAAATGATTCGCGGAAAAACTTGTTGCGTTTCTCCTTTAATAAAGTTGGGAATAAGGTAAAACCATCCAAAGATGCAAAATACTATGAGTAAAATTCCCACCAACCTATCTCTGTGCATATAACCTCCTTCAACATATTAAGAGAAGACATACCTTTTTAAGTGAGTTTACAAAGAGTATGTCTTCTCTTTTATGTGCACAGCTTAGGCCGCATATTTTTGTAAAATAAACGACTTTTATTTTTTAATGGCTTTGTTTAATTCCAATAATTGCGGGACACTGGATAAAGCTTTTTCTGCTGTATTTTTAAAGTCTTCTGCGGAAAGATAGCGGGGACGTGAACCCATTTTGCGTAATTTTTCTAAAATGGCTTCGTCTTCTAGGGTTTGTTTTAAGGCTTGGCTCATTTTTTCTAAAATGGCAGGAGGTGTTCCCTTGGGGGCTAATATGCCGTATTCGCTCAGCACAGGGTAGGGATAGCCTTTATCTACCACGCGCGGTACAGATTCAAAGCCGGGAATTTTGTCATTACTCATATCAATAATAACCTTGGCTTTGCCGTCTAAAGCGCCTTGATATACAGCTGTACCCACGCCAGTTTCTGCAATATCTATGTGCTTGCCAAAAAAGTCTGCAGAAGCTTCGCCGCCGCTTTTATACGCAATGAGACGCCATTTTAAGCCTTCTTTTTCCGCCACATGACGCAAAACTTCCATACTCCACAAACCGCCACCAAAGCCAATGCTCACTTTATTGGGGTTAGCTTTCACATAAGCAATAAATTCATCCCAATTGGAGTAGGGGGCATCTGGCTGTGCAAACAAAGCTCTTTCATGAGGTAAAAAACCACCGACAAGGTCAAAGTCGTTGATATTTAAAGAAATACTGTCAGAGAAAAATTGAGTGCTCAGCGGCTGCGTGGTGGTGCCGCTATAAAAAGTATAGCCATCAGGTTTTGCGCGTGCCACAGTTTGCATGCCAAGCATGCCCCCAGCGCCGGACTTGTTTTGCACTACAAAGGGCTGCCCTAAAATAGATTGCATTTTATCTACGACAATGCGAGTTGTTAAGTCTGACATGCCACCAGGAGAGTAGCCAACGACTATGGTCACAGGCTTTTGTGGCCAATCTTCAGTGGCCATTGCAGGTAAAGTACACAAGCCAAACAAAAACATACATAAGAATACTACATGTTTCATACACTCAACTCCAACACGTAAAAAGTAAAGGACTGCCCTATGTTGCATATATTGTGGCTAAGCACGTATTTCAATCATAAAGCACTACATACCACTGTGCATTAACATTACTATGTTTAATACACCAAAATAAAATTATTATATAAAATTATTTTGTTTTTATTTTTTACTCATTATTTACAATAATAAATAAACTCAATAAATTCTGTGTAAGCATTTATAAAGCTATAATTACTAATTATAAATAATGAGCATAATAAACTCTATGTTGAAAATTATTCTATAAATATAGGAGAGCTCCACGCCGTATGCCCATCTTCTTGTAATATTCTTACCCAATACGCATTTGAACCATCATCATTCTTTTTCAACTGCGTAAATGTATGGGAAATATTACAAGCTTGAATGAATTCTGAAAAATCACTGCAGGGTACATTAGCTAAACTTACTTCTATTTTCAAATTTTCGCCGCCTGCAGGTATAATGGTAAGATCTTCCGTGATCTCAGAAATTTTAATGGTAAAATCTTTTTGTGCAGATTTAAATACCAACAGCGTATTTTCATTAAAACTTACATCTAAAATAACACCATCGTAATCACCGGAAGTGTTGGATGTCCATTCAATGCGTGTATCTGTTTGGCTTTTTATGCCTTGATCTTTTCTATCAAAAGCGTACTCACTGGCATGAAGTATTTTTCCGTCCAAAAGCTCTATACTTCCATTCCATGCGGCGGCTTTTCTTCTGGTTCTAGCCCGTAAACCTGCCCAAGCCACGCGGATTTTTTTACTATCCTTGGGGCGCATATTTACATGCTCAATTTTTTCCTCCCAATTATATAGCTCAATGGTATCAATGGGAGAATTACCATGTACTGTTACTTGCATTTGCTTTGCGTCATGGCCAGTTACAGCTTCTCCCATATGGTAACCATCTATATCCACATCCACTATCATTCTATTAAAGGTAGTGGCGTAGCAGTATCTTGCTTTAAGCGCTTGCCAAATATCCTTTTTATCCAAAGAATTAGCATATAAAGCTGTATAGCCGCTACCTACTTCAAAGGAAGAAATCTTGCCTTTTCCGTCCTTGCTTAAAGGATATGACATGCCGGGACGGCATGTATGATCATCACTGGCGGAAATAAAACCCACTTTTTTTCTTGCTTTCATGGCATCCATGATAAACCACTCAAAGGTGCCATGATGCGAGTGCACTTCTATAACAGGCGTAAAGTGTAAATCATCAAATTCTAAAGTGCCGTATCTGCCGCCAATATGTGGGATAATCATAACATCATCCCTTCCTTTTACTTTTTCAAGTAATTCAGGAATATTATAGGCGTTAAGCTCTGCATTGACATTGTTTGGATCCACTTGCCAATTACTGCTGGGGTAAAACTCTTCACTGTCGTTAAGGAAATAGACATTGTGGTCACCGCCACTGCCCGTCATGCCAGACCATTCATAGCCTAAAAATACAGTAAATTCTTGAGGATCATGGTATTTTTTTGTGGCTTCTCGCACATCATTCCAAATAAAGTTATCCACTTGGAAGTCATTTCCTTGCCAGCCTGTAAAGTCCACATAAGCACTGTCACGCGCAAATTGAAAATACCTATCTAGGCTACCAGTACCAATGGTGGACGATGTTTGGCCGTGCATATCACCAAAATAAAGATTTTTGGCATCATGACGTATTTCGAAGGGATTACTTAAATTTTGAAAACCATTTTTTTGCGCTTTTACCTGCACATAATAGACACCGCTTTCCAAGGAGATATCTAATTTATGGCGAAGTAAGCCTTTATCTTTGGGCGCCATGCTAAGCATTTTATTTTGTAAAACGTTACCCTTGGCGTCTATAAGTTCAAAGGCAATGTCGTCTTCAAAACCTTCTGCAATATTGCCATATGTATCAATGGCGCGCAGCAGTATTTCATTATTACGCTTTTTATCAAAGGTGGAGCGAGCAACGGCGTGTAATTCACAAGCTTTTCCTGAGTACACGGGAAAAGCTATATCATGAGGTACTCTTTCGTATTTTCGTGTGCCGTAGGGGTCTGCATAAACTCGAAACTCATGAATTTCTTCACAAAAAGTTTGTGCTTTCATGCCTGGGCCGCCGCCGGAGGTATCACCAAGTATAATGGTAATGACATCGCCTTCTACCAAGTAGCCATCCTTCACGCGTATGACGAGGCCATTAATAAAGGGACGAACGAAATATTCCAATTCTGTTAAAATTGTCACATCTTTATTAACAGAAGCCACGGTATAATTAAGCTCCGTGGGGGCATCAAATTGGGGGACGCCCCAATCGCTGGGATTTCGCCACACAATTTTAATACTGCCATTGTCGTCAATGCCGTATTTACCCACTGTAAATACCACTTTCCATGTATCTACACAGCCAGCAATCACATGCTCTGTATTTTCCATGAACACACTACCCAAATACTCATTGGTCAATCTCATGCTTCTACCTCTTTACGCTGTATTTCTTCAGGGAGAGATGAACACATACAGTATGTGTTCATCTCTCTATTATCGTTACAATTTTTGATGTCACTTGGGAAAGTCTTCTTCGTATATTTATGGTATACGGTATGTAAAACTTTCCTTACTGTATACAGTGTACCAGACTTTGGCTGGCTGTAAAATTGATTTTTTCTATTGGATTATAGAAAAACTCTATGAAATAAAGACAATATTTCACATGCGTACAGCACATTGCGCTAAAATATTTTTATGGTAGGGTATACAAGATACTTGGCACATATGAAGCGTGCATTGACAGGGCAAGGGAAAAACTCTAAAAATGTTCTGGGATTAATTTTTTGAATCTTTTTAAGGGTTTCTACAATTTTGTAAAATGATGCTTCCTATGTTTTTTTAAGGTACGCGGCTACATTTGCAACAGGTGACATAAGAAAGAGAGGGTTTCGTTTGACGTTAAAGCAACTTGAATATTTTAAAGCCGTAGCTGAGTTGCTTCATTTTACCAAAGCGGCTGATAAGCTTTATATCTCACAACCAAGCTTAAGTTATGGCATTGCTCAATTGGAAACGTTTTTGGGAGTGCCTTTGTTAAAAAAAGATGGCAAAAGAGTAGCTTTAACAGAATACGGGGAAAAATTTTATAAAACAACACAAGATGTGTTGTTATGTCTTGAGCATGGTGTAGACGAGCTTAATGCCATGAGGAAAAATGTGAAAAATGAGCTGGCCTTAGGCTATATGCTCACGCTAAGTTCCACGTTTATTCCAGAATTGATTGCTTCGTATGAAAAGCAAAAAAAAGATACGATTCAATTTCGTTTTGTGACGTATCCACCACCGAAACTACTTAAAAATATTATGTCTGGCAGTATTGATATTATGTTTAGCGTTGCTAGGCATGAAAGCTTGCATTCTTTGCAAATTTCAACACAACAAATTGTGTTGGTTGCTCATAAAAATCATCCTCTTGCCCAAAAAGAATCTATTGTTTTTGAAGATATTGATAACATGCCTTTGATTATGCGCTCATCCAGAACACAGCTATATGAATCTGTCCATGCAGCATATAAATCGCGTCATATGCAATTTAATATTATTGAAGAAGCACAAGATTATTATTCTATAATTAATTATGTAATTCTTGGAAGAGGTATTTCATTTATACCGCGAAATGTCATAGAAAATCATCATGACTTAGCAATCATACCCATAAAAAATATGGATTTTTCGCGCCCTATTTATATGTCTTGGGGCGATTCGGTTAATGAAAATAAATATTTTAAAGAATTTGTTGATTTTATAAAGGAAAACTTCTCAAAAACTACTTTGTAAAAAAGAGTGCATACTAAAAAATTTCTCACAGCATGAGTTGTATCTCAAAAGGGGTCACCTCATGTGAAATATTTTCTTCTAAGATATCATTGAGAATAAACATATTGCCTGCAAGATATCGCTCATGCGCTTGATATTTTGCTAAAGCCTCAAAAAAACAACTGTCTTCAAAAATTTCGCATAAAAATTCTGCGGGTGGTATGCGCAGTATATCCGTATCAATCTTCTTTGGCTTTTGAATTTCCATAAAATATTTTACTTGCGCTTGTCCTTCTTGCAAGAAAAAACATAATCCTTGATTGATGGAGAGGGTATAGTTCTTTTTTAGGGACGTTTTATAAAGATTAGTGAGCTTTGTCCAATAATCGGCATGTGTTCCAAAGTTTTGAGGAGCTGGTGTGGTGAGGAAATATCTTTCTGGTATATGCCTTGTATGGGCCCCATTTTGAGATTTTGCCTGTGTTATTTCCGCGAAATGTTCCGTAACGGAATGTAAAAAATATAATTTTTGTTCAATTTCCTTTTGCATGGCCAAAGCTTTGTCTTTAGCATCATCAATCAAATGCTTTACATCAATAATGCCTTTTTCAGATGTATACTGCTTAAAATTTTGCAATGGAATATGTAAAGCCACGCATAGTAATATAACATCTAATATAATCATTTGATTTTTTGCATAATATCTATACCCCGTATCGGCATTAGTATATGCGGGAATCAAAATTCCCAAATCATTATAATGGCGTAAAGCCCTATGGGTAACGCCCTTTATTTTGACAACTTCACCTATGGATAAAAATTTTTCCATAATGCATCCTTTTGTGTTGACTCTCTCGTTACGTCATACTTTATAGTGAGCCTAACAAAAATCACTTTTGCAGTAAAGAAAGAGATTTTTACACAAGGAGTTCACATAATATGATTAAAACAATTACTTTTAAAAATGTTCTTGCCTTCACATTGCCAAGCATTTCCATGATGATTTTCATGTCTGTTTATACCATGGTGGATGGCATTTTTGTGGCAAACCTCATAAGCACCGATGCGCTTTCTGCCATAAATATTATCTTACCCATCATTACGGTGTACATAGCTGTAGGTACCATGCTTGGTGCGGGCGGCAATGCCATTTGTGCTCGGCTTCTTGGAGAAGGGAAGACACAAGCCGCCAAGGAAAAATTAACGCTTTTTGCTCTTACAGGCTTTTTACTTGGCTGGCTACTTACCCTTGTGACGCAGACTTTTTTGCATGAAATTCTTCTTGCCTTGGGAGCCAATGAGCAAACCTATCAATATTGTTATGATTACCTTGTGGTGCTGTCGCTTTTTGCCCCTTTTGCCGTATTACAAACCATATTTGAAAATGCTTTGATAGCTTCCGGTAATCCTAAAATGGCATTTATCGCCCTTGCCCTTGGTGGCATAACCAATATTATTTTGGATTATGTTTTTATTGTGTATTGTGGCCTAGGTATGCAAGGAGTGGCTTTGGCCACCGGTTTAGGATTTTTACTACCCACCTGCATTGCCATATACTTTTTTTCCACCAAAAAAGCACAAAAAACATTGCATTTTGTGCCTTTTTCTGTGGATATTGCTTCCATCTTCAAGGCTTGCGGCAATGGCTCATCGGAAATGGTCACCCATCTGGCCACAGGCGTGACCACCTATTTATTTAATATTACCATGTTGAAAATGGCAGGCAGTGACGGCATTGCCGCCATAACCGTGGTTTTATATGCACAGCTGCTTATTAATACCTTATTCATTGGCTTTTCCATAGGCATTGCGCCTGTCATAAGCTTTTATTTTGGTGCAATGAATAAATCAAAATTAAGAAAAATTTTCACCATTTGCGTACAGTTTATTGCTGTGAGTTCGGTGGCTCTTGTGCTTTTGTCCTTTGCCATCAATGAAAGCTTGGCCAGTGTATTTTTAGATGCAGGAACACATGCCTATGCTATTACGGTGCATGGTTTTTATATCTTTGCTGTGGGTTTTCTTTTTTCCGGCATGAATATTTTTGCTTCGGGTTTGTTTACGGCCTATTCCAATGGTAAAATATCCGCCTGTATTTCATTTTTGCGTACCTTTGTGTTTATTTCTCTGGCCATTATGACTTTGCCACAATACATAGGCATCACCGGTGTATGGCTTGCCGTACCCATAGCTGAGTTTTTAGCCTTCATTATGTCCATATACTTTTTTATTGCTTACAAAGAGCGTTATATGTATGATAATAAAAGTAAAGTTCAAGGTAAAAAGTCTGCTATTGCATAAGTATACAAAGATGTTTTATGGCAAATACCTTTGATGCTGTACGTCTTTTTGAGGGCATTTTCATAGGTATGACAGGGTGGGCTGCTTTTGGCGGTGTACACTACCCATGTAGCAGATTTTACTAGCTTCTTTCCATATTTTTACTCAATGAGGATACACTCATGTTTGATACATTATTAGCCAAAGTGGGCATTGGTAATGCCAAAGTAGATACAGTTTTAGATAATAAAGTGTTCACACAAGGGGATTTGGTCACCGGTACCGTGCATATTTTAGGCGGAAAAGTAGATCAAGATGTTAATAAGGTCACTATTTCTGTCATGACGCAAGCTCGTGGTACCCGTGAGGTGAACGGGGAAGAGCAAAGCTATGTGGCAAATAAAGCCGTGGGTGTGATGCATATTCAGTGGGCCGCCAAGGTAGAAGCAGGGCAAAGGTACGAAATTCCTTTTAGCTTTATATTACCCTCAGAAACGCCCATCACCGCCATAGCTGATGGCAAAAATCAATCCAAGGTGTGGGTGCATACGGATTTGGATATTGAATCCGGTCTTGATAGCGATGATCGTGATTATCTTACCATTACACCGCATCCTGGCGTAGCCATAATGATAGATAAGTTTTTACAAAATGGCTTTGCATTTAAAAAAGTGGATGTGGAAGTGGGTTATTTAAACGCCCCTACATTTTCCAGTGCTTCCGGCATATATCAAGAGATAGAAATGCGCCCCGTGGGTGGTTTTAGTTGGAATAGTCGCCGCATTAATGAAATAGAACTGAGCTTTATTGTGGAAAAAGATAGTATACATCTTCTTGTGGAAGTGGATAGAAGCTTTTCCGGTGATGGATATACATCCATAAGCTATCCTGCTCAGGTGCAAAAAGATGAAATTACGGCGTATTTTGAAAGAATTTTTCCCCGATAACAGCTGTATGTAGTACTAAGGCCCTTGCATGTGCAGGGGCCTTATTTTGCTTTCTATGGGTAAGAAATTAGCGCAAAATGGTAATTCTACCTTCCCCTTGTGCATTGGCGTACGCTGCTCCCACCTGACCACCCAAGGTCTGCACAATGTATTGAAAAAGTATTTCGTTATCTATCAACGAAACATCTTTAAGCCGTGTGGCGCCGCGAAACATGGTCATGCCATCGCCGGAATGCAAGGCAATATAAGCACTGGAGGCCATGCTGTACATGGCCTGAGGTTGCAGGGCTTTGCCTTGAATGCGCACATCTTTCACCCTATAGGCTCCTGCCACAGAAATAAAATTTCCTTTATCATCTGTCATAACAGAAGAAGGGAGGGTGCTGTCTATGGTATAGGTCATGCCGGAAACATGCATGAAGCCACCATTACTCTTGGGGAGATGGCGAGCGCCCATTTCCAGCGCATCCCATAAAGCTTGCCCGCTCACTTGCAGGCACACGGCTTCATTGGCATAGGGGAGCACGCGTATGATTTCTTTATATGTAATGTCGCCGGTATCAATATCATGGGCAATGCCACCACCATTTATGAGCGCCACATCAGTGTCAAGGGCGCTGCGATGGGCATCAGCCACAAGGTTACCAAGATTGGTTTCTTGTAAGCGAATGAGGTTTTGCCCCTTTGTATCTGTGGTGATGAGGGGAAAGGCTGTGCTCGCCACCTTTTTTTCTAAGATGCTGTCCAAATCTTTTTGTAGGTTTTGTATACGTTGCGCTGTCAGTGCGTCTTGTGAGGGTAAGCTGGTGTGCAGGGTGCTTGTGATGCTTTTGGTGCTCCTGTCTACGGTATCTAGGGTGAGTTGTCCGAGATAGCGCAGATGAGAACCTGCTTGGGTGAGTAACACCTCATTACCCAGGGCATTTTTCACATACATGCTTTGCACCGCAGAGTGGGAGTGTCCATCAATGAGCACATCAATGCCCTGAGTATGCTGTATAAGCTCCGGACTTGTCCACGGGGAAGCTTCTTCATCTATGCCAAGATGCACAAGGGCTATGACTATTTCTGCCCCTTCAGCGCGCGCCGCATGCACAGTTTTTTGTACTATGTCATACAAATCTTGCCCATTATGCCCTTCTGCAAAGCTGTATATATAGGTACCGTGCTCATCTTGAAAATAGGCCGGGGTGGATTTGGTAATGCTTTCCGGTGTGGTTATGCCCACAAAGGCCACCTTCATGCCATGAAATTCCCTTAAGGCATAGGGGGGGAAGATAGGGCTTGCGTCCTTGGTGGAGGTGATGTTGCAGGAGATCACTTGCGTTTGTAATTTTTGTATGAGCTCAAAAAGGCGAGGCATACCATAATCAAATTCGTGATTACCTAGGGTCATATAATCATAACCCACGGTATTGAGCATGTCCACAATGGCGCCGCCCTTGGTGAGTAACCCTAAGGGGCGGCCTTGTATGGCATCGCCGGCATCTACCAAGACCACATTTTCTTCACCGTACTGGCTTTGAAGTTGCTTTTTATGCGCAGCCACACCGGCATAGCTTAAGCCTTCATCTATGGCACTGTGTACGTCATTGGTGTAAAGGATAATAACTTTATTATCTTGCGCTGCCAAAGCTAGGCTAAGGGGAGAGTAGAGGCAGAGCAAGCAAAAAAGAAAGGTGCTTATGCAGGAGTATAGTTTTTTCATGCGCATCCCTTTATGTGTTATTTAGTTAATGCTTAAAAACGTATGAAAATACGTTTTTAAGCATCGACTATTTATACAAAAACACCTATCACACATGGCAGTATGATAGGTGTTTTGTTCTTTAAATGCAGTGTGTTTAGCTAAAATACAAAATGAGCGTAGAGGAATCTTGGGTGTAGGTATAGGTATTATTGTTTAAAGTAAGATCACCTATTTCCACAGTAAGATTATCACCTATCTTGATTTTATCGGTGGCATCATAATCACTGACATTGACGTGATAGGTTTGCCCTGTGCTGCCATCAATGGTGACTTTTAGTGTATCTTCTGCGCCGTCAGTACCTAAGGTTATATTAGGTCTATCTCCCGCTTGGCTGTCGGTACTGGTAATATGCACAGTGAGGTCATCCTTACCCTTACCAGCGAGAATACTGCCGCCTTCTAAACCATTTACTATAATGATGGAGTTATTATCCTCACCTGAAAGAGTACCGCCTTTCATGCTTTCCACCGTAACTTGAGCAGTGCCGCCACTGTTAATGGTACCTCCCTCAAAGAGTGCCACATTGACAGTGTCATATCCAGAAACGGTACCGTCTTTCATGGTCTCCACAATAAGCTTATCTGAGTCGCTGTAGCCTGTGTTTGTTACCATGCCTCCTTCAAGGGAGGAAATGACAACGCTATCATCACCGTCTCCACCATCAATATTTCCTGAGTTAAGTTTGCTCACATAAATGCTGTCATTGCCGGAATCCCCAAAGATAAAAGCATTGGCATCGCCCATTTCCACCACCGAGATAATGTCATCGCTGTTTCCGGCATTGATGGTAGAATTACCGCTAAGTTTTTCTACAAAAAGAGTATCGTTGCCTATATTTAAGCTAAGGGTGCCTGTAGTCATTTCTCTGATATAGCCTAAATCGTTCCCTAGGCTAGTAGTCATGGTAGTGCTATCTTCATGAATAGTGACAGCACTATTGCCAAGTGTTAAGGACGTTACTTTATCATCAATGCTAAAGGTGGCGCCGCTTCCAATGTTTGCAATGGTGAGGTTTTCCACATTGGCAAATGTATTATTACTGCCCGTAAGTGTAGATACATAAACCGTATCGGCTTCATCTCCACCGTCAATGATGCCCCCATGCATGTTTTGAATGGTAAAATTATCTGCGGTATCTTGGCCACTTAATTTACCGCCAAGCAAAGAGTCTATGGTAAACCTATTTCCTGTTACCTCACCAGTACTATGTACAGTGTGAATGGTAATGTCATCAATATTTGTAAAATCACTATCTAAGTCTAAACTACCATAGACATGGCTAATATTGACAACATTATAGCCACTGCCGCCAGTAATAGCGCCTCCTGTCCAATTTGTAACCCAAGTGGTATTGTCCCCCTCTCCGCCGTTAATGGTGCCGCCTTGCATATTTTGCACAGTAATGGAGTCATTACCATCATTACCATTAAGCGTAGCATTATCCATGGTATCTATCTTGAAGGTATCATTACCTGCGCCGCCGTTTAGGGTACCGCCATTCATGTTAAAGCCTGTATCTACATTGGCGCCACTGATTAAAAAGCCATCGGTGCCATTGAGGGTAAGGTCTGCGCTCGATATGCCGTTTTCAAGGAAGATGCGATCTGTGCCACCACTATTTTCTACTATGAAGCTTCCATTGTGTAAGGCACTGGAGATATTAATATCATCCGCACTGCCAAAGCTTGTGATGGTGCCGCTTGCCCATGTACCAATCTTGAATATATCAGCATTGGCTGTACCTGTGATATCTGCATCTAGTGTGACATGCTCTATGGTGTTCCCCAAGGGTTGGCCATTGAGTAAAACGGTTGTAGTGCCTTCTATGGTATAGGAGGCATCGGGATCCATAAAAAGAATATTGACTGTACCAGCATCTCTAAAAATATTGTTTGTGCCGGAAAGATGCTCAATGGTGTATGAGTCGCCACCGCCTTGACCGTCAATAATACCATTATTCACAGCTTTAAAGGTTAAGTTATCTTGTTCAATAGAGCCTGTGAGGGTTCCGCTAATGCCTTCTATGGTGATATTTTCTATGTCGGTGAAGCTACTTATATTTAAAGAACCGCTTACATTTTTTATGGTAAGATCGTCAGTTCCCGCACCGCCTGTAATGGTACCGCTGTTGTAATCCGTAATGATAATGGTATCATTGCCATCATTACCATGAACCGTAGCAGAATTTGACATGGTGCCTATGGTAATTTCATCTGCCTGTGTACTGCCATTTACAGTGCCGCCCGAAAAGTCAAAGCCTATTTGAGAAGAATTTTCAAGCCCACCGTTCACATTAAAGCCTGCAGTGCCATTGGCAGTAAGGTCTATGGTACCGTTAGACATGCCGCCCACAAGGCGTATGGTGGCCTGATTAGTAGTATCCTCATTAATAAAAGTGAGGGTGTTTGCGGTATTAATGATATTATTTACGTCCACATAATTTTGAGAGCCTGCCCCAAGGTTGATGGTACCGCCGGAAAGTGTATTTATTTCAATATAGTCACCATGCGCTGTGCCGTTAATGGTACCGCCGCTCATATCAAAGCCCACATAGTTTTCACTGCCATACACATTATATCCAAAACTATTGGTACCGGATTCAAGGTTAATGGTGCCGCTTGTGAGGCCATTTTTCAAATAAAGGTCTGCTTGTCTATACAGGCTATCGTTTGTAATGGTAATGGTCTCTGTCAGGGCGTTAATGGTATTTTCTATGACAAATGTAGCTTTATTGCCGTCAGAGCTTGTGAGGCCACCGCCGGTCATGCTTTCCACCGTAATGGTACGGTCAAAAAGGTCAGAAGTGACACTACCGCCTGTGGCAACTGTGCCAAGGTCATAATGAAGTATGTTATTCTCTAGGGTCAAGTCACCGCGTATAGTGTAAATGGTCACAGTGTCGCTACCGTCTGAATTGGTAATGCTACCACCTTCAAAGTGGGAAATAATAATACTATCATCACCGAATCCACCATTAATGGTGCCGCTTTGCATGATGTAACCATCATCAAACAAAATGGTGTCATTACCAGAGTCGCCATTAATGGTTCCGGAAATCATGTTAGCATTTATTTTGATGTAATCATTATCCGTGCCGCCATTAATGGTACCGCCCTCTAATCTGCCCTCAATGGTGATAGTGTCTTCACCAGCATCGCCACTAATGGTTCCGCTAACTATGTTAGCATTCAAGGTTATTTCAATGCTATCATTGCCCCCACCGCCATCAACACTGCCGTTATTGAATGTTCCCCCAATGGAAATGGTGTCATTACCAAAGCTACCATCAATGGAGCCGTTACTTAAGGTAAAGATATCTATGGTATCTGCATGATAACTGCCAGTTATGCTGCCGCCGCTCATGGTAAGACCATTGCCGTTACCGGCGCCGGTTATATGAAAGCCATCACTATTTATATTGTTTGAAAAGTTGAATGTTCCCGCGCTAATAGATCCATAAAAGTCTATGGTATCTATACCTGACATATTGTCAATGGTGTATGTGCCAGCGTCTGTGATATTATTTTCAATGATAATACTATCCGCTTGCTCACCACCATCAATGGTACCGCCACTCCAAGTTCTTATGAAAATCTCATCCTGACCTTCTCCACCGCCGATGTTGCCACCGCTCATGGTGGTGACGGTGATTTCATCATCTCCAGCATCGCCGAGAATGAGACCGTCGCTCATGGTGGTAACGGTGATGTAATCTTGTCCATCGCCGCCATCAATCTGACCAGTTCCTTGAAGATCATCAGCAGTTATGGTGTCATTGCCAGCCAAACCGCCCACAATACCATCAGATTGGGTAGCTATTTCTATGCTATCTGCACCTTCACTGGTATACAGGCCACCTCCTGCTATGGAGACACCACCCGTACTACCCTGTATATGAAAGGCGCCACCTTCAGTGTTTGTGGTATCTACAATTCCTTGTGTGATGCCATTTTCAAAGATAATGGTATCAAAACCACTGGTGATGGCACTGTTTATGTCAATGCTTGGTATTGCGGTGTCGATGGCATTTTCAATGGTAACAGTATTGGCCATGGTGCCAGCGCCTAGGTCAATATCTCCGTTGGTCCAAGTGGTAATAAGAATAGTATCACTACCATCGCCGCCATTAATGTCGCCATTATTCATGATGGTTACGGTAATATCATCATTACCATCACCGCCATTAATGATACCATCGTTCATCTGACCTGCAAGGAAAGTATCGTTACCTGCCTGGCCAGATATGGTTCCGCCAGACATATTATATATGGTTATGGTATCTGCATTATTGCTGGCAGTAATGGTTCCGCCATTCATGATGACGCCGGAGCCATTGTTTGAGCCGGTTATGTGAAAACCGGCACTGCTACTACTGGTAAAGTTAATGGTTCCTGCTGTCATACCTGCGTGCAAGTCAATGGTATCTGTGCCGGTACCTGAAGTGCTTATTTCATATGTCTGTGCGGTATTTATATCGTTTACAATATCAATGCTGTCACTGCCATCGCCGCCCGTAATGGTGCCACCGCTCCAAGTGGTAATCACAATACTGTCATCGCCAGCGCCGCCATTAAGGCTACCACCTGTTATGCTATTTACGGTGAATGTATCTGCCGCAGCGCTGCCGAGTAAGGAACCGCCAGACTGTGTAAAGCCGGTGCCTGCAGCATTGGTTACGCTAAAGCCTGCGTCAGCGGTGGACAGGGTGTATTGTCCGGCGGAAAGGTCGGTTTGTATATGCACATTGTCCACAGCTGTGCCGGTATTATGTATGGTAAGAGAGCTACTACTGTTCATGACGGTAATGGCTAGGGTGTCAGCGCCTTCACCGGTATTGATGGTGTTAGTAGCCATGGTGGTGCCCACAATAAAGGTATCGGCGAAGCCTGTTCCTGTAATGGTGCTTGAGTTTGCCATGGTAAAACCACTGGAGGCAGTATCTCCGGCTATGGTAAAGCCAGCAGCACCACTGAGACTAAGCTCAGCGCCGTCTATGCTAGAAACAATAAAGACCGTATCTGCTCCGGCAGTATTGCTAAGGGTTCCCATGGGCCGTATGATGGCCTCGGTAAAATAATAGCTGTCATCACCGGCGCCGCCGTTAATGGTGGCCGAAGCGTCTATACTCATGGCGGCCATATAAAAAGTGTCATTACCACTGCCACCTGTTATGCTGGCACCAGCGCCCATGCTAAGGCCTGCGCCACCGAAGCCACCTTGCAGGGTATTGGTGCCATTACCTGTGAGGGTTACACTGACATTAGCACCTAAACCAGAACTCAAATAATAATTGTCATGCCCATTGCTATTATTCAAGGTAACAGTATTCGTTACATTTTGTAAGGTAACACTGTCAGCACCTTCACCGCTGCTTACGGTGCCGCCGCTGGCGCTTGCAATGGTAATGGTATCATCACCAGCCAAACCATCAATGATACCCGTGCCAGTGAGGTTTGCTATTTGGATGGTGTCGGCATTGTTGGTAAGGCTTAACGTGCCACCTGTGTCTACCGTTTGAACGGTGAAATGCTCCACATTTACCACACTTGCCAAATTGATATTGCTTGTGATGGTGGCGGCGCTTAACGTATCAATTCCATCACCGCCATCAAGAGTGCCACTGGTGAGAGATTGCACAGAGAAAAGGTCATTACCTTCACCGCCGTTAACAGTACCCCCGCTAAGGCTGGCAATGGTAAAGGTGTCTGCCCCGTTACCGCCGTTAACAGTGCCAAGGCTAAGGCTAGCAATATTAAAGGTGTCGGCAATGGCACCACCGTTTATGGTGCCGCCGGTCATGGTAAAGCCGTTGAGTAAAGTATCTCCTGTCACAAAATAGCTACCTGCACCTGTCAGGTTAAGTGTACCCTGATGCATGCCATTTTCAAGGTAAATGGTGTCGGCGCCGCCGCTATTGGTAACGCTCAGTGTATTTACCGTGTCAATGGTATTTTCCACATAAATGGCATCGCCTGAGTTTAAGCTTTCAATGGTACCGCCTTCCCATGTTCTTACGGTGAACGCATCAAAAAGATTTGTACCTGTAAGGGTGTCTCCGTCTGAGAGAGTATCTACCGTTTCAACTTTGCCTAACTCTTGGCCATTAACATAAACTGTGGTTACATTTTCGGTGCTGTAGCTGCCTGTACCGTTAATATGAAGCTCGTCCAAATTTTTAAAGGTATTATTCGTTCCTTCTAAGTTGGTAATGATAAGCGTGTCGGCGCCGCCATTGCCATCAATGGTACCGCCATTCATGGTCGTAATGGTAATATGCTCAGCGTCAGCACTGCCAGTTACCGTACCGCCGGTAACGGAGGTGAAAATAAGACTTTCCACTTCAGATACTTGAGCAAGATCTACAGCATTACCCGCAGTGACAGAACCGCCAATGGTGAAGGTGTCACTACCAGCACCGCCGGTTAAAATGCCGCCGGTATAGGTTGCCGCTGTGAAAATATCATTACCTGCGCCGCCGTTTAAGGTGCCGCCGGTCATATTTTGCATGGTAAAGGTATCTGCACCGTTTGAGCCTATAATGCTAGCTGCGGCGGAAAGATCAAAGCCATCAGTACCATCTTTGGATAAACTGGAACCAGCTCCGCCCAAGGTCAAGGCACCTGCCGCAATGCCGGCGCTTAAGTAAATATGCTCAATATTATGAATGGCACCTGTTTGTGTGCTATTTGAAAGGGTCGCTCTGTCTGTACCGTTACCACCATCTATGGTGCCGCCATTCATGGTGCTTATGGTAAAACTATCATCACCTTCATTACCATTTACGCTACCGTTATTCATGGTGGTGATGGTAATGGTGTCAGCACCGGCATCACCATTCACCATGCCATCAAGCATGAGATCTATGGAAATGCTATCAGCACCACCACCGGCATTTACGGTTCCATCAACAAAGGAGCTTATGGAAATAGTATCAGCAGCGGCACTGGCGTTAAGGGTTCCGTCATCCATACCGAAGGCATCGCTTCCGTCTTTTGTGATGTTAAAGCCGCCGCCGGAAGATTGTAATGTTAATATATGGCCATTTATGCCAAATCTTAAGAAAAGGGCATCTTGCTCCATGCCGGAATTTATAATGGTGCCAAAAATATCATTTGAGGAGAGTATATCAATGGTGTCTACGCCGGCGCCGCTGTCTATGGTGCCTCCAGCTAGTTCCTCTATGGAAATGCTATCATTACCTGCACCAGCGTTAATAGTGCCGGCGTTTATGTCGGCTATGAAAATACTATCATTACCTGCGCTGGCGTTAAGGGTGCCACCGCTCATGGTAAAAGCATTGGCTCCATCTTGAGTGATGTGAAATCCGCCGCCAGAAGATTCTAATGTAAGAGTACCGCTGCTCATGCCACTTTGTAAGTACAGGGCATCTTGTTCGGCTCCGGAATTTTTAATGGTACCGAAGTGAGAATGAGCTTGTAAATTTACGGTGTCCGTGCCGCTGCCACCATCAAAGGTGCCGCCGGAAAGGGCAGTGATAGTATAGACATCGTCACCATCTGCGGCGTTAATGGTGCCTCCTGTATGACTGGCAAGGGTAAAATCATCTATCCCATTGCTGCCTATGATGGTACCGCCGCTCATGCTAAAGGCTGTGGTATCATCCTTACTCAGGTCGGTGGCGGTGCTAAGAGTGAGGGTGCCTGCGGCCATGCCTGCCTCAAGGTACAGGTTTTCCACATTGGAAACACTACCCGTAATGCTAGAACCCATAACGTGAACGCTGTCTATGCCAGCGCCTCCATCTATGGTGCCGCCGTTCATGGCGCCGGATATATACACGCTGTCATCATCATCGCCGCCGTTCATGGCGCCGCCACTCATGGTACCGCTCATATACAGAGAATCTGCTCCAGCGCCGCCATCAAGGGTACCACCGTTCATATTTTGGCTTATGGTTAAGTTATCATCACCATCTTGCCCTTCAATGCGTCCTGTACCTGACAGATGCTCAAAAGCTATATCATCGGCATTGGTCGTGCCTGCATACACGCCATTATTGCCCACACCGTTAATGGTGATATTTTCCACATTGCTGATTTGATTATGGGTATAATCACTGGTAAGTATCTGAATGGTAAGAGAATCTGTCCCTTCACCGCCATCAATTATGCCGCCGCCATAAGAGCCAATCTGTATGGCATCATCACCGCCATTGCCATAAATGGTGCTTGTGCTGTCCATTTCGCCATCAACGGTAATGGTGTCATGGCCTCCATAAAGGCTTGCGGGGTCATTATAATCCCCATAGATGCTGGCATTTGTCATGGAACCGCCCACATGGATGGAATCGTTACCCCAGGTAGTGATGGTGGCGGTGCTCACATCAATGATATTGGCATCACCGCTGACGGTGGTATTGCTTAAGGTGTTTTTAACGTGAATTTGATCATGCCCAAAGTCGACGATGCTTGCGCCGCTCACGCTATAAGCATCGCCATACAGGCTTGCGCCGCCTGTTTTATTGTCTAAAGTAATGGTGTCACTACCGGCCGTTAGGGTGCCGCCGGTGACGGTATTGGCATCACCCACAATGCGCCCAGCACTGGCGTTGAGGCCAGTAATTTCATCACTGCCGCCGGTCACAGTACCGCCGCTCATGCTGTTAATATCACCAGAAATTACCACATCATTGCCAGCAGCATCTTGCGCAGTATCCATGTTGGCACTAATGGTCACGCGGTGATTGCTAAATTTATGGGTAGCTGCGTCAATATTTGTTTCCATGTCGGCATAAAAAGGCGCATTACCAAGGGTAGACATGTTCACATAGCCATCATCAAAGGGCGTTTCGGGGTCATCTTCGTTAAGGCCCAAAACAATGTCTTCTTGATTTCCAAGGCTTAAATCATCGGAATCTGTACCATCGCCAGAAATAATGCCAGCTTCGGTGAGAGCCTCTAATAATTCAACAACGCCTTCTTCGCTTAAGACTTCCACCAAGGATTGTTCAAGTCTTAAACTTTCTAAGGAACTGTCTGCGGCGGCTTCTGTGTCTTCTTTGTCACTGCCTTCTTCATAATCAAGCACGCCAAGAATGGCGCCCACAATTTCTTCCAACTCTTCATCGGTGAAATTGTAAGGGGAAAGGGTAGTGCTTGCACCGCTACCTATGAAGGCTCCGTCGCTGGAGGTAGTTAAAGAAATTTGCTCGCCATCATGGGTGGTGATAACAAGGTTATGCCCTTGGCTCAGTGAAATAACGGCGTGTACCTCGCTACCATCGGCATTTACCTTGGTAATAAAGTCCGTACCGCGAATACCCACGGTGGCCTTGGGGGTAAAAACCTTAAAAGCATCGGGGTTTTGCTCTACCACTTTGCCGCTGATGGAGCGCATGGCACCTGTGGCTAAATTCAGTATGAAAGAGGGATCATCAAAACTTGTGGAAAATTCCTGTATGGTCATGACTGTTTGTGGCCCAAGCATGGCTTTGGCGCCATCTTCAAAGCTTAATTCCACAGAAACACTTTGCGTTTTAATGGTGTCGGTGGAAAAAACTTTATCCCCTTCATGAAGGGTGAGTGTGTGACCGTCACGAAGGATAGTGACAGGGCCACTGGCCTTGCTTATGGTTGCTGCAATATTATGTGTTTGAGCCATACAATGTTCCTATTTCTCTGTATTTAGCGAGGGGCAGTATATAGTAAAAGATATTTGAATATATTCCGCCTTTGCTTAAAGTGTATCATAGAGGCATGATACTGTAAATGTTAAAAAACGAGGTTTTAACTAGGCATTCTGTGATATTTACTTTTAGGTAAAAAAATAAAAAAACGCTGACTTTCACCAAGGTAAAAGTCAGCGCTTACAAGAATATATAAGAAAGAACAAATGTGTTAGAGGCTGTTAATCTACCAAATAGTATTCTACAGTGCTGACAATGCGCACACGCATACGTTCTGGGCGGTATGTATCAGGGGTAGTAAGGCTAAATAAACCCTGATTGGCTTTTTTTATTTTACCCAAATGGCTTTGTGAATCTTCGGCAAATTTATGTGCCACAAAGCGCGCATTCTTGGTGGCTTCTTCTATCATGGCAGGTTTAATATCGTTGAGCTGTGTATAGGTATAAGCCATGCGCCCAAAATTTCCATCAAGTGCCACGCCTTGTTTTATCAGCTCTTCTACATTTTGAGAAAGTTTTGCAATGTGCGTTACTTGCTGTGAATTAACTGTGACAGTACCCAAGGCTGAATAAGCATATATGGGCTTATTGTCTTGTGAGGCGTATAAGGTTTTGTCTTCAATATTAGGGGCAACAAGGCTTATTTCTGCGGGGGCAATGCCATTTTTTTCAAGAAAAGCCTGTATTTTTGCTGTGCTTTGTCCCAAAAGAGTATGTAATTCATCAAGGCTGTTGGCATTCACTCTAAAGCTGAGGGGCCAAACCACATTGTTGGCCAAAACGTCCTTTTCGGCTAAGCCTTTGACCACCACGCTTCTTTGGGCGCTGTTAAGGCTGACAATGCTTTCTTGTATAAAAAAACCAAGACTGGCAAAACCAAGCAGTATGCCCATGGCAATGATAAGACTGGGACTATTTTTCATGGTATCCTTCCTTGCATAATAATAATGTAACTGGCGTAGAGTATACATGATACGCGGCTATAATGCCAGTACCCATTATGGCTTCTGCCACAAGGGGCTTTAGAATTTCACCATAAAATGGGCATATCTAGCATTGCCTCGCCTTCGTAAAGTGGCTATAGTTTGCCGCGTCGCCTCGTATTACAGCATTTATGTTAGTCGACACTGAAAAACAACTTAACTATCAGTAAAAATAGAACTTATAAATCAAATAACGTAATAAAGATTGCCAGAAATAAACGTATGGAATACGTTTTCTGGCAATCTTTAGACATAAGAAATGCTTTTTTCAGATGTCGACTACTCAAGACATGCCCTTGGCATGGCTTGCCGCGCGTAAAATAAGCCGGAATTTACTTCCGGTGGCCCCGAAGGGGTATTTGGAGCAGGCGTGCCTTTCTTAAAAACGAGTGGAAACACGTTTTTAAGCATTAACTATGTTAAGGTATAGATGTAGCAGTCATTGTTTTCACTTTTTATTTGCGGAGAAGCTGTCATGATTAATCCTGCCGTTGAAACCTTTGTGGGGAGATTGATTATTCAATTTAAAATTTCTTATCCCATTTATAGCATGCAAACCTTGGTGAATGCTTTGGGAGGCAGTATTGTTTTTGCTCAAGACAGCACCATGTACCGTGACGGTTTAGTAAGAAAGCATGGAGAAGGTTTTCAGCTGTATTTACCTAGCGATATGTCAGAGGATTACGAAAAATTTTTCATTGCAAAACTCCTTGGTTATTTATTTATGGCCATGGGGTATAGAGTGAGCGCTGAACGCTGGCAAAGCAGTGAAATGTATCCTCCCAAGGAGCCTTTGTCAGAGCAAGTGTTGGAACGCTTAGACTATTTTGCTTATGCTTTTCTTATGCCCAAGGCTTTGTTTCATGAAAAAAGCGATCAGTATGAAAGTGATGATATGGAAAGGGAATTAAATCTTTTATCGAAATATTTTAAGGTTTCCAGAGAAAAAATCATTACAAGATCCATACAATTGGGACGCCTTGATCCCATGGAGTAAAGGATAATGTGTTTTTAAACAAAGTGTAGGATGCTTTTAGCCCATGTTTTTTGAACCAGTATGAGGTAAAAATGCCTATTGTGAAATATTTTTCTCAATACCATGAACTTTTTACCATGGAGCTTGAGCCGTATCCTCCTTCCTTTCCCCTTCCTTATATATGGCAATGCTGGCTGCAAGGTGAAGAACATGCGCCTCCTGTGGTGCAAGCGTGTTTGCAAAGCGTGCGCACATACCATGGTCAGCCAAGTCATGTGGGCCAAGTAGCCCAAGTACGTCAGGAAAATCAGAAAAAAATTAAAGTGCTCAATGCGCGCAGCGTGCATGATTATGTGGAAATCCCCAAGCATATTCAAGAAAAATATGTCGCAGGGCATATGAGTGATGCGCATTATAGCGACTATCTTCGGGTGGCTTTGCTGGCTAAGTATGGCGGTGTGTGGGTGGATGCCACGGTGTTTTTATCTGCACCACTGCCTTCATACATTTTTTCTCAAGATTTTTTTGCTTTTAAATTCCCGCCTTGGTGTGCATTGCCTGCGCTTCCCAGCAAGGAACAAGTGTTTTCTGCGCAAACTCGTGCCATAGATAGGCGCTGTTTTTCCAATTGGCTATTACAGGCTAAGCCAAATACCAGATATATTCTTCTTATAAAAAAATTTTTAGAACTGTATTGGCTGCGAGAAACACAGGCCTTTGATTATTTTTTCTTTCATCTCTTTTGCACCTATGCTTTATTGCATGATGCTCAATGTGCTGCTTCATTTGCAAGAATGCCTAGCATGAGTAATGCCTATCCGCATATTTTACAGCAATATTTAGCGCAGCCTTTTGATGGCGCCGTGTTTGCGCGTGTGCTTGAGCTTAGCGCTGTGCATAAATTAACGTATAAAGAGCTTGA
>CAYJHH010000026.1:0-24922 GCA_964369995.1 uncultured Desulfovibrionaceae bacterium
ACACCGCCGGCATTGGCGCACTTGGCAGGACCATAAGCGATTTTTGCTTCAAGGAAAGCAGCAATAGCTTCTGGAGTAGAAGGCATGTTGGCGCCTTCGCTTACGCAGTAGCAACCATTTTTAAGCAAAGCTTTAGCGTCTTCCAAGGTAACTTCATTTTGTGTAGCAGAAGGGAAGGCCAAGTCACAAGGTACATGCCATACAGCATGCTGATTTTTACCATAATCTTTCACAGGCACATATTGAGCGTCTGGGCAAAGTTCAGCATAGCGAGTTAAAGAGGCGCGTTCCACTTCTTTCACTTGCTTAAGCACTTCTACATTAATGCCGCTCTTTTGGATGATGCAACCGCGAGAGTCAGACACGGTCACAGCTTTTGCACCCAATTGATTTAACTTTTCAATGGTATAAATGGCTACGTTACCGGAACCAGAAACGGTGGCTGTGGCGCCCTTAATTTCTTTGCCCACGGCATTGAGCATATTTTCAGCAAAATACACACAGCCATAACCCGTGGCTTCGGTACGTGCAAGAGATCCGCCCCAGAGCAAACCTTTACCTGTGAGCACGCCTTCAAACTGACCGGTCAAGCGCTTGTACTGGCCGAACATATAACCGACTTCACGACCACCCACGCCAATATCACCGGCGGGTACGTCTTGGTGAGCACCAATAATTTTGCTAAGCTCTGTCATGAAAGCTTGGCAAAAACGCATTATTTCTGCATCGCTCTTGCCTTTAGGGTCAAAATCACTACCACCCTTACCACCACCGAGCATCAAACCAGTGAGGCTGTTTTTGAAAATTTGTTCAAACCCAAGAAATTTTAAAATACTTAAATTTACACTGGGGTGAAAACGTAAGCCACCTTTATAGGGTCCAAGGGCAGAGTTAAATTGTACACGGTAACCACGATTTACTTGAACGCGACCTTTATCATCGGTCCAAGCCACACGGAAAAGTAGTTGACGTTCAGGTTCGGCAATTCTTTCCAAAATATTGTGTTTTTGATACTTTGCTTCGCTTGCGAAAAGCGGATCAAGGGTATCAAAAACTTCTGCAACAGCTTGCAAAAATTCAGGTTGGTTACGGTTACTTTTTTTCAAATTTCTCAGAACTTTTTGGGGATAGCTAACAGCCACGCTTGACTCCTTTTTAAGTGAATTGACGTTTGATGTTACTGAACTTACAAATTATAAACCCTCAGCCAAAGGGGCTTTTTGTAAGTTTTTGCACCTTATCAGCTATGTTCTCACACACTTTTTTTATTTTATGTGTAAAAACACAATAAAATACCTTAATGAAAAAAAGACGCCATGGAAAGTAATTTTTTTTACTTTTCAGAATTTTATCGGAAAAATATCCTTTTCCTTTAGCCAGTTCTGCGATATATTAGGAAAATTGAATACAAAATACAACACATATTGGCACATCAATGCAAAGGGAAAACTATGTACCCATCTATTTTAGATTGCGTGGGCAAAACCCCACTTGTGCGCCTCACAAACCTTGGAACAAATACTTGTAATATTTTTGTGAAGCTTGAAAGCAAAAATCCTGCTGGCTCCATCAAAGATCGTATTGCGCTCCATATGGTTGAAAAAGCCTTGGAAAACGGTGACATTACCTTTAAAAGTACACTTATAGAGCCCACCAGTGGTAATACAGGCATAGCCCTTGCCATGATTGCATCCCTTAAGGGTATTCATTGCATTATTATCATGCCAGAGAACATGAGCCTTGAGCGGCAAAAAATCATTAAGGCCTATGGGGCAGAGCTTATTCTTACTCCGGCAAAGCAAGGTATGGCAGGAGCCACCAAGGTGGCAAGCGAAATACAGCAGCAAAAGCCTCACGCTTTTATGCTCAATCAATTTTCCAATGCCCTTGCTGTACAAGCACATTACCTTACTACCGGCCCTGAAATCATAGCAGATTTTACTGCCCTAGGCAGCCAAGTTCATGCTTTGGTGGCAGGCGTTGGCACAGGCACCACCATTACAGGCTGCGCTCTTTATCTGCGTGAAAAGATAGCTGACATACGTATTTGTGCTGTGGAACCTCAAGAATCCCCCTTACTAAGCCAAGGAAGCAGCGGGCCACATCTCATACAAGGCATAGGCGCTAATTTTGTTCCCCCCTTATTACAGCGTGAACTTATTGATGAAATTATCCCTGTGCGAGGTGAAGATGCCTTGCAAATGGCTCGAGATTTATTCCAAAAAGAGGGTATAAGTTGCGGTATTTCTTCTGGTGCCAATGTCTTTGCGGCTTTGCAGCTTGCACAGCAACCTTCCATGCAAGGTAAAAATATAGTGACCTTCATTTGCGATGCAGGTGAGCGTTACCTTTCTACCAAATTGTTTGAAATATAATTTGTAAAAGCTTGTAAAGGAGGGAACTGTGCTCATTTTAGTCATTATGTTGGTGGGCGGTATCCTCGGTGGTATTGTGGCCAGCAATAAAGGGCGTTATATTTTTCTTTGGACGCTACTTTGCGGAATTATGCCCCTATGTTTACTTATTCTTTTTGCTTTGCCTAAATTGGCTCAGCCCGGTATTTCACGCGCCTGCCCCTTTTGCATGCGCATTATACCTTGGAAAGCAAATATTTGTGGCTATTGCACACAACGCGTTCCTGCACCGCATAGCAGCACCTGTCAATACTGCGGTGAAACGCTATGGCAAGGGGAAAAAACTTGCCCCACATGTGGTCATGAAGCTTGTTCTTAACATTAAACCAAAGGTTTACTCATGAAAAATCGCCTTCTAGCTCTTCTCTTTGTTTTTTGTGCCGCCTTGCTTACCTTTTCTGTTCCTTCCTTTGCCAAAGCGCCCACTGGTGTCTTGCAAGAAGCCGTGGAACGCGGCACCCTGCGCGTGGGCATTTCTTCTTTCGTGCCTTGGGCCATGCAAGACAAGAAGGGTGAATACATTGGCTTTGAAGTGGACGTGGCTCGCCGCCTTGCCAAAGATTTTGACCTTGAGTTAGAGCTTATGCCCACACGTTGGTCCGGTATTGTGCCAGCTCTGCTTACAGGTAAATTTGATATGATTATCAGCGGCATGAGCTCCACCCCAGCACGTTCTTTACGCGTTAATTTCAGCATACCCTATGACCATGTGACCATTGAAGCTGTGGGACGTAAAGACAAACTAGGGCAAAGTACAAATTTTGAAGATTTTAATACCAAGGACACTGTGGTAGCAGTTCGTACAGGCACCACCGCCGCCACGGCAGCAAAGCTTACCTTACCCAAGGCCACCATACGTTATTTCGATGAAGAAGCTTCCGCCGTACAAGAAATGCATTCTGGACGTGCACATATATTCTTTTCAGCCAGTCCTTTAGGGTCTTTTGAAGTGGTAGACAATCCTGATGAAATACGCCATGTGGCCGATAGTGTATACCCACAGCCCATTAGCATTGCCGTACGCAAAGGGGACTTTGATACCATCAATGCTTTGGACGCCTGGATTCGTACTTGCGAAGCTGAAGGCTGGCTTAAAGAAAAACGTCGCTATTGGTTTGAGAGCAAAGAATGGGAAGAATTGTTGAAATAGTTTTATTCATGAATAATGGCACCTTAAAGGCATTTTTTAGCAATTTTTAGGTATCATTGTATAAAGGGAGCTTTTGGCTTACGCAAAAGCTCCCTTAAAAATATTCTCATTACATGCCTAGGACTTGTGACATTCCTATTCTGCTGGCACAATTCTAAATTGAAAATCACCCTTATCATCTTGGTAAGTATCGTATAAAAGCACTTCTTTAATGCTATTATCAGCATGAAAACCTAGAACGACAGGTTTATGTTCACAAATTTCTTTGGGTGAAAGCACATATTCAGATGCCGCCACAATAACTTCATCCCCTGGTTGGCAAGTACGCGCTGCAGCGCCATTTAAAATACAACACTTAGAACCTTCTTCCCCATAAATGACATAGGTAGAAATACGCTGCCCATTGGTTTTATTCCAAATTTCCACATATTCTAGAGGATAAATTCCGGCTTTGCGACAAATTACAGGATCCAAGGTAATGGAGCCGCGATAATTTAAATTAGCATCAGTAACAAAAATGCCATGTAATTTGGCACGTACAATCTTAATCATAGTCATTTCCTACACTTTAACAAAAAAACACTCCTGCGCCACTTGCCATGAACACAAGCCACGCAGGAGTTTCAAATAGTTATATCGAAAACATGAATCTTAGGCTTTTTGCGAAGCAACCCACTCTTTAGCTTCTTGAATGGAAAGGGTGCCTTCATACAAAGCTCGGCCAGAAATGGCTCCTTGCAAAGTGCTCTTGACCGATAAAGGGTACAAAGCCTTCACATCATCCAAAGTGGCCACACCGCCAGCGGCGATGACAGGAATAGTAGCAATGGAGCAAATTCGCTCCAAAGCAGAAACGTTTACACCGCTTTGCATACCATCACGGGCAATGTCTGTATAAATCACAAAGGCAGCGCCCACATCTTGCAAACGGGGCAGCACGTCCTCAATGGTTTTTTCTGAATCTTCAAGCCAGCCCTTGGTTTTGAGCTTGCCATTGTCAGCATCTAAAGAAATACCTACCTTACCAGGAAAAGCCATACATAAATCTGCGAACAATTTAGGCTCTTCCAATGCAATGGTACCAATGATAAGACGATCTACACCAGCATCAATATAATTTTGTGCTGTTTGCATATCGCGAATACCGCCGCCAATTTGCACAGGAATTTTCAACTCATGACAAATATCAGCCACAATTTTATATGAGGCGGCGCGTCCACCAAACGCACCATCAAGATCCACAACATGGAGCCATTCCGCACCGGCGTCTTGCCATTTAACAGCCGCCGTAATGGGATCATCCTCAAAAACAGTGCTTTGATCAGCGCGCCCTTGTTTCAGGCGTACAGCCTTGCCATTTTGAATATCTACCGCTGGAAAAATAATCATTTCTTATCATCTACCTCGCGCATGATGTATTATGTGGCATAAACCACAGCTTTTTGCTTTATCCTGTGCATACAGGGGTAAAACAAACCAATTTTATGAAAAGCCTACTCCATATCAGAATGACTGGCAAGAAAATAAATCTCAACACAAAACTCTACAGCACCTTTGTTACATAAAGATGTCAGCGAAGAGGCATGACATTTATACATGTCACATGTACATGCCCAAAGAGAAATAGTGCCTTATGAAAAATCACAAGACACTACATATGTAATAAAAATGTAAAGCGATACTAGCCTAATCTAAGCCGCCCTTGGTGGAACGCACCACATCTCCCTGCAACTTGACCGCTTGTGCCAAAGCAAGCCCGAGACCTTTAGCCACAGATTCCACCAAGTGATGTCCATTTTTTCCATAATGAAAGGACACATGCAAATTACAGCGCAAAGCTGTGGCTATGCCTTTATAAAATTCACGCCATACGTCAGCTTCTTCGCCGCCAAGCATGGGAGGTAAAAGCTCATCTCCGCGCCACACAAGCCATGGGCGGCCGGAAATATCAAGGGTAACCTCGGCTAAGGCCTCATCCATGGGTACTCGTCCATGGCCCACACGGGCAATGCCTTTACGATCGCCCAAAGCATCCAACAAAGCTTGCCCAAAACAAATACCCACATCTTCGGCGGTATGATGGCCATCAATATGCAAATCGCCCTTACAGGTGAGCGTTAGATCAAAATTTGCCCAAAATGCCGTGAGGGTAAGCAAATGATCCAGCATGCCTAGGCCGGTTTGTATATCAACTTTGCCACTGCCATCCACAAGCAAAGTTAGGTTAATATCTGTTTCCTTGGTGCTGCGGGCTATGTGCGCTTTACGTGTTATGGACATTAAACTTCCTCACTTTTTTCTTCTAAATTTTCTGTATCTTCTTCTGGCTCAACCTTTTTTTTGCGCCCAAATATGGCAGCCACGCCAATGCTCATTTCGTACAAAAGCATCATGGGAAAGGCCATAAGTAATTGCGAAATAACATCCGGTGGCGTCAATATGGCCGCAATGATAAAGGAGCACAGCACAGCGTATTTACGCGCCTTACGCATGATTGCTGCGGTAACAACGCCCATGCGTGCCAGAAAAAAGGTGAATAATGGCATTTCGAAAATAAGCCCAAAGGCTATGAGCAATTTCATGGAAAAGCCTAAATATTCACTTAGAGACGGCATGGCAGCAATATTTTCGTCGGCAAAGCCCACAAAGAAGGTGAAAGCATAAGGAAAAACCATAAAGAAACAAAAGGATGCCCCGGCTATGAAAAATCCAGCGGAAATCACCGCCATGGGAATCATATATTTCTTTTCTTCTTCATACAGCCCCGGTGAAACAAAGCTCCATATTTGATAAAACAAAAAGGGCGAAGCCACAAAAACTGCTGCCAATAACCCCACTTGCACGTATACAAAAAAGGCTTCGGGCAATGCCGTAAATATAAGTTTAGAGCCTTCCGGCAATGCCGCTATGAGGGGTTTGCATAATTCCGCAAAAAGCTGTTCTGCAAAGGTATAACACACAATAAAGGCCAATCCCACGACAATGAAGGAACGCACCAAGCGCGTACGCAATTCCGACAAATGCTCCATGAGGGTCATGCCCTTTTCTTCTTCTTGCGGAGGGGTATAGCCTTGTGCGGCGCGCTCTTCGGCAGTTTTACGTGGAGGCGGTGTGCGTTTGACTTTATCTCGCTGAGCAAAAGTCGCTTGGTCGTCCTCTGGTAAAGCGCTGTCCTCAGCCTGAGCTGATACTTCGGCATCGGTGTTTTCTGTCTTAGCAACGTTAGCATCTTCCAAAGACTGTAACTCTTCTTGCAAGGCTTGTTGCTCTTGATTCACAGATGCATCACTGGCCTCATGAGCGCTTACTGATGAGGCATTTGTACATTCCGTACCTTGAGGATTTACACCTTGTGTATTTTCTTCACCCTCTGCTGAGCCAGACACAGAGGTGGCTTCAGATGCGGTTTCAGACGCGTCTTCAGATATATTCTTTGGCAAAGATTCTTGCGACTCTACAGCGCTACCATCGGCGCGAAGGGTAAGGTCTTTATCGGAACTCATGCCTTATCCTTTTCTGTGGCGGCAAGGGTGACAGAAGGGGCGGCGGCTTCCGATTCGGCTTTAGCTACAGCGGCGGCCAAGGGGGAATCCGCAGGTATGGATACCGCGGGCTCTGGCGAACTTACCGGAGTTTCCGCATTGGCGGAACTGCTGGGCATAGGGTCTGTATGCGCCAAATAAGCCTCAGCCTCACTGGAAGCGGCTACAGTATCCACCACAGGAGATTCAGGGGATTTAACACTAGAGGCACTTGCCTTTGCCGTACTGGCATCAGCTTCCTTAGAGTTTTTATCTTTGCCAAAAAGCTCTTCTTCCGCTTCTTTTTTGCGCTTTTCATGCTCTTCGTTAGCCACTTCCGCATTCATGGTGCGCTGAAATTCTGTGGACACACGGCGGAATTCACCCATAACCTTACCCACAGTTTTGGCTATGCCAGGCAAGGACTTTGGGCCAAGAACTACCAAGGCTACAATCAAAATCACTAAAAGTTCTGTGCTGCCGATTCCAAACATACAAGACCCCTACTATATAAATGATGACGGATAGGGATTTTACCCCCTTATCCGTCATCATACAAGATTTTTTCTTCAACACTGAAAAAATGTATTCAAAAAGAGCCAAAGGCGAAGAAAGCGCTGTTTTTTACGGCAGGCGTGTATTAAATACATAACCAAAGCAAAAAACAAACTTGACGACGCAAATTACCCTTTATGCTGCCATTTTCTTATTCCCATTCAATGGTGCTAGGTGGCTTGGAGGAAATGTCATATACCACACGGTTTACGCCCTTCACCTCATTGATAATGCGGCTGGACATACGCTCAAGCAATTCTGCAGGTAAGCGCGCCCAGTCTGCCGTCATGGCATCCACGCTATCCACAATACGCAAAGCAATAACATGCTCATAAGTACGTCCATCACCCATGACGCCTACAGTCTTTAAGGGCAACAATACGGCAAAGCCCTGCCAAACCTTGCGGTACCAGCCGGATTCTTTAAGCTCTTCTTGTACAACCTTATCGGCTCTGCGTAAAATCTCAAGGCGTTCTTCGGTGATTTCACCCAAAATACGAATGGCAAGGCCAGGCCCTGGGAAGGGGTGACGCCATACAATGGAATCTGGCATGCCAAGCTCTGCGGCAACTTTGCGCACTTCATCTTTAAAGAGCTCGCGCAATGGCTCAATGAGCTTCATTTTCATGGTTTCTGGCAAACCGCCCACATTGTGATGGCTCTTAATGACGGCGCTAGGCCCCTTATGCGAGATGGATTCAATGACATCAGGATACAAAGTACCTTGCGCTAAATAGTCCACATGACCAAGGGCTTTGGCTTCTTCGTCAAAAACTTCAATGAAGGTATGCCCAATGATTTTGCGTTTTTTCTCAGGATCATCCACACCCTTAAGCTTATTAAGGAATAAATCTTGAGCCTGCACAAATTTTAAATTGAGGTCAAAATGCTCGCGCAAATAATTGACCACTTCTTCGCCTTCATTGAGGCGCAACACACCATTATCCACAAAGATACAGTGCAAACGATGACCAATGGCCTTGTGCAAGAGCACTGCCACCACGGTGGAATCAATGCCGCCGGAAAGGGCGCACACCACATGACTATCCGGTCCCACTTGTGCGGCCATTTCTTCCACACAGCGCGTCACAAAGGAAGACATGGACCAATCAGGCGTAATTTTGGCAATTTCAAAAATAAAGTTGCGAATGATTTTTTCGCCGTCCACGCTGTGATGCACTTCGGGGTGGAATTGCACAGCGTAGATTTTTTTAGCTTCGTCTGCCATGGCTGCCACTTCTAAGGTAGGGGTGCTGGCAATGATGCTAAAGCCCGCAGGCACTGCCTTAACTTTATCCCCATGGCTCATCCAAATGCGGGATTTTTGCCCCTTATCCAAACCTGTCCATAAGGGAGAATCTGCCACAAAGGAAAGCTCCGCAGGGCCGTATTCACGAGTGACAGATTGCGCCAATTCTCCGCCCAAGTTTTGTGCCAAAAGCTGCATACCGTAACAAATACCAAGCACAGGCACGCCAAGCTCTAAAAAGCCTTTGTCCAAGGTGGGGGCGTCGTCCTCTCCCACAGATGCAGGCCCACCGGATAAAATGACGGCATTGGGATTCATGGCTTTTACTGCTTCTGCAGTGACGTTGCAGGGGTGAATTTCTGAGTACACACCGGCCTCGCGTACACGGCGCGCAATGAGCTGAGTCACTTGAGAGCCATAATCAATAATAATTACTTTACTTGGCATAATTTTTTCCTTGCTATGGATACTTTTTTGTGGGGAAGGAGACCCCATCCTCTCCTAAAACGCACTTTTCAAGAAAAGCCTGGCATTTTAGAAAAACAAAGGGGTACAATAAGTACAATGGGATATATGCCACCATTGAGCATATATCCCTCTTTAATTTTCTACTTTATATGCTGACAAAGCACATGACGCTTTTTCACAGCATACCCTCTTAGTTATCTATACGATAGTTGGGGGCTTCCTTGGTGATGATAACGTCATGCACATGGCTTTCGCGCAGGCCTGAAGCGGAAATTTCGCAATATTGGGTTTTATCGCGCAATTCTTTAAGGTCTTTGGCGCCCACATAACCCATGCCGGAACGTAAGCCACCCATGAGCTGGTAAATGGAATCCATAACGCCGCCGCGATAAGGCACACGCCCCACAATGCCCTCAGGCACCAATTTTTTGGAAGCCTCTTGGAAATAACGGTCAGAAGAGCCTTCTTTCATGGCGTCAATGGAACCCATACCACGATAGATTTTGTAGGTACGTCCTTGGTACAAAATGGTTTCGCCGGGGCTTTCTTCGGTACCGGCAAACAGACCGCCAATCATAATGGTGTCAGCGCCCATGGCCAAAGCTTTTACAATATCACCGGAGAATTTAATGCCGCCGTCAGCAATGCAGCAACGGTCAAATTCTTTGGCGGCGCGTGCAGCTTCTTGTACGGCGGTCACTTGAGGCACGCCTACGCCGGCCACAATACGCGTGGTGCAAATGGAACCTGGTCCAATGCCCACTTTTACCGTATCGGCGCCGGCTTCAAAAATGGCTTTGGCACCTTCATAGGTACCCACATTACCGGCCACCAATTGACAATGGGGGAAAGCGGCTTTGATATCGCGAATGGATTTTAGCACATTGGCAGAATGTCCATGGGCAGAGTCAAGTACAAGCACGTCGGCACCGGCATCAAGCAAGGCTTCAGCGCGCTCTAAATTACCCACACCAATGGCAGCACCCACGCGCAAACGTCCTTTGTCATCCTTACAAGATGTGGGGTATTTTTGCACCTTATCAATGTCTTTCATGGTGATAAGGCCGCGCAAACCGCCTTCGGAATCCACCACAAGCAATTTTTCGATGCGATGCTCATGCAGGTGATTGCGGGCTTCATCAAGAGAAGTACCCATGGGCACCGTCACAAGATTTTTAGAAGTCATATAATCGCGCACTAAAATGCTGGAACCATCTTCAATGAAACGCACGTCGCGGTTGGTCAAAATGCCCACAAGCTTATTGCCATCCACCACGGGTAAGCCGGACACGCGATATTCAGCCATAAGACCCAAAGCATGCTTAACGGTATCGGTGGAGGTAACGGTGATGGGATCTAAAATCATGCCGCTTTCAGACTTTTTCACTTTTTCAATTTGCAAACGCTGACGCTCAATGGTCATGTTTTTGTGTACAATACCAATGCCGCCCATACGCGCCATGGAAATGGCCATGGCGGATTCGGTCACCGTGTCCATGGCGGCAGAAAGCATAGGAATGCGTAAGGGGATGGATTTGGTGAGCTGAGAGGTAATGTCTACTAAGTCAGGGGTGACTTCAGAAAATCCGGGAAGTAATAAAATGTCGTCAAAGGTAAGGGCTTTGCCAAAATTTGTGGGCATGGTATCCTCGTGAACTGTATAAACGGTTGTGATTACTATACAAAACAAAGCGTGAAAGTATAGAAAAAAGTTTGAAATGTCAATGTTTTTTTTGTGAAGCTTGACACTTAGTATAAAATAAGCCCTTTGATGCCTTTGGCAAGAGCCTAACATAGCACAAAAAGCCTTTGCCATTACTGAGCATAGAAAATCTGCCAGCAACAGTTCATTCCTCTTTTCCATATAATAAGCTATTCACTTTTGTTAGGAGCATGATGAAAGCGCCTTTCGCAACCCCTCCCACATACAAAAAATCATTTTCAATCCATGATATTTTTCCATGAAACCTAGGCAAAAGAACTGCCATAAGTACCTCCGCACCTTAATTTTATCTTGACATCACCGCCATTTTTTACTATCTGACCACTTTTGCATACTAGACTATAAGCATTGAGGTTGGCATGTTCGAGAGCCTTTCAGACAGACTTTCTACAGTATTCCGCAACATTGGCGGGCGCGGGCAACTTACGGAAGAAAACATCCAAGAGGGCTTACGTGAAGTCCGCTTAGCTTTATTGGAAGCTGATGTAAATTTCAAAGTTGTAAAAAACTTTGTGGATACCGTGCGCGAAAAATGCCTCGGACAAGAAGTCACCAAGGGCGTAAGCCCTGCACAACAAGTCATTAAGATTGTGCATGATGAACTTGTGACTTTACTTGGCGGTGAAACCACTGGCCTTGAGCTGCGCGGTCAGCAGCCGGCTGTCATCATGATGGTGGGTTTGCAAGGCTCCGGTAAAACGACCTCTTCGGGTAAGATTGCATCTTTATTGCGCAAGCAAAAAATGCGTCCGCACTTGGTACCTGCCGACGTGTATCGCCCCGCGGCCATTGACCAATTGCAAACCTTGGCCAAGCAACTTAATATGCCTTGCTTTGATTCCACCGTGGACATGAACCCCGTGGACATTGCCAAAAAGGCTGTGGCTGAAGCTAAAGAAGCTCAGTCCACCGTGGTACTCATCGACACCGCAGGCCGTTTGCACGTGGATGAGCACCTTATGCAAGAATTGGTAGCCATTAAAGAGGCTGTTAATCCGCAAGAAATTTTATTCGTAGCCGATGCCATGACAGGCCAAGACGCCGTCACTGTGGCAGAAGTTTTTAACGAAAAGCTTGGCATTACCGGTGTGATACTCACCAAGATGGACGGCGATGCCCGCGGCGGTGCGGCGCTTTCCATTAAATCTGTCACCGGAGCATCGGTGAAGTTTGTGGGTCTTGGGGAAAAACTTTCGGAAATGGAAGTCTTTCACCCTGATCGCGTGGCTGGACGTATTCTTGGCATGGGCGATGTGCTTTCCCTTGTGGAAAAAGCCCAAGAAACCATGGACGCTGATGAAGCCGAAGCCATGGCCAAGAAAATGCAAAAGGCCAAGTTTGACCTAGAAGATTTTCGCACTCAAATGCGCAGTATCAAAAAAATGGGTTCGCTGGATTCCATTTTAAAGATGATTCCCGGCCTTGGGGGCTTGCGTGAAAAGCTGGCTGAAGCAGGCGGCGCCGCTCCGGAAAAGGAATTGGCACGTACCGAAGCCATCATTAACTCCATGACCATGGAAGAGCGTCGCAACCCTGACATGATTACAGGTTCGCGTCGCGCACGTATTGCCAAAGGTTCTGGGGTAACGGTGCAGCAGGTGAACCAAATGCTCAAACAATTTGAGCAAATGCGCCAAATGATGAAAGGCGTGCTTGGCGGTAAAGGCGGCATGCCTAAAATGCCCAAAATGCCTGGTTTGCCTAAGGGTATGCATTTACCCAAAGGTCTTGGGGGTGGCATGCCGGATATGAGCAAAATGCCTGACATGAGCGCCATGGGCGGCTTACCCGGTATGGGCGGCGGATTTCCTGGCATGGGCGGCATGGGCGGAGCCACAAAAAGCGCCACAAAAAAAGTAAAAAAACGCGATCCTAAAGTAAAACGCGTTAAGAAAAAGAAAAAATAGCGAATTTTGCCATAATGGCATTTACAACAGCATAAAGTTGCTTTAGCAACATGCATATATTTTGGTGAATAAAATCTTGCCCTTTTTGCGCAAGATAGATATCATGAAAAAAAACCTAATTGGGAGAAATTTTAATGGCTGTGAAAATTAGACTCACACGTATGGGCAGCAAGAAAAAACCTTTCTATCGCGTTGTTGCAGCAAATTCTGAAACCCGTCGTGATGGCCGCGCTTTAGAATACCTTGGTTACTATAACCCCATGACTGATCCTGCCGAAGTAAAACTTGACGCAGAAAATATCAAAAAGTGGATCGCCCTTGGCGCTGAGCCCACTGATACTGTTCGTTCGCTCATCAAAAAGCACATGGGCTAATGACAGTCGGCCTCCCTGCTTTTGACTTCTAGGAGGTGCATTATGAAGGATCTTATTGAGTACATTGCAAAAGCATTAGTAGATACGCCAGAAAGCGTACAGGTAAGAGAAGTTGAAGGGGAACAAACCTCTGTTCTCGAGTTAAAAGTGGCTAAAGAAGATATTGGTAAGGTTATTGGCAAACAAGGCAGAACTGCCCGTGCCATGCGTACCATTCTTGGTGCAGCCGCTACTAAGGCAAAAAAGCGTACCGTTTTAGAAATTCTAGAATAGCAAAACAAGTAGAAGTCGAGGTTTGTGGCGAGGATTATGGCTACAAAGCATATTCATATGGGGACTATTACCCGCCCCCATGGCATTAAAGGGGAGCTCTGCGTCGATTGGTATGCAGACTCCCCAGATGCTTTGCGCGCAACTTTTTACCTACAAGCCCCCAATGCAGCGCAGGGAGATTTTTCTGAATCCTCCTTACGTGCTGTGACCAATGCCAAAGTGCGCATGCACAAAGGGCGCCCTCTACTCACCCTTGCTCATATTCAAGACCGCAATGCAGCGGAAACCTTGCGTGGTGTGCGTATTTATGTGCACCGTGATGATTTGCCGCAAATTTCTGAAGATGAAGCCTATATTCACGACTTGCTTGGGCTTACCATCATAGATAGTGCTACCAATAATGAGCTTGGCATTTTGGAAGGAGTGGAATTTCCCACAGAAAATCAAATGCTTTGGCGCATTATGGCACCCACAGGTCAAGAAATTCTTTTACCTGCTGTGGAAGAATTTATCGATGAGTTTGAAGAGGAAGAAGGCAAAGTCTATGTAAGCCCCCCTGAAGGTTTGGTGGAACTGTATCTCACTGAAGATGCCCCCAGTAAGCCTAAAAAAACACCTCGTGCACAGCAAACACATAGGCAACAAAGACCGCAAAAAAAGGCGGCCACATCTGAGAGCAACAACGGGGGCTCATAATGCCCGAATTACCCGAAGTTGAAACCATTGCGCGCACGCTTGAGCCGCTTATAAAAGACGCCACCATCACCGGCGTGCACCTCCATCTTCCTTCCACCCAAGACCACACAGGTTCCGGTTCTCTTGATTTACATCTCTTACAAGGCCGGCGTATTAGCCATGTATCACGGCGTGGCAAATTAGCTCTCATAGGGCTTAGCCCCCTATCGCACACACCCAGTCCCCATGAGGCCCATATGCTGGCCGTACACCTTAAGATGACCGGTCGCCTTTTTGTCTATGATGCACACTACCCTCAGCAAAAACACACCCGCTTGAGCCTTGATTTACATTATGACGGCAGTAAGGCATGTGCTAAACAACTTTTTTTTGATGACGCCCGCACCTTTGGCTATGTGCGTTTAGTCAGCCCCGCCACACTGCCTTCTTGGCCCTTTTGGCAAAAATTAGGCCTAGAGCCTTTGGAACATACAGCCGAGCAACTTGCCCACTGTTATGTGGGAAAAAAGGCCGGTATTAAAGGTTTATTGCTGAAACAAGAATTGGTGGTGGGCATTGGCAATATTTACGCCGATGAGGCTCTTTTTCAATCAAGCATACATCCTGAGCGCAAGGCACATACTTTATCTTTTGAGCAATTAAACCAACTTATGCACGCGGTGCAAGCGGTATTGCGCCTTTCCATAGAGCAGTGCGGCTCCTCCATTCGGGATTATCGCGATGCCCATGGGGATGCAGGCTCGTTTCAAAACACATTCATGGTGTATGGCAGAAGTGGTCAAGCATGCAAAGCCTGCGCATGCGCCCTTATAACCAAGCGCATTGCAGGCCGCACCACGGTTTACTGTGAACACTGTCAAAAATAAACGCAGCTTAAACCTTGGCACATAAGCCAAAAGACGTATCCACCACATTGCAACCTAACGGGAGGCATCATGTCCGTAACATTTACCATAAGCGAAAAGGAAAAAAATGCTTTAGGCAGTATAGCTTGTCTGTCCATTGCCCAACACTTTTGCCAAGACCCCGCCACCATTCCTTGCATGGCCAAAGGTGTTTTACAACAAGAGCTTGGCTGCTTTGTAACGCTTAATAAAGGCGGTGGCTTACGTGGATGCATTGGCTCCTTGGTGGCACGTGAGCCCCTGTATGCCAATGTGGCGCGCATGGCCAAGGCAGCTGCATTTCAAGATCATCGTTTTCCTGCGCTCACTTTAGAAGAGTGGATTTCTAAAGAAATCCCCGTCACCATGGAGATTTCCGTATTGGGCCCCATGTCCCTTTGCCCTGATGTGCAGCAAGTTGAAATAGGGCGTCATGGCTTATTACTTGTTCTGGGCCAAAAAAGCGGCGTCTTCTTACCCAAGGTTGCTGTGGAGCAAGGGTGGGATTTACCGGCTTATCTAGGAAATCTGTGCCACAAGGCTTCTTTGCCTCAGGGTGCGTGGCAACATCCCGAAGCGCAACTGTACTGGTATGAGGCCTTGGTCTTTCCTGTTCGGCGCAATTAAATGGGCGTAATGAGGTCAAAATAAAGGGCGAACTATTCGCCCAATAATGCATCGGCATTGCAAAGGATTTTTTCTAAATCCGTATCCTTGAGCTTTGCCATACTTTGCAAGCGCTGTATTTCTTGCGCCGGAGAATACAAAGGATAGTCAGAGCCAAACAAAATGCGCTGACCATCATGCTTGCGCAAAATATCTCGCAATAATTGCCCCTCAATAAAAGGCGTTGAGCTTGAGGTTTCTAACCAAATATCTCGCCCCACCAAGGCTTCGTAAGCGTGCGACCATTGCCTATAACCCCCAAGGTGGGCGGCAATTAATTGCATATCCGGGAAATTATCTAACAGTTGCGCCATTTTATAGGGGCAGGATGGATTTTGAGCCACAGGCACATTGTCGCCTATATGAATTTGAAAAATAAAATCCGCCTTGGCCGCTTCCACCATGGGTAAAAGACGCGCATCATCCAGGCGAAAAGATTGAAAATCGGGGTGTAATTTTAAGCCCTTAATGCCATGAGCCTTGAGCCTTTGTAATTCCTTTTCCCAATCCACATAATCTGGATGAAGGGTACCAAAACACAACACATTTTCATACTCTTGCTGTAAAGCTATGGCATAATTATTGGCAGGAATAACTTGCGCCGCCGCTGTGGCGGCACACAGTACCACAAAGCGGTCTATATGCGCATGACGCTCATGTTCTTGCAAGTCTGTAATGGTACCAAGACCATGACATTGCACAGCATAATGCTCGTTCAAATGCTGCACGGCCTTATGGGCAATTTTAGGGTGAAAGGCATGGGTATGAATATCGGTTCTCATGCTTTTCACCCTACAAAGAATGTATGACAATAAGGTTGCATGCCACAGCAATACTAAGCAAATAAATGTTTATTCACCACATTGGTGGGCGCGCCGGCTTGCCAAGCTGCGATATTTTCCACCGTAAGACGCACAATATTGGCACGTGCCTTCAAGGTAGCCCAAGCTATATGCGGAGTTATAAGGCAATTGGGCGCCGTAAGTAAGGGATTATGGGAGACGGGAGGCTCTGTGGAAAGTACATCTGTACCCAAACCGCCCAATTGACCGCTTTTTAAAGCTTCGGCGGCGGCGGCTTCATCCACCAAGGCGCCGCGAGCAGTATTAATGAGCAAAGCACCTTTTTTCATGCTTGCCAAACGCTGTGCATTAATAAGGTTACGGCTTTCATCGGTTAAAGGGCAATGCAATGAAATCACATCAGATGTGGCAAAAAGCGTGTCTAAATCTACAAAATCGCATGCATATTCAGGTTGCTCTTTGGGGGAGCGATTATAGGCTTGCACTTGCATACCCAAGGCCTGCGCCATGCGCCCCACTTCGCGCCCAATATTGCCAAAGCCCACCACGCCCATGCGCATATCACCAAAATCACGCAAGGGCTCAAGCCAATAGCACCATTCATTACGTGCACCCCACTCCCCTGCGCGCACACTTTCACTATGCACCGTGATTTTACGCGAAAGCTCTAAGGTAAGCGCCATGACATGTTGCGCCACAGTACCCACGCCATACGCCACCACATTGCACACTGGAATACGGCGCTTGGCCGCCGCCGCTATATCAATGACATCATAGCCTGTGGCCGTGGTGGCAATATATTGCAGCTTGGGCAATTGCTCTATAACTTCGGCTGTGAGGCGAACTTTATTGGTAATAAGGATATCTGCCTCTGCAGCGCGAGCCAAAAGCTCTTCGGGGGCTGTTTTGGCATAGACCGAGAGAGAACCTAAAGCTTCTAAAGAACTCCAAGAAATATCCCCGGGGTTGAGAATTTCGCCGTCTAATATCACTATGTTCATACATACTCTCGCAAAATAAAAATGTTGCATAAAAAAAGGGGAAGACAGCGCTCCCCCTTTAAAAAAATCACAAGTGCAATCTTTAGTAGTTGATTACCTTGAAATCATCGCGGCGATTTTGAGCCCATACAGCTTCACCGGAACCGGCCATGATGGGGTTTTCTTTACCAAAGCTTAACAGTTCCATTTGTGCTGGGTTTACGCCCAAAAGCACTAAATATTCAAATGCAGCACGGGCGCGACGCTCACCAAGAGCCAAGTTGTACTCTTGAGTACCTCTTTCGTCACAATTGCCTTCAATGCGTACACGAATACGTGGATTAGCTTTCATAAGCTCAGCTTTTTGAGCTAAAATTTGTTTACCTTCAGCGGTGATGGTATACTTATTGAACTCAAAATGCACACGACCATCGGTGATTTGTTGGATGGCAGTTTGCTCTTGGGGAGTCCAATGGCTTTCTACAGGCGGAGTTTCTCCGGTGTTGGCAGATTTGGAAGAACAACCAAACCCGGCGCCAAGGGCGCATACGAGCACAACTAAGAGAGCTAAACGTTTCATGAAAATCCTCCTCAAAAAAATTCTAATTTTTGGCTTTGCCCTTTGGCTTAGGCAAAAGCCGTTATAAACAAAAAGTTTTGATAACAATTACTTGAACCACCTACCATGTTTACACAGAAAAAACTAGTATTTTTTTCCCCCTTTTCTCGGCAGTAAAAGCAAGACAAATTGACATCTATTGTCAATGACAAGCTCTCTGCGCAAATATTAAGCCCTCACTATTTCTTGTATTTGCCCACAAAAATCCTTGACAGCAAGCATTTAGTTGTTTACTCAACTTTCTATGCAAAATTCAGATTTATCGTCGTTCATCGCGCAATCCCTTGGTCGCTATGTAGGCATAAGCCATTTTTCCATGGTGCGTATTTTTTCGCGCGAATTAAAGAAAAAAAACATCAACCTCACCCTCGAACAGTCTCGTGTATTATTTACACTTTTCATAGAGGATGGCAGGTTGCAACAAGAAATTTCAGATTTGCTTTTTCAAGAAAAATCCAGCACGAGCCGACTTATAGACTCCCTAGAAGGCAAGGGATATGTGCAAAGAAAACAATCAGAACAGGATGAAAGACAAAAGCTCATCTTTCTCACCCCCGAGGGAAGAGCCATGCAAGAGCCCTGCACCAATGTGGCTCGTGAAGTGCAAGAAAGCCTTAAAGAGCACTTTACCCCCGAAGAATGGACCCAACTTATGCACTTGACCCAAAAGCTTTCGCAAGTGGTGCGAACTTTATAGAACTAAGTAAAAATTTTATATATCTTAATCAGGACTCGTCCCACAGGAGAACACCCTATGTTATCACGTAAAGTTTTAGCCTTAACCTTGGCACTTAGCGCCATGCTTTTCACCGCCGCGTGTGAAGAAAAAAAACAAGGCGCTGCCGCAGGCCCAGGCGCCATGCCCCCGCCCTTGGTATCTGCCATAGAGGTAAAATCGCAAGACTATCCTTTGCATATGAACTTCCAAGCCGTAACCCAAGGTTCACGCGCTGTAGATGTGGTAGCCCGTGTACAAGCTCTTATTAAAGAAAGACTGTATGTAGAAGGCGAATATGTGAAAGAAGGGCAAATCCTCTTTCAATTGGAGCGCAATGAATACGAAGCACGCATGAAGCAAGCGCAAGCCCAATTTGATCAAGCCGAGCGCGAGTGGAACCGTATTCGCCCCTTGTATGCCAAAAATGCCGTGAGCCAAAAAGAGCGTGACGTGGCGTTGGCAGCCTATGCCTCCGCCGAAGCAGACCTGCGCATTGCCCAAATTAATCTTGATTATTGTCAGGTGACTGCCCCTGTGTCTGGCTATTCTGGTAAAGAGTCCGTCACCGCCGGTAACCTTGTGAACAATGGCACCCTTATGACCTCCATCAACCAAACCAATCCGCTTTTTGTGAATTTTGCCTTCCCTGGCACCACCTTTTTGCGTAATCAGCAATTGGTCACCGATGGGCGTCTCACCCTACCCGAAAACAATGCCTACACCGCCACCATTCGCTTGGTCAGCGGCGCCATGTATCCTGTAGAAGGTAAGGTGACCTTTGTGGATTCACAAGTGGATCAATCCACCGGCGTGGTGAAAGCCAGAGCCACCTTCGCCAATGATAAAGACGCCGTCTACCCCGGCCAATATGTGCGCATTTTCTTAGAAGGCGCCATGCTACGTAATGCCATTCTTGTTCCTCAGCGCGCCGTGCTCAATACCCAAATGGGTTCTGTGGTCATGGTGGTGGGTGAAAATAATATTGTACAAATGCGCCCCGTACAAGTAACCATGAACGTGGAACAAATGTACCTTTTAGAAGCTAGCATGCAAGCTGGTGAGCAAACCATAGGCCTCAAAGCCGGTGAGCGTATCATCGTTGATGGGCTCATTAAGGCTAGACCCGGCGCCCCAGTGACCATTGCTCCCCCCGCAGCTCCCTCTGGCGCAGCTCCCTCTGGCGCAGCTCCAGCTGGCGACAAAGGTGGTCAAGCTCCTGCCCCTGAAGCAAAAAAATAAGGCGGTTTAACCATGAGTTCCACCTCAGATACAGGCCAAAAGGCCAACTTTTTCTTACGTAGACCCATTTTGTCTACGGTTATTTCATTACTTATTGTACTCGTGGGTACATTGGCCATTATGGCTTTGCCCATTGCCCAATATCCTGACCTTATTCCGCCGCAAATTTCGGTAAACGTGGCATATCCTGGCGCTTCGGCCGAAGTTATTGCCGATACGGTAATCTCTCCGCTGGAAAATGCCATCAACGGGGTGGAAGATATGCTCTATATGTCTTCCAATGCCGCTTCCGGCTCCGGTGCCGGCTCCATCAGTGTCTTTTTTAAACTTGGCACAGATCCGGACATTGCATTGGTTAACGTGAACAATAAGGTGAACCTTGCACAAAACTTGCTGCCGGCCGAAGTGCGGGCGCAGGGTGTTTCTGTGACCAAGCGTTCCCCTGCCATGCTGCAAATCATTGCCCTCACCTCACCCGATGGGCGTTATGATGCCGTATACCTTAGCAACTACTTACAAACCAACGTGGTGGATGAGCTTAAGCGCGTTCCCGGTGTGGGTGATGCCTCGGTTTTTGGCGCCATGAACTACACCATGCGTATTTGGGTTGACCCCGATAAGCTCACCAAATATCAATTACAACCCAGCGATGTGGCCGCCGCCATTCGCGACCAAAACGCGCAATTTGCTCCAGGGCAAATTGGCGCCTCCCCAGCTGACCCCAATATTGAGCTCACTTGGCAAATAGACACCAAGGGACGCTTGGTAAGCCCTGAAGAATTTGGCAATATTGTGGTGCGCTCTGAGGCTGACGGTTCCTTCCTCTATGTGAAGGATGTGGCGCGCATTGAGCTTGGTGGTAAAGATTATAGCGTAAATTCTGAGCTCAATAGTGACGTGGCCAAGATGGCGGGTATCTATCTTTTACCCGGCGCCAATGCCATTGAAACAGGGCGTCTTGTGGAAGAAAAAATGGAAGAGCTCAAACAGCGCTTCCCCGACGGTATCCAATACAGCATCCCCTTTAATACCAATATCTTTGTGCAAGCTTCCATTGACGAAGTTATCGTGACCCTTTTGGAAGCCATGGCGCTTGTTATCATCGTGGTATATATTTTCTTACAAAGCTGGCGCGCCACGCTTATTCCCATTTTGGCTGTGCCTGTGTCCATCATCGGTACCTTTGCGGGCATGTACGCCCTTGGCTATACCATTAACACCTTGACCCTTTTTGGTATGGTGCTGTCCATTGGTATTGTGGTGGACGATGCCATCGTGGTACTGGAAAACGTGGAGCGCATCATGCGCACCGAGCATAAAAGTGCCAAGGACGCCACCAATAAAGCCATGCAAGAAGTTACCGGCCCCGTTATTGCCATCGTACTTGTACTTTGCGCCGTGTTTGTGCCGGTATCCTTCATGGGCGGTCTTGCCGGTGAAATGTATAAGCAATTCGCCATCACCATTTCCATATCCGTTATTCTTTCGGGCATTGTGGCACTGACGCTAACACCAGCTCTGTGCGGCTTGCTCTTAAAACCCCATGTGAAAGGGCATAAGCCTCCTTTCTTCTTTATTTGGTTTAATAACTGGTTTGCCAATGTAACGCACCGTTATGTGCGCATTGTGCGTATGGTAAAAAACACCGGTCTTGTGTCCATGTTAGTTTTTGGCCTTATGATTGTGGCCATGGGCTGGCTGTTCCGTACGGTACCCACCTCCTTGGTACCCGGTGAAGACCAAGGCTATATTCTTGGCATGACCATATCTGTGGACGGGCAAGCCCTTTCCACCACACAAAAAATAACCGACCAGATTACTGAAACCATGTTGAAAAACCCCGCCGTGGACAATGTGGTGGGTATTACCGGTCTTGACCTTACCTCCTTTGGAGCCAAAACCAACTATTCAACATTCTTTATTATTCTGAAAAATTGGAAAGACCGCCAAACGCCTGACACCTCTCCGGCAGCGCTGACCAAACAATTCTTCATGATGGGTATGTCCATGCCCAAAGCCATGTCCATAGCCTTTGAGCCTCCGCCCATCTCCGGCATGAGTACCACAGGTGGTTTTGATGCCTTTATTCAAAGCCGTGGCACTGGTTCCTTGGACGACTTACAAGGATGGACCAACAAGCTCACCGAAGCGCTTACCAAGCGTCCGGAAGTGGGTTCGGTGCGTAACCTTTTCTCCACCTCTGCCCCGCAATACTATGCCAACCTTGACCGCGAGCGCGCTTTGGCTCAAGGGGTCAGCGTTTCTTCGGTGTTTGCGGTAATGCAAGGTACCTTTGGCTCCACCTATATCAATGACTTCAACTATGCAGGCCGTACCTTCCAAGTGGTTATGCAAGCTGATGAAGAATATCGCATGTTGCCAGAAACCTTGGCAGATATGAGCGTGCGTAATGATAAAGGCGAAATGATTCCGCTTAACACCCTAATCACCCTTGAGCGACGCATTGCCCCCCCTGTGGTGGAGCGTTATAATGGCTTCCCTGCAGCGCATATCATGGGCTCCCCTGCGCCGGGATATTCCACAGGTCAGGTTCTGGCCGCCGTGGAAGAAGAAGCCAATAAATTGCTTCCCCCCGACTACGCTCTGGGCTGGGCTGGCACGGCCTTACAAGAAAAACTGGCATCGGCCGATACGGTGACCATCTTTGTCTTGGCCTTGCTCATGGTATTCCTTATCTTGGCGGCGCAATACGAAAGCTGGGCTTTGCCTGTGGCCGTACTCACCGCCGTACCCTTTGGGGTATTTGGTGCCATTACCGCCACCTGGATGCGCGATTTATCCAATGACGTATACTTCCAAGTGGCCTTGGTAACCTTAGTGGGTCTGGCGGCTAAAAACGCCATTCTCATTGTGGAATTTGCTGTGGAAGCCTGGCGCGCCGGTAAAAGCCTTGACGTGGCGGCCATGCACGCATCACGCTTGCGCTTCAGACCCATTATCATGACATCATTGGCCTTTATCATGGGTTGTGTGCCTCTAGCCATCAGCGCCGGCGCCGGTGCCAACAGTCGCCATGCCATTGGTACGGCGGTTATTGGGGGTATGCTGGCAGCAACCTTCATCGCCACGCTTTTTGTACCTTTCTTTTTTAAGATAATTATGCAATTCTCGCTGTGGATTCAGGGCAAAAAAGATCCTCACGCCATGGCCGGCGAACAATTTAAACTCCCCTTAAGGGACCGCGAGGAAGATATCTAATGTCGCTACTACGATGCATAACTCAAGGTGCATGGGTGCTTTTGTGCTGCTCTGCACTGGCAGCGTGTTCCTTTGCGCCAGACTATGAACAACCAGAAATGGTCATGCCTGAAGCATGGCTCAGCGTTGAAATGAAACCCACACCCATTGATCAAGATTGGTGGAAGCGTTTTGAAGATCCTGCACTGGATAAACTCATTGAAGAGGCACTTAAAAATAACCAAGACATAGATCAAGCCTTGGCTAAAGTGGACAGTGCTGCGGCGCAAATTGGCGAAGCCAGAGCTGCGCTTTTCCCCAGCATTAACCTTGATGGGCAATCCACGCGCACCTCTACCACCACCGTAGGCCCCAATATGGAGCGAAAAAACTTTGAACAAGGCCTGCAAAAGCGCATCACCACCACCAACCAAATTGGTTTTGGCGCCTCGTGGGAATTGGATTTGTGGGGTAAATATCGCAATGCTTACACAGGCTTGTCCGACGTACTTTTAAGCACTAAGGTGGGCTATGACGCCTCACGTCTGTCCATTGCCGGACAAGTAGCGCAAGGCTATTTCACCCTACTTGCCTTTGATATGCAACTCTCCACCGCCAAGCGTACCTTTGAATCGCGTAAAAAAGCGCTGAAAATTTATGCCGAGCGCTTTAAACAAGGGGAAACCACGGAGCTTGACTGGTTACGCGCTGAAAGTGAAATGGAACTCTCTCGCGCATCCATGCTCAACACCATAGTAGAACGTGACGCTGCCGAAGCCGCCCTAGCTGTGCTGCTCGGTCGCTCACCCAAAGAAATATTACAAGGCACTGCCGACCGCGGCTTTGCCATTGAAAAGCTCCCCGCGCCGCCGGTTTTACCCGCAGGCTTACCTTCGGATCTGCTTTTACGCCGTCCGGACATTCGCGCCGCGGAGTATATGATCATGGCCTACAATGCACAAATTGGTGTGCGCATTGCCGATATGTTCCCCTCCATTAGCCTTACAGGCTCCCTCGGAACCTTAAGCACAGACGCCGCCATGCTCTTTGCCGGCCCTGCCGGCATGTGGTCCTATGGCGCCAGTGTGGCCATGCCCTTACTGGATTTTGGTCGCCGTTGGTATGCCGTAGAAGATGCCGAAGCCGTCAAGCGCCAAGCCATTGCCTTGTATCGCAAAACCATACAAGTGGCTTTCCAAGATGTTCGCACAGCCTTAACAGCGCAACGCGAAGCCACCGGCATTGTAAAAAGCGTTCAAAAGCAAGTGGATAATAACCGCCGCGCTTTAGAGCTGGCGCGTTTACAATACGATAATGGCTATGCAGATTACCTCACCGTACTTGATGCTGAACGCCAGCTCTTTACGGCAGAATTAGAACTGGCCACAGCCATGAGCTATCGCCTAAATGCCGTGGTACGTGTATGCCTTGCCCTTGGTGGCGGCTGGACAGATACCACGCCGCTCATGGGTACCAAGGCAAAAG
>CAYJHH010000027.1:0-24835 GCA_964369995.1 uncultured Desulfovibrionaceae bacterium
TTTCTTTTTCAAAGCCCAATTTTTGCGCGGCCTTATCTGCAGAAATAAAGCCAATGCCGCGTATATCCATGGCCATACGATAAGGATTTTCTTGAATAATGGCTAAAGCTTCCGGCCCATACTGCTTATAAATGCGCACAGCATAATTGGCAGTAATACCATGAGGCTGCAAAAAAATCATAAGCTCGCGAATGCCGCGATGCTCTGCCCAGCCCTTCACTATACTGGCATAATTTTTTTTACCTATGCCTTTTATTTCGCGAAGCTTTTCCGGTTCTTCATCTAAAATTCGAATGGTTTCTACGCCAAAAGCATTTACAATGCGGCTAGCCATGCTTTCGCCAACGCCCTTAAGCAAGCCGGAGCTTAAATATAAGCGAATCCCCTCAGTGGAGGCAGGCATGACTTCATCAAAGCTTTCCATCTGTAATTGACGCCCAAAGCGAGCATTATTCACCCATTTTCCCTGAATTTTTAATTGCACACCCGCTTGCGGCTCCAGCATATGCCCCACCGCCGTAACGCCTTCTTTTACACCACGAGGTAAAATCTTCAACACCGTATAGCCATTTTCTGCATTATGAAAAATAATACGCTCCACAGAAGCAGTTATTTCTACTATATCAGAATCATCGAATAATGGCATATCCATAAATTACACATCCAAACGCTTTTGCATAAGCAAGGCATCAGCAAGGGTTAAAGCCACCATGGCTTTAAGTACAGGCACCACACGCGGTATGGCGCAAATATCATGACGCCCCCCCACCGTAAGCTGTGTGGCGCTACCCTCTGCGGTGACGGTTTGTTGTGCCAAGGCAATGGAAGGAATGGGCTTTATGGCAGCATGTAAAATAATATCTTGCCCTGAAGAAATACCGCCTAAAATACCACCGGCATTATTGGAATCAAAACAAGGAGGAGTACGGGAAGTAATGGCATCATTATTTTCTGAGCCAAGCATGCGCGCCGCTGCAAAACCAGCGCCCACTTCTACGCCTTTAACCGCCCCCACACTCATCAGCGCCGCGGCCAGCATGGCATCAAGCTTTTGAAATACCGGTTCTCCCAATCCCGCAGGCACATGGCGCACTTCCACGCGCACAATACCGCCCAAGGTATCTTTGGCAGAACGAACTGCGCACACGCGCTCTTGCCATGCATCAATCATATCTTCAGAAGCGGCAAAAAAGGGGCGGCCTTCAGCGCCCACCATGTCTAAAGCTTTATCACCTAAACCTATACCCCCCACTTCCACCGTGGCGGCAAAAATTTCTATGCCGGCCGCAGCCAAAACACATTCCGCAATGGCGCCACCAGCCACTCGAGACAGGGTTTCGCGCCCCGAAGAACGCCCGCCACCGCGATAGTCACGAAAACCATATTTTGCATCATAGGCCATATCCGCATGTCCGGGCCTATAGGTATGCGCCAATTCGCCATAATCCTTGGAGCGCTGATCTTCATTATACACCACAAAGGCAATGGGGGTTCCGGTGGTTTTTCCTTCAAAAACGCCAGAAAGCAAGGCCACAGCATCCTTTTCCTTACGATTTGTGCCAGCCAATGCATCTGCACCCGCCAGTCCACCCGGTCTACGCTTATTGAGCCTGTCCTGAATAAAGGCCACATCTAAATGCAGCCCCGCAGGGCAACCATCCACAATACCGCCCAATCCCACACCATGAGACTCTCCAAAGGTGGTTAACCGAAACACATGCCCCCAGCTACTTCCAATCATGCTCAATCCTTTTATTTATACGGATAATTTTCATGAGAGAGGGAACTTTTCCTCTGAAAAAAGTTCCCTCTCCCCCAAAAAGTATCTTTATTTTTCATACACTAAAGTGCTTGAGGGTGGCAGTATATATTTTTTCTGTCACATGAGCAATGGGAAGAGAGCCGTTTACCGTATGATGCGCTACGTCTTTATAAAGAGGGAAACGTTGCTCAAGAACACTTTGCAATTCTGTGGTGATATCCTGCCCTGTGAGAGAAGGACGCTGAGCAGCATTGGGAGAAAGGGTAAGGCGTTGTACCAATGAAGATACAGATACATCTAAGAAAAAAACCAAGCCTTGCTCACGCATAAGCAGGCGATTTTCCTCCGCTAAAACCATGCCTCCCCCGGTGGCTAACACCAAGGGAAAGTCCTGAGCCTCGTGCACACAAGCTTGCAAAGCCTCACTTTCAGCCTTGCGAAAGGCTTCCCACCCAAAATGCTCCACCATATGCGCAATGCTACACCCCATGCGCGCCTGTAAAACGTCATCTGTATCACTAAAAGACCATGTAAGATATTCTGCAACTTTGCGTCCCACAGTACTTTTACCCGATCCTCGAGCTCCCACAAGAAAAATTATTTTCCCCATACGCTCCCTACCCTAAAGTAAAGTCTTTTTTATCTCCCCGAGTATACATATGCAAAAGCTCAAGAACCCTCTGCGGCTCAAAGGGTTTTGTTATATAATCTTGCATACCCGTTAATTGTTCATTATTTTTCATATCTTGCACGCTATGTGCCGACATACCTATGATGGGTACAGCATGAAAGCGTGCGTCTTGTCGAATTTTCATGGTCGCTTCAAAACCATTCATGCGCGGCATTTCTAAATCCATAAGAATAACATCATAGCGTTTGTTTTCCATATAATCTAAGACATGCACACCATCACTTGCCACATCCACTGTACATTGAAAACTTTCCAAAAGCTCAGAAGCGATGAGTGCATTAATTTCATTATCTTCTGCCAATAAAACGTGCAAACCTGCCACTGAAATATCTTGAGGGCAATGGGCTGTGCGCACCAAGGATTCTTTGTCCGCTTCCGTATGCCCCGCGGCAAAAGGCACGGAACATGTCACCACTGTACCTTGCCCCAAGGTACTACGAACCTGAATATCTCCGCCCATAAGCTCCAGTAATCCTTGTGCCAAAGGCAGCCCCACGCCGGCGCCGCCTTCACGCCGAGCAAAAGAGGCATCCACAAGGAAAAAGACATTAAAAAGCTGCTTAATATGGCTTTCACTCATGCCAACACCTGTATCTTGCACCGCCACATGCAATGTATACATATTTTCTTGTGCGGCAAAAATGCTCTGCACTTGCAACTGCACTTTTCCATGTTCCGTAAATTTTATGGCATTGGAAAGTATATTATGCACCACTTGAGAAAAGCGCAAAGGATCTCCCTTAAGCACAGCAGGAAGTTCATTCACATAAACAAATTCTAATTCCAAATCTTTGGCCTTGGCGCAAGGCAAAAATTCTTGATGGAGTTTTTCAAAAATGTCTTTTACCACAAAGGGGCATTGCTCTATGCCCATTTTTCCCGCTTCTAATTTTAAGAAGTCCAGAATATTATTGATAACAGTGAGAAGTGTTTGAGCAGAATATTGGATTTTTTGTAGATAGTGTTGCACCTGAGCATCAGTGGTATTTTTTTCGGCCAATCGCGTAATGCCCATGATGCCATTGACGGGGGTGCGCAATTCATGGCTCATATTGGCCAAAAAGCGCCCTTTCATCTTCATGGCTTCCAATTCGAGCACTTGTTCTTTTTGTAAAAGCAAGGAGTCGGTAATATCCACAAAGGCCACGGCATGCGCATCTTCCACATCCATCCAAGAAACTTTATTGGCAATAATGGTGAAATCCAAATCAAAAATTTCATTATGATGCTGCCATATTTTAGTTTTTTCATCTTCTTGCATTTGAATGATACCGCAAAAAGAACAAGGGGCATCTAAATTATGCAATATTTTATAGCATTGCCCCAAAGAAAGTCGCTCTTCACCCACAAAGTCTTCAAAGGCTTTATTACATAAAATCATTTCGTAATTATTGGGATTCACCACATAAAAAGGCACGGGAAAAGCATCGAGCATTTTCTTTGCTACTTTGTCCTCACTGGCAAGTACAGCTTGCGCTTTAAAGTGCGCCTTGGCATTATTGAGCAAATGCCCCATGGTTTCTGCAGCATCCACATGGTCGCTCACCCAATTTTCCACATCTTCACATTGGTCAAGACCAAAAAACCCTATGAATTTTCCTGAAGAAAATAGCGGAATGGCAATCATGCTCACTATGCCCTGCGCGGAGAAAAAATCTTTTTCGCGAGCAGAAGAAGCGTCAATATGCTCAATGGTTTTAAGCTTACCCGCATTAAAGGTGGCTAGAGTGGACTCCAGTTGCTCCATGTCTTCAAAAATAATCCCTTGAAAAAGATGCCGTACCGAAGGCACACCGGTATTTAACCATTCAAAGGTATTATACCAACGCGGCTCCCTATAATCAAAAACATACACTCTGCTCGCTTTAAAAGCCTTTCCTACATCTGCTAAAGCCACTTCCATAAAGGATTTTTCGTCAGGCATATTCACCATATTTTCCGACATACGCAAAAACAAGTCAATAATATTAAGACTTTCCTTGGTGAACACTTCGGTTATTTGATTCATATATCCCTACTTACCCTTAGGTATTTAATGCTTTAACAAACAATGGCCATGTACTAGAAAGCATCTCATAATTCAGCTTGAGCTGAATTATGTTATATCACTGCGCCAAAAAACGCGGTTTTTAGCTTGTTCCGGTGGCTACGCCACCGCGTCAAACAGCAGCTTGACGCCTCGAAGCCCCTCAAAATACGCTATCGCGTAATTATGAGATGGCTTCTAATAAAATCATTGCGAAGAAGGTGAAAAACAAAATCCCTGACGTATAAAGCCATGTATGGTAGCTCGCAATTCTTCAGGAACAAAGGGTTTGGGTATATGAGCTTGCATACCCACCTCTCGGCTTTTTTCATAATCTTGCACCATGGCATGGGCAGACATGGCCACAATAGGTATGTGATCAAAACGCCTTTGTTCTCGAATACGTTTTGTGGCTTGTAAGCCATCCATAACAGGCATTTGAATATCCATAAGAATAATATCATAGGTGTTTTTTTCTAAAACATCTAAGGCTTCACGCCCATTGACCACACTTTGCACATGGCAGCCATAGGCCGCAAGTACTTCATGGGCTATTAAGGTATTTATTTCATTATCTTCTACCAAAAGTACTTTGGCGCCGCTAATATCAAAATCTTGTTGCTCAGAACTTTTTTTGCCAGCATCGCATCCTTGGTCTGCGCACAAAACCAAGGGGAAAACACAACTAAAGGTGGTTCCTTCACCCGCTACACTTGTAACAAAAATTTCGCCGCCCATGAGCTCCACAAATTTTTGCGTTATGACAAGCCCTAAGCCCGTGCCGCCATATTGACGTGACGTGGAAGAATCCACTTGAGAAAATTCTTTGAAAAGCTTTTCCTGCTGCTCTTGAGAAATACCTATGCCTGTATCTGCCACATCCAAACGTACCCATTGTACGCGCGTAAGCTCCCCTAAGCCCTCAGGCGGCGCACAGGCATGCAAAGCTAACGTCACCTTACCCTCAGTGGTAAATTTCACGGCATTGGAAGAAAGATTCAAAACAATTTGCGAAATGCGTAAAGAATCCCCCACAAGAACCTGTGGGAGGGTTTCGTCTAAGATAACTTCAAGCCCAATACCTTTTCTATCCACTTCTGTTTGCAGCAAAGCCTGGGCGCCAAGCAAGACCTCTTTCATGCTAAAGGGCTGAGATTCTAATGTGATTTTATCTTCTTCAATTTCAGAGAGGTCTAAAGTCTCATTGATAACACCCAATAAATTATTAGAGGAAAAAGTAATTTTTCGTAAATAATCCTCAACTAAGGGGTCTGTATTTTGTTTGGAAGCCAAATGTGTTAAGCCAATAATACCATTTAAAGGTGTGCGTAGCTCATGGCTCATATTAGCAATGAAATGTCCTTTGGCTGCATGGGCTTCACGAGCAAGTACTTTTTCACGCTGTAAACGCAGGCTTTCTGTAATATCAAGAGCTATGGAAAAGCGCACATTTTCTTTTTCTTCCCATGTAACCAAACTATCTACAACCTTAAAGTCACCATTAATATGCTCATTATGATGATGCCATACATGAGGCGCCGCACCAGGCGACAGAAGATGATTGGTACAAAAAGGACAAGGTTCATCTAAATTTTGAAAAACTTTATGACAGGTTTGTCGCTGCATGTCACTGGTATCAAAATTATCATGAATCAACTTATTACAAAATAAAATAGAATAATCATCACAATCGGATACATAAATAGGCATGGGCATGGCATCAAATAGCGCCTGCAACTGCCTGCGCTTTTGTTGTAACATAAATTTACCCATAAAATAGGCATTGGCCGCATTCATAAACGACCCTAGAGCCACAACAGCATCTAGGGTCGTTTTTGTCCAATGGGGAACATGACCACATTGATCAAAGCCAAAAAATCCCACCACGTTTCCCTTGTAAAATAAAGGAAAAGATACCATGGCAACTATGCCTTGCTTTAACAATGTTTCACGTAATTCTGTATCTTTTAAGGTCGTAGTATCTTGAACTACAAAGGTTTTCCCCTTGCTAAGCTGAGGTAATAAACTCTCTTGCGCCATGGCAGACATATCAATGTGCTGCAAATTTTGCATTTCTGCACTAATGCCAGGAGCCACCCATTCATAATTATTGCACCACACAGTACCCTTAAGCGTAAAGGTATACACGCGGCTTACAGCAAGGGTTTGCCCTATGTCAGCTAAAGCTAGCTTCATAAAGCTTGCTTCATCTTCCACTTGCATCATCAAGGATGATATACGCATGAAAATTCCAAAGATACTTTCTTTACGAAGATTCGTCCCGTGCGATACTAGTGGCAACTCACCCATGGAAATACCCACCTAACTACTTACAATTAAATACAATAAATAAAACCCCGCAAAATCCAGTCTTTAATAAGTATTTGTGTTGAAAGTATACACATATATTTTTTTTGTCAAATAAGACTTCTTTTAGGAAAAATACCACAGACACAAATAATAAGGAATCGACTATAGTCAAAATACTATAAACCCTATGATATTAACACCATAAAAACTGCGAAACCATGTATAGTTGCAAAAAATGACAAAAGAAAATTTTTCTATAAAATACGCACTCTATGTATTTACGAAATACAGGAATAAGGATATAGTTAGCACTGGAAAGTTCTAAGGACCTTTGTTAAACTATTTGCTGGCATTACTTTTTACACATGCCAAGCTAACTTACCACGAAAGCAAAACATTTGAAGGTTGCACAAAAAAGCAAACATATGCAAAATACATCTCCTCTTATCATTGGTATGGCGGGCTACGGCACTGTGGGCACAGGTGTTGTGCGTACACTTGAGCAAAGTGCTGATTTAATTGAACAGCGCATTGGCAGACCCATTGTGGTAAAAAGCATCTTGGTACGTGATACCACCAAGGTGAGAAATTGTCCTTTGCCAAGTTCCGCAACGCTTATTAGCGATCCTAGCCTCCTTACTGATGATCCAGAAATTGAAGTTATTTTAGAACTTATGGGTGGTATAGAAGCTCCGGGAGCGCTTATTGCGCGCGCTCTTGATCAAGGCAAACATGTGGTTACAGCCAATAAAGCACTTTTGGCCGAAGCTGGCACCGAACTTTTTCGCAAAGCAGAAGAAAAAGGACTTTCTTTACTTTATGAAGCCAGCGTAGCCGGCGGTATTCCCATTGTGCAAACATTAAAAGAAAGCCTTGCAGGCAATAGCATTCACTCCTTTATTGGTATTTTGAATGGAACAAGCAATTATATTCTTTCAGAAATGACCACAGAAGGCTTAAGTTTTGACACAGCCCTTACAGCCGCTCAAGAGCTTGGCTTTGCCGAAGCAGACCCTACCCTTGATATTGACGGACACGATGCGGCCCATAAGCTAGTACTACTCATACGACTTGCTTATGGCGTAGAATACCCCTATACAGAGATGCCCGTACACGGCATTCGCCATATGGACAAGATGGACATTGCCATAGCCCGTGAATTTGGCTATCGCATTAAACTGTTGGCACAAGCGCGCTGTGTAGATGGTGCCATAGAAGCCGGTGTTTTCCCAACCCTTGTGCACCATAGATTTCTCATATCCAACGTGGGTGGTTCCTATAATGCTGTGCGCGTGGAAGGTAATGCTGTGGGGTCCTTATTTTTACACGGACGCGGCGCCGGAGATATGCCCACAGCTTCTGCCGTGGTGGGTGACCTCTTAACCATTGCCCGTGGTGCCAAAGCCAACAACACCGGCTTTACCAAGCAAGTATTGGAGCATGCGCCTGTTCTAGCGCCAAGTGATGCCACATCCAGCTACTATTTACGCATTATGGTCAACGATGCTTCTGGCGTTTTGCGTGATATTGCAGGTATTATGGCAGCACAAGATATTAGCATTGCACAAGTAATTCAAAAACCCGAAGAATCCGGTACTGTACCACTTATTTTTATGACACATACCGCCAAAGCTTCTTCTATGCAAAAAGCCATAGAAAGCATTAATGCGGAAAAGTTCTCTCTTACCCCTGCGGTATGTTACCGCGTTTTGCACTAATAGGCATCCTCACCATAAAAGCGTACAAAATGTACTTATTTGGCGAGGATAAAGCGCTTTAGCAAACAAAAAGGGAAAAGAAAATATTTTACTATTTTCTTTTTAAAAATAGGAAAAAAGGCTCCACATGCAAGAAAATTTTTTAGCGAAGATTAGCCATGAGGTTCGTACCCCCATTAACGCCATAGTCGGGCTTGGTTTTTTATTTCAACAAACCAGACTTGATGATCAGCAGCGTAAATACCTTGCGACCATCATTGACTCTGCACAAAATCTCTTGCAGATATTTCAAAGTATTCTTGATTACACGGCCACAGAAGACGGTAGCCTAGAATTACAAAACCTACCTTTTCATATGGACGCCCTCCTTGAAAGCGTTGCCAAAAACACAAGGCTGCGCTGTCAAGAAAAAAGCCTTGCCTTTCATGTGAGCACAGCAGCTGATGTGCCCCCTATACTTGTGGGCGATTCCATTCGTATTTCTCAAATTCTGCAAAACATTGCGGATAATGCCGTCAAGTTTACCTCATCTGGTAGTGTAAACATTCATGTGGACATGGCCGATGTGGGGGCCAATTTAGTACGCTTTACGGTGAGAGATACCGGTATTGGCATTCCCGCAGGATATGAAAAGAAAATTTTTGACCCTTTCATGCAAGTGGATAATTCCCATACACGCACCTTTGGCGGCGCAGGACTTGGACTTGCCACCTGCAACCAATTGGTGCAGCAAATGAAAGGAAATATTTGCGTAGCTGCCAATACCCTTACCACGCAAGGCGGCACCACCTTTACGGTGGAATTACCTTTGCCACGCGCAGAAGAAAATATGCTCATGCGTGAAGGCCCCTTACAAGGGAAGAAGGTTCTTATTATTGATCATGAACCTTTACGTCAGCAAGTTCTTTCCAATACCATGCTTAACTTTGGCATGGAAGCGCATAGTATGGATGATCCGGAAAAAGCGCTCAAATTGATTGATAGCGCCGATAATAATGACGAGCCTTATAACTTTGTAATTACAGCTTGGCAAACGCCAGGCATGGATAGTATAGAAACGGCTGAATACATCAAAAAGCTTCCTTTAGACCATCCTATTCCCTTGCTTTTAATGGTTTCTAGCTACCAAATGGATGAAGTGGAAACTCTTGCTAAAGAAGCAGGTTTTTGTGCTCTGATACAAACACCTGCCACAGAAGAAGCTTTCTATGCTCCCATGGTACAATATTATGAAGAGCAACAAGAAGCCTTAGCTCTTCAAGCTGCTGAAGAAGCCAAAGCCTCGGTAAGTAGTAGTGTGGATTCTGATGGTGTCATGCGCATACTCTTGGTGGAAGACAATGAAATTAATCAAGAAATAGCCTATGAAGTTCTCAGCTCCGCTGACTATACGGTGGATATTGCCAATAATGGGCAAGAAGCCGTGGACGCTGTGGAAAAAACAACATATGCCCTCGTCCTTATGGATATTCAAATGCCCGTGATGGATGGCCTTGAAGCTACGAAAAACATTCGCGCCGCTGGTCATAAAATGCCCATCATTGCCATGACAGCTCACGGTATGGCTGATGATAAAGAAGTATCTCTTTCTGCTGGCATGAATGCTCACTTAACTAAACCATTGGATCCCATGGCATTATTTTCTACCATGAATGCCTGGTTACCGGTGAGCGGCAGTAATACAGCAGGCGCTAAAAAAGAAGCAGAAACCAAAGAAGCTAGCATAGTTCGCCGTGAAAAGCTGCCCAATAGTTTGGACGGTTTTAACCTTGAAAATGGTTTAGCTACGGTGGCAGGTAATGAAGCGCTTTACATTAACTTACTCAGAAAATTTGCTGATAGATACGCCACCATCAATAAAGATATTAGCGAGTGCTTACAAAATAATGATATGGAAACGGCCATACGTCACGCACATACTGTACGTGGCATTGCCGCAAACCTTGGTGCTGTGGCTTTATCCACTGCTGCAGAAGGTTTAGAAAAGGCCATAAAAAATGCCCCCGCCATGACAACACCTCTTTTGCGCACCTTAGTGGTTCGTTTAACAGAGGCGGTGGATTCTATTCATAATTGCTTTGGCACCTTACATGCCGATGTGGAATCGGATTCTGCCAAAAGCATTGAAGATTGCCTGAATAAAGCAGAGCGTGAACATGCACGTCATGTACTTAATCAGGCCATTACACATATGGATGAAGATTGGGGGCATGCCATAGACACCGTAGTATACTTACTCGATCGCCTACAAGGTACTGCAGCAGAATCAGAGCTTTTGCACCTAAAGCAGGCCATTGAAGACTTTGAAACATCGGCCGCAGAAAAGTATAACCGTTCCATTCAAAAACTTTTGAAAACATCATAGTATGTTATTTTTCTAAGGGAATACCTTGTGTATTCCCTTACTATAGACGAATTCTTACAAGGGCTTTGCAGCCCTTTTTTACTGAGCTACCATGAAATACAACTTTAATCACAAAGATTTTCTTGAAAAACATCATAAAGTTGTTGATGCTTTTTGGGCCTGGGTGGGCTCCTCGCTTTGCCTTTTATGTATTGTTTTGCTTGATAATTATTATTTTCAAGCCCATGACATAGATTTGCTTATGGCATCTTTTGGTGCCTCTGCTGTGTTAGTTTTTGGCGCCCCCAATAGCCCTTTGGCGCAACCTCGTAATGTCATGGGCGGACAATTCATCTCTGCCATTGCCGGCGTAACATGCCAATTGCTTCTTTCCGCACACCCTACTCTGGCAGCCTGTACCTCAGTTTCTTTGGCCATTTTCCTTATGACCATTACCAAAACGCTGCATCCTCCTGGAGGCGCTTCTGCTTTGCTTGCAGTGGTAGGAGACACTTCCATTAAAAATCTTGGCTATACCTATTCTTTGGTGCCTTGCCTTTTGGGAGCCAGTATTGTGGTGAGCATTGGTGCCATCTTAAGCTATGCCACAGGAAGAAAAAAATACCCCTTACATTGGTGGAAATAACAAGACATATGGCAAGCGAGCGCATTTTTACCAAAACCTTGGTATGCCCCCCTGTTCCCCCAAAAGCCCCCTCATATAGTAAGAATCCACCAGCCTAGCTGGTGGTTTTCTTTTCCACAAAAAGACAAAGCCCCTTGGTAAAACACCTAGGGGCTTTAAAAATCTATATACCTATGCCATTACTTACTAGGCCAAATGTGCGCCATTTGCGCATCGGTATACCCAAATCGGGTGCGCATGCATACCTTAAAATAGTCATTGCTGGTAGGATTTAAAGGATCCACCGTGGCATTGGTCATATCTTGAGCTTGCTCAAAACACTCAGCTTTTGCAGCTTCAATATCTGCAGCGAGCATACTGCCTTCACGTTTCGCAGCACAAGCACTTAAAATACTTACCATGGCCACTAAAAGAAGCATTACTTTTACTTTCGACATATGCCCTCCTAAAAGATAAGAATATTAGAAAAATTAGTTATTGATGAAGAAAATATTTCTTCCGCTGGATTTTGCTTTGTACAAACACTGGTCAGCAATGGACATGGGCAGTTTTGAGTCACTACTTTCATTACCGGCATATATCCCTAAACTGATAGTAAGATACAGTTTCTCTGAGCTAAAATGAAAAGGAGTTTTTTGAATATGTAAGCGAAAACGCTCTGCAGCTATTTCAGCTTCCACCGCCGTACAATGGGGCATAACAATAACAAATTCTTCCCCTCCCCAACGGAAAAGCATATCCGCCGTACGAATTTGTTTTTTCAACTCCACTGCCAAGTGTTTTAACACTTCATCCCCAAGGTCATGCCCAAAGGTGTCGTTAACTCTTTTAAAATGGTCAATGTCAAGCAAAGCCACAGCATAATTTTGCCCTGTACGATGCGTATTTGCCATAACCCACTCTAAAAATTTATCAAAATAGCGTCTATTACCAAGACCTGTAAGAGCATCGGTGAGTGAAGTTTGCCCAATATGCATTACAGCGTTTTGCAAAGCTTTATACGTCCTTGAACGTGCATATTCAATACAAGCCACAAGAATAAAACTACCACTCATACAAATTAATAGGCGTAATTGCGTACCAAACTCAATGGGATTTATGGCCAAATTGCTCAAAGGCGTGAAAAAAAGCATCATGAGCAAGGCAAGAAAAGTTAAAAAAAGGATACTTCCCATACGTAGACCCATGGTCAAAATACAAATGGGAGGGAAAATATTCACCCACAGTAAGGAGCGATGGTCAGGGCTTTGATCAAAAATAACAATAAAAAGCCCCAAAAGCATGAGCATGACCCATAAAAGCACAGAGACATACACATCTTTACATTTTTCTTTCACAAGACAAAAAAAAGAACCCAAACTAATTAAAAGAATGAAAAACAAAGGATAGAGAAAAACGGAATCTCTCTCCGTAAGGTTCATAATAAAACTGAGGCCGGAGCAAGCGCACACCATACCATTAAGCACAAAAGTGCGTACGCGTTCAAAAGTGTTTTCACTTAAACTTACCGGAAGCCCCCCCACACCTTTGGCTTCACTCATGGAAAAAAAGTCGGCTATATTATATGATTTTTCAACTTCTAATGGCTTGTCTTGATGCAACATGTTTGCTCGCAGTGGTAAAAAATTGTAATAATGCATTGGTAATACAAGTAAAACTTATAAAATCAATCCATTGCCGTTAAATCAACGTACAGAAAAAATCTACAATTTCCTTTAGGGTCATAACAAAAGACATATAAAAAGTCCAGAATAATACCATGATTTTTGCTGGCCTGAACGGTTCTTTAAGATGTATTTAACCGCTTTTACCTCACATTTTACCTAAAAGTATGTCTATTATATCTCAATTTACGAATTTGCTCATAGCTATACCCATAGCGTGTTTTCATGCACATGGTAAAATAGTTATTCCAGTACATATTGCTCGAAGTATGCGGTGGATCCACTATGGCATCAGCATCTTCCACGCACACTTCCAAAGCGTCACGCAATCGCATTTCTTCATAGGTAAGCGGTTCTTGTTCTTGCACAGCACATGCTCCCAAGGTCATAATCATAAAACCAGCCATGAGTATTTTATACATTATAAGCCTCTCTTTTTTTACGCCTTAAGGGCATCTGCGTTTTGATTCACCAAGGCATCTATGGACACATGCGTATTATAACCTGTCATGGTAGCTACTGCTATTAAAGTATCATCACTATCATACACACGCACATCAAAAATTCCTAAGGTTTTACCACAGCGTACTGTGCTGGCCTCAGCTCGCAAGGGGCCGATTTTTCCAGGCTCCAAATACGATATGGAAGATTGTGCCGTCACAAAGAAATCTCCTGAAGCATGCGCCGCTGCTGCAAAAGCCATATCCACAAGCGAATAAATAGCTCCGCCATGAGCATGACCCAAGCCATTGCGATGCAAAGGGCTTAAAGGCATGGTGGCCACGGCGCGTTGCTCACTAATATGGGTAATATCTATTTGGAGTTGCGAAGCGAAACTATCATTGTCATGAAAATATTTATTGAGTGTTTCGGCATTAAATTTTTTAGAACAAGACATACAAATTCCTACAACTATGGTTAAAGATCAAACGGTAACTGTTCTTCGCTAAACACAGCAAAGCCCGCCTGCACAAGCATATGCGCAAAAATACCTTGTCCAGGTACCAAACATTTAGAAAAGGATCCGTCATACACTGCATGGGCTCCACAAGAAGGTGAACGGCTTTTCACAATGGCAACGGTGCACCCAGCCTCTTGGGCTTGTAATAAAGCCCTTTGCGCCCCTGTTATGAAGGCAGAGGTTTGATCATAGCCCAAGGCATTAACCACACGCTTTTGTAAGGGCGCATAGCCTCCTTTCAGAGCACTTTGCAACTCACATGGTACACGAGGTATGCAAAGCCCGCCCAACACTTCTGGGCATACAGGCAAAGCTCTGCCCTCATCCACAAGGGTTCGCACCGCCTCACAAAGGTTGGCCTTACCATCATAACGACAAGCCACCCCTGCCAAACAAGCACTTACAACGTATTGCATCATGGTGTAAAAGTACAGGAAGGCTATGAAATTTGCAATATTTTATTTCTTAGTATTTTACTATGAATTAAATGACAAAGTATATATCTTTCAACCCATATAAAGAGCGTTTTGCGAGGATGGGGGCAGTTTGAGGAGGGGTGGGGTGGTTTTGGGTTGTGGCAAAAGCCCCCCTTCTCCCCTCAAAAAAGGAACTCTCTACAATAAAAAGGGAGCCGTAGCTCCCTATAATTATTAATGTGTCTTTTCAGACGAACTATCATTGGCGCCGCGTCGTAATGACATATAAAGTGGCGTTGCATGACTGCGTCCGCTAAAGATTTCTTCAGGTGTGGCGGCAAGGGCATGGGGTAAAACCTCATCCACATGTTCCACAAAAATCACCTCTAAATCTTGCAATACTTCATCAGGCACTTCTTTTAAGTCTTTTTCATTATCACGAGGCATAATGACCTTAGTTAAACCTGAACGACGCGCCGCAAGGAGCTTTTCGCGCAATCCGCCAATGGGCAGTACGCGCCCACGTAGCGAAATTTCCCCCGTCATACCCACATCATTACGCACTGGAATACCTAATAAGGCAGAGGTAATGGAAGTGGCAAGCGTAATACCTGCTGAAGGACCATCCTTGGGAGTGGCGCCAGAAGGTACGTGTACGTGGATATCCACCTTACGATAAAAACGTGGTGACAAGCCCAGTATGTCTGCACGGGAACGCACATAAGAAAGCGCTGCCTTGGCGGATTCTGTCATGACATCACCGAGCTGTCCTGTGGTGGCCACATGACCGGAGCCAGGCATAAGACTGGTTTCCACCATGAGTATGTCACCGCCACGCTGATTATAGGCAAGACCTATGCACACACCCACTTGAGCTTCTTTTTCACGCTCATCATGGCGATATTTTTTCACGCCAAGCAAATCTGCCAAGTCCGGCGTATCAATGTCCACGCACATATCCATATCGTCATTTTCTACCAAACGAATGGCAGTTTTACGGCACAGTGCTGCCAGCTCACGCTCAAGGTTACGTACGCCGGCTTCACGGGTGTAATTACGGATAATTTGAATAATGGCATCATCACTGATGGATATATTTTTTTCTTGAAGGCCGTGTTCTTCCACCTGCTTAGGCAAGAGAAATTGACGGGCAATATGATTTTTTTCCGTTTCCAAATAACTATTAAGTTCAATTATTTCCATACGATCTTGTAAGGGTACAGGAATGGTATGCAAAGAATTGGCTGTGGTTATGAAGAAAATTTTGGATAAATCATAATCTAAATCCAAATAGTGATCCATAAAGGTGTTATTTTGTTCAGGATCAAGCACTTCCAATAAGGCTGCCGCAGGATCACCACGAAAATCCGCACTCATTTTATCAATTTCATCTAAACAAAAAAGCGGATTATTAAACTTCACACGCTTTAAAGACTGTAAAATTTTTCCCGGTAACGCTCCCACATAGGTACGTCTATGCCCACGGATTTCCGCTTCATCACGCACGCCACCCAAGGACAAACGTACAAAATCACGTCCTGTGGCTGCAGCCACGGATTTAGCAAGGGAGGTTTTACCCACGCCAGGAGGGCCCACAAGGCATAAAATGGGGCCTTTTAATGCTCCAGAAAGCTTTTGCACTGCCAAGTATTCTAAAATGCGCTCTTTAGGTTTTTCTAAACCAAAATGGTCATTATCAAGAATTTCACGGGCGCGTTGAATATCCATATCCACATCTTTCAACGTATCCCAAGGTAAATCCATGAGCCAATCTACGTAATTACGCAATACTGTATATTCGGCAGAAGATGTAGACATGCCCTTTAATTTACGCAAAGAATGCAAGGCCTTTTCTCTGGCCTCTTCGGGCATGGCGCGCTCTTGAAACTTTTGCTCCATTTCCACCAATTCAGCTTGGGGATCATCATCACGCCCCATTTCTTTATTGATGGCCTTTATTTGCTCATTAAGATAGTAATCGCGCTGATTACGCTCCATTTGTGTACGTACTCTACCTTTAATGCGCTTTTCCACTGAGGATAATGCCATTTCTTCTTGCAAAAATTCGTAAGCTTTTTCAAGGCGTTCTAAGGGATTTTCCAGCTCTAAAGCTTCTTGTTTTTTACGGTATTCAGCTTTCAAGTGCGGAATAATAGCATCGGCAAGCTTACCGGCATCACGCAAGGTGGCCATGGCGGCAATCATTTCTTGCGTCATTTTTTTATTTATCTTGCTGTACTCAACGAGAGCTTCATGCACAGCCTTAGCCACAATCTTGGATTCTTCGCTGTCTTCCAATTGTTCTTCTAGGGGAAAAGTGCGTACGCAAGAATACGGTTTTGTGCCAAAAGGTTCTTCTGTGCTCATGCCCTGCCAAGTGGCTCTGTAGAGGCCTTCAAAAAGCACTTTAATGGTACCATCAGGCAGGCGCAAAATTTGTAAAATGCGGCTCACAACGCCCACAGGGTACAATTCATCGGCTTCGGGCTTTTCTGTACCGGGGTCACGCTGTGCCACCAAAAAAATCTTTTTATCGTAATCGCTATGCCCGGCTTCAATGGCGCGAATGGAGGCATCACGCCCCACAAAAAGCGGCATAATGGCACGAGGAAACATGACCACATCACGAATGGTCATAAGCGGCATTTCTACATTAATGGCATCGGAGCCAAACGTTTCGGAAGGGTTATGCTTAAAAGATGCTATTTCAGCCATAAATTCTCCTCATACAAGGAAGGTATTCTGTTGTACTTTTGGCAAAAACGCCTGTGCACCGAGGCAATATATAAAAAAGGCGTATTAATACCATAAAAACAAGTTGAGCTCTACAAGGCGTAGAGCTCAATAAAACTTAAGAGGCGGCCTGTTCGCTATTGTCTTCATTTTCATAAAGGAAGACAGGATCACGCCCTTGCTCAATGACAGCCTTATTAATAAGGCATTCGCGCACATTATTCATGGTAGGCAAGTTAAACATAATATTTAACATGCTCTTTTCCATAACGTTACGCAAGCCACGCGCGCCGGTTTTACGCTCAATGGATTGCTCAGCAATGGAGCGCAAAGCATTATTGGTAAAGCGTAAGCTTACATTTTCAAGCTCAAAAAGTTTTTGATATTGACGCACCAAAGCATTTTTGGGCTCTGTTAAAATGCGCACCAAATCATCCACTTCTAAGTCATCCACATGGGTAAATACAGGTATACGGCCCACAAATTCTGGGATAAGACCAAATTTCACCAAATCAGCAGGATGCATTTCATCCAGCATTTTGGATAAGTCCATATCCTTGGTGGTGCGTGGTTTACCGCCAAAGCCCATGGAACCGCCGCTCATGCGCTCGCCCACAATTTTATCCAGTCCCACAAAGGCGCCACCCACAATAAAGAGAATATTGCTGGTATCCATGCGAATAAATTCTTGCTGTGGATGCTTGCGTCCGCCCTTGGGGGGGATATTGGCTTCTGTGCCTTCAATTATCTTTAATAAAGCTTGTTGCACGCCTTCGCCGGAAACGTCACGGGTAATGGAAGGCCCATCGCCTTTACGAGAAATTTTATCAATTTCGTCAATATAAATAATACCCTTGCTGGCAGCTTCAATATTATAATCAGCATTTTGCAAAAGCTGCACAAGAATATTTTCCACATCCTCACCCACATAACCGGCTTCGGTTAAGGTGGTGGCATCGGCAATGGCAAAAGGCACTTTTAAGGTACGAGCCAAAGTTTTTGCCAGCAAGGTCTTTCCGCTACCAGAAGGCCCCACCAAGAGGATATTGCTTTTTTCCAGCTCCACTTCAGAGCCAATGGCTTCGGCATGAAAGACGCGTTTATAATGGTTATGCACAGCCACCGATAAGATTTTCTTCGCTTCGTGCTGACCAATAACGTATTCATCAAGACGATCTTTGATTTCTTGTGGCGTTAATAAAATGCCATCATCTTGAACTTCTGTAATATTTTGCTGTGCAATAATATCGTTACAAATACCCACACATTGATCACAAATACGTACATCACCTTGAACAATAAGGTTTTTTACGCTGTATTCACTTTTGCCACAAAAGGAACAACACACATCAGATGTAGGGGGAGTGAGTTTAGCCATAACATAATCCTTAAAAACAGAGATATGGCATCGCAAAGTATTTTCGTGCTCTATCCTGTATATATTTCACACTTTTTCTTCAAAGAAAGCAAGACAAAGTCTTAAACAAAGCCTTGTCTTGCAGTGCGTTATTTTAGTCTTCGTCTGACGTACTATCCTCTTTCTTATCCGTCAAGTCAGCAAGATCGAGGCGCGAAGTAATCACTCTGTCCACCAAACCAAATTCCATGGCTTCCAGAGGTGTCATAAAATTATCACGATCCGTGGCAAGTACCATCTTTTTATAGCTTTGCCCGGTATTTTTTGCCAAAATTTCATTCAAATTTTTCTTTAAGCGCAAAGACTCTTTGGTACGAATTTCTAAATCCGTCACTTGACCGCTGGAACCACCAAGGGGCTGGTGAATCATAATTTGGCTATTGGGTAGGGAGTAACGCATGCCCTTTTGCCCTGCTGCCAAAAGAAATGCACCCATGCTCGCCGCTTGACCCATGCAAACGGTGGCCACAGGGCAAGTAATATAGTTCATGGTATCATAAATGGCGAGGCCAGCCGTCACAGAACCACCGGGAGAATTAATATATAAGTAAATTTCTTTGTCAGGGTCTTGCGATTCTAAAAATAACAATTGCGCACAAATCAGCGAAGACACATGGGCATTCACATCAGTACCCAAAAGAACAATGCGGTCTTTAAGAAGACGGGAATAGATATCATAGGCACGTTCAGAACGCCCCGTTGTTTCTATGACCATGGGAATGGCAACCATAAAGAACCTCCAAAAATCTCAAAAAAGGGAAAATCCCCACACCAAGCTCTCTATGTCATACATAAAAACCTTGGTGCGGGGCAAGTACTATATTTGCTAAAACTTTTTTAAGTCACAGCTTTTTTGCCGTGTAAAAGCCAAAAAACTATTTTTCGCTAGCTTCAACGCTTTCCACTTCATTTACTTTAGCTTTGGTGTAAATGGCTTCCATGGCTTTGTCAGCAAGCATACGGTCGCGCAAAATGAACACAGAACCGGAGTTCACATAATCATCTTTCAATTGCTTAAAGTCCTGACCACTGCGTTGTGCCATTTGATAAATGGCCATATCCACTTCTTGGTCTTGCACTTCAAGGCCTTCTTTTTTGGCAACACTCATGAGGAACACTTGGGCACGGGTGATATCTTCGGCTTCTTTGCGATGTTCTTCATAGAGTTTTTCAACGCTTTTGCCCATGGATTCTAGGCTGCGACCTTGTCTTTCAGCCTTGGATTGCTCTTCAGCAACCATGGAACGAAGATGCGTATCCACCATGGATTCAGGTAATTCAAAGTCTACCATTTTCAAAAGCTTATCCAGCATTTCTTTTTGTGCGGTACCCTTATGCAAGTTGGTGCGGCTGCGCACATAGCTGTCTATAAAGGCTTGACGTAAAGACTCAATGCTTTCTTGACCCATGGCTTTAGCAAATTCTTCATTCAATTCAGGAAGTTTGCGTTCTTTAATGGCATGTACGGTTACCTTCATGGTAATGGTTTTACCAGCAAGGTCAGAAGCTAAAAAGTCTTCAGGGAAAGACACATCGCCTTCCTTGGTTTCACCAAGGGCAGTGCTTTTCACAAGCTCTTCAAAAGATTCCAAAGCTTGACCTTCGCCAAGATTCATTTGGAAGTTTTGAGCACTGATGCCTTCTAAGGCTATGCCATCTTCATAGGCAGCAAAGTCAATGTCTGCCACTTGGCCGTCCACTGCAGGACCATTGCCTTCAGCAACTACCAATTCAGCGCGATCTTTGCGTAAGCGTTCGATGAACTCTTCCACTTCTTCGTCTTTTACAACGGCCTTTTCTTGGTTTACTTCGATGCCTTCGTACATGGGAATTTCAAAGGTAGGCAATACTTCAAAGCTGATGGAATACACAAAGTCTTCATCACGAACAAGATCTTTGCCGTCAAAGTCAATGCCAGACACAGGGGAAGCGTTAAGCTCGGTCACAATCTTGTTAATGTGTACATTTACGAGATCTTGCTTAGCTTCTGCATAAATTTTTTCACGGAAACGCTTTTCAATAACAGAAGCAGGAACCTTGCCCTTGCGGAATCCATCAATTTGTACAGATGTACGATAAAGAGCTACAGCGCCCATGATGGCAGCTTCCACTTCTTTAGCATCAACGGTTACATTCACTTGTTTTTTTACTGGGGATAAATCTTCAACTGTATATTCCACGAGGGACTCCTTCATAGTGGGCAAAAGCCCTATGTATTTTTCTGTAACGACAAATTATATGTGCAAAACTCGATTTTGTCCAGATGCAGCGCCCATAAAAAAAATCTTGCTTGTAAAGGTAGATAAAGAGCTTTTAAGGAAAGAGCATGTTTACAACAGTTAAAGCTGATTATACACCTTCATAGAGTACTTGTTACCCATGCATCTTCACGTGTGCGTCAATGCTTTTAGCAAAGCACTTTTCTGCAAAGCACATGCACTCTACTGTCCATTTCATCTTCAAGCAAAGCCCCTTGCCTTTGCGCGTGCTCTGCCACCTTTTGCATAACCTCAAGGGCATCTTCAATATGCTCCACCCACACAGGTATGGCCCCATGCAACATAAGCCCCGGCGCTTCCAGCGGCCCACGAATACCCATAATAGGCACCCCCGCACCTGAAGCCAGTCCCACCTCCACGGCGGCATCTTGCCCCGACTCTCCAAAATAAATCAGCACATGTGCTGCCGTGCAAGCTTCATAACAAAAAGAAAAAACTTGACCGCCCTCCAAGTCCGTATCCATCCAAATGCGGCGCTCTGCAGGTGTTAAGCCCGCAGGCGGTGTGGCTTTTTCTGTCCAGTCAAGGATAATAAATCCCATATGTCGCAAATGCGAACCCAAAAGACGCACGGCATGCTTGTGCTTAAAAGAAGCTGCAATATACACGGTGATGGCTGACATTAAAATTCAATCCCCTTGGAGGCATATATGCCTTGTTGCCACGGATGTTTTACTTCCTGCATTTCAGTGACCAAATGCGCTTTTTCCACAAGCCATGGCGGCGCATCACGCCCCGAAAGTACCAAATGCGTCGCATCCTCTTCTGCACTTTCCACCACTTGCAAAAGCTCTTCTTGAGTAATAAGTTTGGCTCTTAAAGCATAAAGACATTCGTCCAATACCAATAAATCCAATTGCGGCATATGGGCTTTGGCCCAATCAAGCGTATGCAAGGCAGCCTCACGATGCTCAGAGGTCAGCGCATCTTGGCGAAAAAAACCTAGACCTCCCGCATAAAAAAACTCTCCCAATAAAGAGCGCAAAATATGCTGCTCTCCGGCTTCGGCATCGCGCTTCATGCACTGGGCAAAACCTACGCGCATGCCTTGCCCAAGAGCACGCATGGCTTGCCCCACACAGGCTGTGGTTTTGCCCTTTCCATTGCCCGTATACACCAAAAGCACTACCACACCCCTTCAATTTTACGCTTACACTTGGGGCAGCAGCCTTTTTTCAAAATATTTTTACTGGAAAACCCTTTACGCGTAATACAAATAGTTTTGCAATCCGGACAAGATGTCATGGAACCCACAAGGCTTTCCGTATTCCCTATATATACATAACGCAATCCGGCTTCCACACCAATGTTCATGGCTTTTTCCAATGTGGCTTGAGGCGTTGGTGCTGCCTTAAAAAGTTTATATGCCCCGTGAAAACGGCTAATATGCCAAGGCACATGCGGGCCAAGTTCATCATGGATAAAGGCTGCCAAGTCACGCAATTCATCATCACTATCATTGTAGCCGGGTACAATGAGCGTGGTTACTTCTACCCACCACCCCATCTGCACCATCATTTTAAGATTATCCAGCACAGGCGCCAACCTTGCACCGCATAAAACCTTATAAAAACGGTCACGCATGGACTTTAAATCAATGTTGGCTGCGGTGATAGTATTATACAGCGCAGACATGCACTCAAGACTCTGATAGCCATTGGACACTAAAATACAATCCAAATCATTGATTCTTGCCTTCAAAGCCATCTCATTCATGAGCTCATAAAAAATGGTAGGCTCATTATACGTAAAAGAAATACTTTTAGCCTTATGCTTTAAAGCTTGCTGAATAAGAATATCCGCCGTGGTAAGCTTTCCAGGAATAATGCCCGAATCGGCCGGAGCGCGCGAAATGCCATGGTTTTGGCAAAAAACACAAGAAAAATTGCAACCAGCTGTACCCACAGAATACGTTTTTGTGCCAGGTTTATAATGGTACAAAGGCTTTTTTTCCACGGGATCAAGCCCCACAGAAGCAACTTTATGCGTCACATGCGATTGCAACACGCCATTGACATTTTCACGAACAGCGCACAATCCCTTTTGTCCTAAACCAATAATACATTTATGATTGCACAGGGTACATTGTATGGTTTTCCCTGTGGTATTTTTCCACTGCAACGCCTGCATCTTACACTTCCTCACTCAAAAAACAAAAATCATATGCCATCAAAGCAACATATTCTTCTAAAGCATTGCGCCAATGGGGGTCAAGGTCTTGAGTGCCATTTCTTGGATGAATACCGGGCTGCGTGGGCGGCAAAGGCTGCGGACGCCAAGGATCGTTGGGATTTTGAGGGTATTGTGGATAATTGGGATCATACGAAGGTGAAATTTGCGGAAGTATATAAATGGGCATTTGAGAAGAGTCATACGTAGGTGCAGATGGTGTGCCTTGTGGACGCAAAGGACGTATGGAAGTTACCCTATCGCCTGTCTGAGGATCTTCATAAATACGCACAGAACCCTGAGGCGAATTCTGAAAAACTTGTGTTCCATAGACCTCATCTTGACCAGCACCGTAGGCCAAAGCCCACGACCAAGGCAAACTTAGGCATAAAATGCCGCAAAATACCAATAAAATACGCACAAAAAACCTCTTCAAAAAAAAATATTTCTCTTTAAAATCAAATGATTAAATTATATACAAGCCTTCTTTACCCCTAAAAGGCCCTAAATCACACTTGGGTATTCTCAATAAATTTGGTACATACACCATATTATCAATTTTCACAAGGAGCCTAACATGTCCTCAGGGCGCGCAAAAGCTTATGTAGATGCAGGGGTAGATATCCATGCTGGCAACCAATTGGTTGATCGTATTAAAAAATCCGTAGCCAAAACACTTACACGCGGTGTCATTTCTGACATCGGTGGTTTTGGGGGGCTTTTTCGCCCCGACTTAGATGGTATGGAAGACCCCATACTGGTTTCTTCCACCGATGGTGTGGGTACCAAGCTCAAATTGGCCTTTGCCTTTGATAAGCATGATACCGTGGGCATTGACCTCGTAGGTATGAGCGTCAACGATATTTTAGTGCAAGGCGCCAAGCCTCTCTTCTTCCTCGACTACTTTGCCACAGGTCACCTTGATGTGGATAAAGCGGAACAAGTTATCGAAGGTATAGCCGAAGGTTGTAAACAAGCCCAATGTGCTTTGCTTGGCGGAGAAACTGCCGAAATGCCCAGCATGTACGCCGATGGTGAATACGATTTAGCAGGATTTTGCGTAGGTATTGTGGATAATGCCAAGCTTATTGATGGTGGTAATATCCGCATAGGACACAAAGTTATTGGTATGGCTTCCTCTGGTCTGCATTCCAACGGCTACTCCTTAGCTCGTAAAGTCCTTGAGCAAAGTGGTCTCAAAAAGGACGATATCTTCCCCGGTACGGATAAAAGCGTGGCCGAGGTTATGCTCGCTCCCACCGTTATCTACGTGGATGTTATCAAAAATTTATTGCGCGACACCCCCATCGCCGGCATGGTACACATCACTGGCGGCGGTTTTTACGATAATATCCCCCGCGTGCTCCCACAACAAGTGAAAGTCACCATTGACTTTGGCTCCTGGGATATGCCCCCCGTCTTCACATGGTTGCAAGAAGAAGGCAAACTCACCTGGCCGGAAATGCTGCAAATATTCAATTGCGGCATTGGTTATGTTCTTGTGGTGCCCGATGAAAATTGTGAAGAAATTTTACAACGCATTAATACCAGTACAAAGGCTTGGGTCATAGGTACCGTTGAAAAACGTACCGATGCCGATGAAGAAGCTGTTATTATTAATTTTTAGTTTTAGATTCTAGTTTTTTTCTTTCTTGAGGGGGGAAAGGGGAACTTTTGCTAACGCCAAAAAGTTCCCCTT
>CAYJHH010000028.1:0-24254 GCA_964369995.1 uncultured Desulfovibrionaceae bacterium
ATGCCATGTTGCGCACCACCTCACAAGCCACAGGCGACTTTGCCAGCCTCATGAACCAATTGCCTCATGTGGGTACCTTCGCCTTACGTTTGGAAGAAGGGGCCCCCCTCTGTAATGTCTCCCTCATTGACTCAGAGTTACGCCAAACATATGGCGTTATGGTGGTGGCATTGGAGCATAAAGGTGTTTTAGAGGCTGCTCCTGATGCCCATGTGGTACTTCAGGCCGGAGATATTGTGTATGTCTTTGGAGAAACAGAAAACCTACATAAAGCATCAAAACTTTTTAGTGCGCCCAAGATGCAAAACAAAGATGCAGGAAAGGTTCAATAGCTACGTTAGCCATGTATAAATAGAAAAAGCACTCCTCGGAGTGCTTTTTATTCATACGCTTAAGGCGGTGGCACAAAAGGCTTAGCCCATGCTGACAAAAGACTTTTTAGTAGCCTTGCACACAGGGCAATTCCAATCTTCTGCCAAGTCTTCAAATTTAGTGCCGGCAGGTATTTTTCTGCGTTTATCCCCACGATCTGGGTCATACACAAAGCCGCAATTGGCTACCTGACACCGATACATATCTTTAGGATCTGCCATGATACATCCTCCATCCTAGAAGTTTTTTCAACACTATTCTTAAGGCGTAAACACACAAATACTACTAAAGAAATATACTATGGCGCAAAAAAAAGCAAGCGCCGGAAAAGCCACTCCCTACGCTTGCTGTTAAAATGCATAACCACAGGTAAAAATTTAATTACCTCTGGAACACTTGGCACAAATACCATCGTATTCTATGCGTGCGCCAGTAATGGAAAAGCCTTCCACCTGTAAATGCTCTGTTGATGGTGTATGCTGTGGCTGCATAACATCGCCTATACAACCGCATTCTGTGCAACGCACATGCTGATGCCACGACGTATCTCCATCAAAACGCTTTGTACTCCCTGCTGATTCCAATTTCTGAATTTCCCCTGTTTCTGCCAAGAAATCCAGATTGCGATACACAGTACCCAAAGAAATACGCGGCATAATCTCACGAACGATACTATACACTTCATCCGCTGTGGGATGTGTTTTCACTTTACGTAATTCTTCCAAGATAATTGCACGCTGTCTTGTCATACGAACTTGACTCATATAACCTCCATTACGATAATCATTACTATTAGTAGCAAAAAAGGTCAAGAGTCTAATGCCTTTTTTTTGACATTTTTTTTCAATTTAGGAAAGTAAGCAGCAAAGAATTGCCCAAAAAAAGGGGAAAGCGCTTTCACACTCTCCCCTTAAGTTCAGCAAGTAATAGATCTATTCCTCTTGAAGGCCTTTATCCTTGGGACCTTGCGGCATATATTTTTGTAAAATATACACAGCAAGCATGATACCAACGCCTATGGTATCGGTAAAGTACCCTGGCGTGATGAGCGAGATAGCGGCGCCCACCAAGGGAATACGCTCCCAGAAGTATAAATCGCGTAACCAATACCCCACATTGGCAAAGGACAGTGCCATAATACCTATGGCCGCTGTGGACACATAAAAGACTACTTCTAAAGAAGTTGCGCCTATCATCAGCAAGCCAGGATTATAGCAGAAGATATACGGAATCAAAAACCCTGCAAAAGCGAGCTTTACCGCCGTAAAGCCCGTTTTATTGGGTTCTGACTGCGCTATACCCGCCGCCGCATAGGCAGCCAAAGCCACAGGTGGCGTTAAGTCTGCCAAAATACCAAAGTACATGATAAATAAGTGCGCGGCTATATCCGGTACGCCAAAGCTTTTAATGGCCGGGGCGGCTATGGTTGCAAGCACAATATACTTGGCTGTGGTGGGAAGCCCCATACCAAGCACAATGGAAGCAAGCATAGTTAAAAAGAGCGTTAAGAAAAAGCTATTGCCGGAAAGTTCCACAATGGCATTGGCAAGCTTTAAGCCCATACCAGAGAGGGTTACGACACCAATAACAATACCGGTACATGCACAAGCCGCCGCCACGCCCAAGGCCAGGCGTGCTCCATTTTCCATGGCGACCAACACATTTTGCATATTAAGCCTGTTACACTCCATAAAGGATTGCTTGGCCGGCTCATGCAGTTCTTTATTTTGCTGATGCCATTTCCAGTTATTGGCAAGGAAGGAAATAATCACCGTGGTTAAAATACAGTAATACGCTGATTTTAGCGGCGTATAGCCTTGCATTAATAGGTAAATAAGTACAAAAATAGGAATGAGCAAATACCCACCTTCACGCAAAACGTGCATGGTTACCGGTAAACGCTCCTTTGGTATACCTTTTAAGCCAAGGCGCTTGGCTTCCATATGTACCATAAAGCCCACAGCTAAATAGTATAATACAGCCGGAATAATGGCTGTTTTGGCAATTTCAAAATAACTAATGCCCAAAAACTGCGCCATAATAAAGGCCGCAGCGCCCATGATGGGAGGCATAATTTGCCCGCCGGTGGACGAAGCTGCTTCCACCGCGCCGGCAAAGTGCGGCTTATAGCCCACACTACGCATGAGCGGAATGGTAAAGGTACCCGTAGATACGGTATTTGCCACAGAGCTTCCTGAAATGGTGCCAAAAAAACCTGATGCCAACACAGCTACTTTAGCAGGGCCGCCCACATATTTACCGGCGGCGGCAAGGGCAAGGTCAATAAAGAACTTACCAAGACCTGTGCTATGCAAAAATGCCCCAAAGAGCACAAATAAAAATACAAAGGAAGCTGATACACCCAAGGGCATACCAAAAACACCTTCTGTGGTGAGATACATATGCCCTACCACACGCGAAATAGAAAAGCCTTTATGCCCCATGATACCAGGGATATAGTTTCCAAATAATGCGTATAAAAGGAAGATAAAGGCCACCAAAGCAATGGGCAAGCCCACAATACGGCGCGTGGCTTCCAGCACAAGCACAATGGTCATAACACCAAAAATAAGGTCAAGATCCGTGGGCGGACCTGCTTCAAGTACTATGGTATCATAATTATATACAATGTAACCGCAAACCGCGGCGCCCATGATGGCTAAAATCACATCATACCACACAAGTACGCTTAAATTAGATTTACTGCGTGCAGGATACAGCAAATACACAAGGGTCAATACAAAACCAAGGTGTACCGAACGCTGAATTTGCGGAGCAAAAGCTCCAAAGGCTGCTGTGTATAAATGAAAAGCTGAAAAGGTAATACAAAGAATTTTAATGAAAAGTTCAAGGCCGCCTTTAAATTGCCTATAGGTTGCCTCTTTATCATATTTAGCAACAATATCAGACACGTCTACTTTATCTTGTATCTGTTCTGCCACAGTTGCGTCCAATTTTCCATTAAAAGCACAGTCTTGACCACCTTTAGTAACGCCAGTGTTATCTGACTCTTTGTGGCTCATAAAGTCCTCCTCTGTTACATATTCAAAATGCGTACAGGGTACGCATTTATTGATAAGTGATAAGGTCTATGAGGAAACGTTTTGCAAAACTCCCTCCCACAACCTTGTTCTCCAAAAAATACTCATTATATTAACATTTCGTTTTTGTAAGAAAGTTTCATGGTACACATGTATTACAAAGTATTTTTTAATAATTTATAATGAAACTATATGGCGATATCTCCAAAGCACATGAAGAAAAGAGCCCTTAACTACCGTAAATTTTATAGCTTTACCAGGCTGCGTCAAAGTATCTAAGCGTACGCTCTCTACTTTTTCACCCCTATCTTTTTCCACAATGAGCTCATGCTCAGCCACACGCCCCACACGTACATACATGGTATGCATGTTAAGCGTATAACCAGTAATGATAACTTTACCATCTACCACATTCATTTCGCGACCATTGTGCGCATCATGGGGTAAGCCTGCACCAAAGTCTTCATATACAGTAGAACGCAAAGAAACTTGCCCATTTTGTGCCACAAACCACTCTTCCACAGGAGTTAAGGCCACAGAGTGTTTAAAGCGTATACAAAATCGACTATTTTCCGGTAAATGAGCCATATAAATACGTTGCTGACCTTTTTCAGTATCCACTGACAGGCTTAACCATGTCTGCTCATGAAAAAGCAGATAGAGGCTAAAAATACAAAGAAGCACCAAAAGCCCTATGATAAGTCGTTTTACTATGGACATACATGCTCCTACAAGATCATACATCAAAACCTAGTATTCTTCTTAGTAAATCATAAATTGAATAAAAAATCAACAGGTTTGCCTCAAAAAAAAACGGCATAAGAGAATCTTATGCCGTTATAAATCATGAGTTTAGACAGTCTATTTCATGATGCCTTTCTCTTTAAGATACTTTGTAGCACCTGGGTGGAAAGGAATGGTAATACCATCAAGGGCCTTTTCAAGCATAATTTCTGAGCCCTTATTGTGAGCTTTGGCAATGGTATCTGTATTTTCAAAAAGCAATTTAGTCAGTGCATAAGCGTCTTCATCAGACATGGAATCGCTTACCACCAAAATGGCCTGTACAGAAAGAGTAGGTACAGGTGCCGTTTGACCTTTGTAGGTATTGGCAGGAATGGCATCTTTCACAAGATAAGGGAATTTAGCCACGATTTCATCACTGGGGGCTCCATCAAGAGGTACAAAAGTTACGTCTTGAGAAGTAGTGATATCTTGAATGGCAGGGTTAGGTGTGCCGATGGTAAAAACAAAACCGTCCACAGCGCGATCTTTAAATTGATCGGCTGTTTCGCCATAAGGCAAGAACACAGGTTCTACATTTTTATAATCAAGGCCGTAAAAACCAAAGATTTGGCGACAGTTTACTTCATTACCGCTACCGCGAGCGCCCACAGACACTTTTTTGCCCTTAAAGTCAGCAAACTTTTTTACACCACTATCGTGGCTAGCCACAACGTGTAAGTATTCAGGATAAAGACGAGCAATGGCGCGTACTTTACCAAGTTTACTTTTAAATGGAGCAAGGCCATTGTACGCAGCGTGCGCTACGTCATTTTGCAAAATGGCTAAATCTACTTCATTGGCATCGATAAGACGCATGTTTTCGCCAGAAGCACCCGTGGTTTGAGCTGTAATGGAGTACGCACCACCACTTTTAGAGCTTAAAGTTTGGCTAATGGCGCCGCCCAAGGGATAGTATACTCCAGCAGTACCACCGGTACCCATGGTAAGGTGTTTGGTATCAGCGGCAAAACCCACAGAAGCCATGAGTACAAGCGCTGCGGATAAGGTTAAAAGTAAAACTTTTTTCATAAAACCCTCCAAATTTTCTGTTATAATAACGTAAGAGCTTCGGCGCATAGCCTCCGCGTTATGAAAAGAAAACACTAAAACACATGTGGAATATAACTCAGATTGAGCGCTCTAGCAAGCGAAAGGTTGATTATGTGTCTTTCCTACATAAAAGAATATGTTAGTGCGTACTTACCGTAAATTCATAGGCAAGCCTCTTTTTTGCTAAACATACAAGACTTGCTCAAATGTAAGATTTACGTTATGAATTTTGAGTTAATATTGTGGGATTTACTTCCTATCTTTAAAAACTTTTGTTACCCATTTACCTTGTGTCTATTATAAAAAATACTAACAGTTAAATACGTTTACAAAATAAAAATTTTGAGGAAAATCTCATGCTTTCCATAAAAAAAACAAATCCCTTTTTGTCCTTACTTCTCGTATGTACTGTACTGTTATCGGGCTGTGCCAGTAAATATGGAACACAAACCACACAGGTACACCATTACCCCATGTGTTACCAACCCGTGGCAGAACTGCGTGAGGAAGAAAATATTACTGCCAATGCCACAGCCAGTGGCGCTGTGGGCGGTGCCATTTTTGGTGCCATTTTAGGCGGTCTTATCACGGGTAAAGCCAGTGGTGCTCTTGTGGGCGCTGCTGCGGGCGGCGCCGCCGGTGCTGTGGGCGGCAATATTTACGGTAAATCGCAACAAGCCAAACGCGATGCTGCATTTTATCAAAAATACTCCAGCCAGCTTACGGCAGAAACCGCTTCCATGGACCGTGCCACCGCTGCGGCTAAAATTGCTGCCAAATGCTATGAAAGAGAATTTCAAACTGCCATTAAACAAACAAAATCCGGCATCATAACTAAACCTCAATTAAGCGCTCGTTATACGGAAATTCGTGCCGGTCTGGAAGAAACCGCACGTATCTTGCAAAGAACCTACACAAACACTGCGGAAAAAGATTTGCAATACCAACAAGTCATGGCAGCAGAAGTGGGCGGTACAAAATATGTCCCCATGGCACAAAAATATCCTGAAAAAATTTACAAAAAAGAAGCGCGTACTGTGGCTCAAAGCACAAGTACTTGGAAATCTTCACGTACAAAGCTTAAAAGCACGCATCGAGACATTGAAAAACAACTGTCCACCAACGATGCTATATTATTAGCAGCCTTGGAAGGTTAGCATGTCTGATGTGCACAGCTCCAGCTCCCCTTCTGCAGGCTCCGGCGCTCAGGGGAGCCCTACCCCCCAAGATACTCAGGAGGCAAGCGCAGAACATGCTTCTGCTTCTTCCCCAGAAGCGCAAGAGCAAAAGAGTCCTTGGTATATGCGCCCCTGGTTTTGGGCAGGAATAACCTTTCTTGCCATTGTAGCATTGCTGGCATGGCTTTTTTGGCATCAATGGCAAGCGCAACGGCAAGCGCATATAATTCGTATGCAACATAATGAAGCCTTAGTTGCACAGCAACACAAGCGCAATGCTGAGCTTGAAGCAGAAATTGCACGCCTTAAGGCTTTACTTGCTGAAGACCCTTGCGTCATTAAAGAGCAGCTTCCAGCGGTAGGAGAATCTTTACACATTCCCCCTACGGTAAAAAATAAAGAAACTGCCCTTTCGCCTGCACCGCAGGTACAAGAGCCTCAAAAGCCTGCGCCTGCCACAACGGACACAGAAGATGCAACAAATACAAAACCTCACACAGGTAAAAGCACCGCCAAAAGCGCCGCTGAAGCGCCGCCACCGCCGCCTTTAACAGAGGCGACTACACCTGCCCATGCGCCTTCCATGACAAAAAACAATGAAAGCAGCATGGCACAAAAACTCGAAGATGCCACCGTGCTTGTGCTCTCGCAAGAGCCCTCCGGTTTACAAATGGGTACAGGCTTTTTCATTGCTCCCGGCATTGTTTTAACCAATCAACATGTGGTGGGACAAGGCAAAGGAGCCATCTATGTGGTGGGAACCTTTCAAGGAACAGCCACCAAGGCAAAAGCCTTGGTCATAAGCCCCAATGCTAAGCGCGATTATGCTGTCTTACAAGTGCCTGTTACTGATGTTGCTCCTTTAAAGCTCACTACACAGGTGGAACGCACCCAAAAAGTAAGTACATGGGGCTTTCCTTCTGCAGTCACAGACAATGACCCGAAATTTAAAAATCTCATGAATGGTACTGATACCAAGGCTCCAGATGTTATTTATTCCGAAGGCACAGTCAGCGTCATTCAAGAACAAGACCCTAGCCTCATCGTACACAGTGCCATAGTATCACAAGGCAATAGCGGCGGCCCCCTTGTCAATGAACAGGGAGAAGTGGTGGGGATTAATACGTATATTCATATGGATAAACAATCATATAGACAGTCCAGTCTTTCCATTGTAACGCAAGATATTATCAAATTCCTGCAAGAACATTCCATCCCTTTCACCTTATCCTCAGGGCATAAGGAGTAAATCATGGCTGGCATACTTTTACATAGCAGCAAACGCTCCTTACTCCGCCCCTTGGCTTGTCAGGGTATTTTAGCCACCGATTGTTACTTTCAATTGGAAGCTCTCCTCAAAACATTGGGGCCTCATTACGTGGCTCTTTTGGCAGAGCCCGTGCATGGCGCCGCAGCCGCTGGCAATGAGACCATAGATTGGTATGCGCATTCTTCATGTGCAGGCAGCAAGGCACAGCCCTTTTCCACGCTAAGTCCAGAAGAACAAGCCAAAGTTCAAGCAACGCTGCACAGGCTTGCTCAAGGTATAAGTGCAAAAGCTGAGGATTTATTACAAAGCAGTAATTCACAGCACGTACTTTCGGGGGAAATTCTTAAACTCGCGTTGCAATATCCTCATGAAGACGCCCTATGGGTAATGGGGGATCAACCCATTCTCACCGAGTGGGGCTTTGCCCCTGGCACTGTGGGCGCTCAGCCGGAAGATTTAGCTCGTGTGGCGGCGATAGTTCCTACTGTACCCGTAGCACCCGTTGCGCCCACGGTTCCTGTGGCACCTGTTGTCACCCCCGTAGCTGCACCTGTAGCAGCGCCCGTCGCCACCGGTGGACGCGGCTGTTTAACTTGGTTACTTCCTTTACTTTTACTCCTCTTACTACTCTTGCTCCTTTTGGCAGCCTTAGGGCTTATCCCCTTTACCCTGCCCTTGCCCTCTTCCTGCGTACCTGCTTCCAAAGTACCACAAGAATTGGTACAAGCACAAAAGCAAGAACAAGACCTGTATGCAACCTTAGATGCTTTACGCATGCAATTGTATGATAAAGCCGCTTTGTGTGTGCCTGCGGTGGTTGAAAAACCTAAATTGCAAATTCCGCAACAAGAAAGCTATGTGCCTGAGCCAGAGGTGAACACTGCCCCCAAGGAACCTGTGGTGGAAGAACCCTTTTTAGCGCAAACACCAGAGCCACCACCTTCTGAGGAGCCTTTCCTTGGCATGACGCCTGTGGAAGAACCCAAAAAAGAAGAGCCCAAAAAGGAAGCACCTAAAAAGGAAATTCCTAAAAAAGAGCCGCCTAAAAAAGAAGCACAAAAGAAGCCTCAGAAAAATGATCCTTTGGAAATACCCAAGGATAAAGACGATATGGCCTTCTTAGAAGGTTGCTGGGCCAGCGAAACAGGTCTTGTGAATATGCGCACCAAAGAACCTGTCATAGCGGAATATTGCTTTGACAAAACCGGCAAGGGAAAACGCCTTGTGCGCGAGCGCAATGGCACCATTTGCACTGGCAATGTACATGCAAGCTTTACCGGTAGCGGCGCTTTGGTTATGGAAACGGGCGATGCCTTCTGTCCCGGTGGTAACAAGTACGCACCACAAAAGGTGGACTGCACAGGCAGTGAAAACAGTACAGCTTGCCGCGGTCAAGAACTTGGTATGGGTAGAAAAGTCACTTGGGACGCAGATTTTCGTAGGAAGAACTAATGATGGAAAAAAAACACAATACCATAAGTCTTATTCCCGGTGGTTGTCCGCAATTTTTGGACTTTGAACTACCAATAGCCACCTTACCACGCATAACACGGCACTTTAAAGAAGAAAAAAAAGTGCACACGCATGCTAACGAAAGTAAATACGAACATTATTTGCGCTGCATTGTGGAAGAAGAAGGTCAAGATAAAGATCAGCTCACAGGAGAGCAATGCGAGCGCGACTATTCTTTTGATAGCAAACGTAGTTTAGATACCTGGCTTGATGGTTGGGTTCCCCTTCCTTTTTTGCGTTTACGCGGTCAAAAATGGCCCGATGGAAGTGAGCGTTTTGAATACGGCCCTTCTAATTGGGTACGCGCGCGCATGACACGTAAAGACAGCGAAAGCTTAAGCCTTACCCTTGTGTTTGATACCAATGTGGAAGAATTTCCTGTTCATATTACAGCTACTGCTTCGCAAGAAAGCCCTCCTCGTACAGAAGAGGATCATTTAAATGAGCAATATTATGCCCTTTCACCACGAGATGTGGCTGCCCACGGCACATTTTCCTTGGCGCATCATGTGCGGGATAATGCGTGGTTTTTAAATGCCCCTTGGGTAGATACTTGGCTGTTAAACACCTATAGTAATTACGAGTTTAAAAAAAATAAAGGCCGTCCCTCGCGCCATGATGAAGGCTATGTCCTTAAGCATTTGGCCTCCTACCTTACCTGGCTTGAAGTGGTGCGCGAGGCTTTATGCCACACCACCGTACAAGTTATTAATCCCGACCGCGACCAACCGGTGGAAGTGGATCTTATTTTAGATATTGGTAATTCACGCACCACAGGCATATTGGTGGAAACCTTACCCCAACGTGTAACAAACTTAAACGATAGCTATTTACTGGAATTACGTGATATTACCAATCCAGAAAAAGTCTATAGTGAGCCCTTTGAAACTCGTGTGGAATTTGTGGAGGCTGACTTTGGTGATGATGCTTTAAGCCGTCGTTCAGGGCGCCGTACACCGGCTTTTGCTTGGCCTTCTGCGGTACGCGTGGGGCCTGAAGCCGCCCGCTTAGCCACCCATGCTGTGTGCGCTGAGGGAAGCACTGGTATGTCTAGCCCCAAGCGCTATTTGTGGGATGAGCGCCCATGGCAGCAAACATGGCGTTATAATAGTTCCGGCCCCAAAGAATCCATGGTCACACGTGGTCTTTTTCCGCGCCAGGTCAATCGCGAAGGCACACCGCTATGCTGCATGAATGATTCCATTGTGAAAAACTCACCCGCATTGCGCCAACAAAAAAACGAGCCCGCCTTTGAATCTCTTTTTACGCGCTCTTCGCTTATGCTCTTCATGGTGGGCGAAATCATCACTCAAGCATTGGTGACCATCAACTCCCCTGCCATACGCTCACGCCGAGAATTGCCCAATATGCCACGTCGTTTACGCCGTATCCTATTTACAGTGCCCACGGCCATGCCTGTGGCAGAAAAACGTATTTTTCGCCGCTGGGTATCTTGGGCTGTACGTGTGATTTGGGAAGCCCTTGGTTGGAAGGAATGGTATGTGGGAATTACCGATAAAGCCGGAAAAAACGCCAAAGATTATCGCACAAGCCCTCAAGTACGTTGTGATTGGGACGAAGCTTCTTGCTCACAAATCGTTTATATTTACAACGAACTTGCCGTAAAATATCATGGCGATGCCCATCACCTCTTCACATTACTGGGCAAGCCTCGCGAAGCATATGCGCATAAACCTTGTGTGCGTATAGCCTCCATTGATACAGGCGGCGGCACCATGGATTTATCCATAGCCACCTATGAGCTCGCCAGTGGCGTGGGAGATACAGCGCGTATCAGTCCTCATATGGAATTTCGTGACGGCTTTAATATTGCCGGAGATGAAGTGCTACGAGATATGGTGGCACAACATATTGTCCCCTGCTTAACACAGGCCTTTTCTGCCGCCGGTGTCATTGAGCCACGCACCCTCATAGGGCAGCTTTTCGGACGCGATGCCATTGGTATTTCACAAGACCAACGCAATTTACGTGCACGTTTTGTGCGTCAAGTGGCTGTGCCAGTGGCCTTGGGCATGCTGGGACTATGTGAATTATTGTATCAAAATAGTACAGAAGTACAGGAAAATCATCCTCCTTTTACTTGTCGATTGCGAGATTTTTTCACGCAAAAAGACAGTACAGAAGAGGAAAATAACGAAGAGACACAAGAGTACAGCTCTGCGGCATATGTGCCTTTCTCCTGCCTTGAAGGCATACACTTGCCGCAATCTTTTTTCTACCCTCTCCCTCAGGAACACATCATCACTGCGGTGGAACAAAGCATTCAAAACCATTTACCGTCGCAAAGCACATTTTCCCTCATGGATGTGGAGCTGCGCATTCACCCCACAGCCGTGGAAAACACCATTCGTGCCACCTTGGGACAAGCTTTGGCCGCCTTATGCGAAATGGTACACTTATATGATTGTGATGTACTCTTACTCACAGGGCGTCCCAGCGCTTGGAATGGCATTGTGGCTCCGGTTTTAGCCAAATTACCCGTTCCCATGCACCGTATTATTCCCATGCGCCAATACCATGTGGGTAATTGGTATCCCTTTGCCGATGTGCATGGCCGCATCACCGACCCCAAAACCACTGTGGTGGTGGGCGCCATTTTATGCGCCTTGGCCGAAGGCCACTTGGAAGGCTTTTCTTTTGATGTGGCCAATTTACAACTTTCATCCACAGCACGCTATGTGGGTGAAATGGATATTAATGGCCAATTACGGCGCCCCAAGGTATGGTTTGAAGTAGATGTTCACAATAAAAACGAATGCTCCTATACGCGTATGGTACAATTTGGTGGCCCCCTACCCATTGGCTACAGACAAGTAGACGCAGAGCGCTGGCCCACCACTCGCTATAATTTATTGACCTTTTCCTCTGAAAATGCTCGTAGTCGTGCTGCCGGTCGCTTACCCTATACGGTGGAGGTCTCCTTACATGTTTCTGAAATTTGGGATCATAGGGAAGACAGGACAGAAGGAGAATTTACCATTGAAAGTATTACCGATAAAGATGGTAACACTGTGAGCGAAAATGATTTACAAATCCGCTTACAAACCTTGCCTCCTGATGAAAGAGACTATTGGTTAGACACAGGAATTATTAGCAATGCTTAGGCAATAGACATAGCCTGAGGAGATATATATGCACACAGAAGATCATACACTTGCAAATCATTGTGAAGGCTTGCAACAAAATACACAGCAAGCCTTACACTGGGCGCAGGCCAATAAAGAATTACTTGGCAAAGAATTTGATACCATTCATACAGAGCTGCGTCGTGCAGGGCGCGCTTTTCATAAATGCCAAGCCGCCGCCATGCGCAAAATGTGTGTGGGGGTTTTTGGGCCTAGCCAGTCGGGAAAATCGTATTTGATTTCCACCCTTGCCAGAGATTCTAAAGGTAGTCTCATGGCAAACTTTAATGGACAGCACTATGATTTTATTACAGAAATAAACCCTGAAGGCGGTAAAGAGTCCACAGGGCTTGTTACACGCTTTACCACCACACAGCCGCAAAACGCACCGCAAGGTCACCCCATTCACTTACGTTTATTGACAGAATGCGATGTGGTACGCGTGCTTGCTAATACCTACTATGCCGATTGTGAGCACAAAGAAAGCCCAGACCAAGAAAGTCTCTTGGCAGATATGAAAAACCTTGAAACGCACTATACAAGCGCTCATAATAATGAAGTAAGCAGTGATGATATGGAAGAGTTACGCGAATATATTTTACGTAACTTTGCCTCACGTCCCCGTGTGCAACTGTTGCAAAAAGCTTTTTGGCAACGCGCCATGGAGCTGGCTCCGGGTTTGCCCTTACAAGGGCGCGCACAGCTTTTTTCTTTACTATGGGATAAGGTAGAAAACTTCACGGAATTATACCTTAAGCTATGCCATGTATTACAAACCTTGGGACGTGCAGAAGAAGCCTTTTGCCCCATTGAAGCGCTTATTCCGCGTGACAAAAGTATTATTGATGTCACTTTATTACATGATCTTTTACAAAGTAATAGTCAGGAACAAGACACGTTAAGCCTTGTGGGAAATACCGGAAAAAGTGCCACCATTGCGCGCTCCCTTGTGACAGCACTGACGGCAGAAATTACTATACCCATGCTGGAAAAACCTGATGATTTTTTTGATCATACAGATTTATTAGATTTTCCCGGGTATCGCTCACGCTTAAAACTCGATGATGTGCGGCGCGAACTCACCCGCCAAGGCACTTTGGAAAATCTCTTTTTGCGCGGTAAAGTAGCGTACCTGTTTGAAAGGTATTGTGCCGAAAAAGAACTCACCAGCATGTTACTGTGCATTGGACCCGGCAATCAAGAAGTGCAAGATTTACCGCGCGCCATACAGCAGTGGATAGCCAGCACTCATGGGGAAACACCTGAACGCCGTGCGCAATCCACCAAATCCCCTGCGCTCTTTTTTGTGCTGTCTAAAATGGATATGGAATTTGAAAAGAAAAAGGGTACACCTTCAGTCAATGAACGTTGGACCACGCGTTTTCAATCGTCCTTATTGGATTTTTTTGGAAAAAATGACGATTGGCCACGTAATTGGGACGGAAAAAAGCCTTTTAACAATGTTTTCCTTTTGCGCAACCCAAATTTTCGCTTTGAAGCTATTTTTACTTTTGAAGGTGATAAAGAGGTGGGTATTCGCCCTGACCAAGAACAGTATGTACAAGAAGTACGACAAGCCTTCTTACGTTCCCCGCTTACCCAAGCCCATGTGGTTGATCCGGAAAAGGTCTGGAACGCGGCCATGAAGCTTAATGATGGTGGCATCAGTCTTTTGCGTGCAGCTTTGCGTCCCCTGTGTAATCCTGCCCTTAAACGTGAGCAAATTTGCGTAACATTGCACCAAAATATGGAAAAAGTGCAGACTATTTTAGAACCGCATTTTAAAAGCCATGATAAGGAAGATGAACGAAAACGCAAGGACGCATTGACCCGCAAGTTAGCAAGTATTTTAGCAAAAATCATTGAAGCGCAACGCTTTGGTGAATTTTTACGCGCTTTTCAAGTACTTGACCATGATTTATATGCTCTGTATTTTAAAGCCGAGCAAGAGCGCTTGCATCAAGGAGAAAGCGGCAGTGCTGTCATTGGTGAAAGAGTACAAGCTGAAAGTTTGCTGAGTGAACTTTTTGATGATTTTTCTTCCGATGAAGCAGAAAAGCCCTTTGAACAAGAGAAAAGTATTGCCGAACAAAAGCAAAGTCCTTTATATCAAGACGAGGCCTCACGCTTTACGGATATTGTTATTCAACACTGGATTGAACAAATGCGCGCCCTTACCAATAATGTGAAAGCGCAACAATATTTTAATTTTCCCGAAAAAGAATGGGGACAATTGGTGCACGAATTCATTTTAGCCTTAACACGTTGTGAAGTGGCGGAAAAAATGACAGAAGCGCAACGGCGAGTTTCAGGGTATGGTAATGTTGCCAAAGAAAAACTTGTATGGAAACAAGTGAGTCTTGCGGCGGACACATTGAATGCTTTTATATCTTGGCTTGGCCTTGATCCACGATTTCAAAGTGAAAATCAGCGCACCATTCTTATTAAAGGTAATGCTGTTACGGTATTTTCACCGCCCAAAGCCCATACATTGCCCTTTTTAGCTGAAGAAGCCATACCCTATGATCGCGCCTATTATCAAGATTGGCTCAAGGCCTTTGTACACACCTTACAAGCCAATATGGATTGCGCAGACGGCAGCCATTTTAATCGTGAACAAAATGCCCTTCTCGGCACTATTTTAACACAATATCATATGCCCACAGTGCAAGCATAAGGAAATATCATGTCAGCAACATTTATTCCAGACCCGCATCAAGGCCCAGGTCATGGCATTATCAGCGTCAGCCCCATCACGTGTGAAAATGCCCCCACCTTTGCCCTCATTAATGCCTCCACGCAGCTCTGCCTTTCTTTAGAAGGATGGCAAAACAGTGAAATGTTTTTAAAGCCTAGCGCATGGGATTGTACCAATGAAGAATTACGCTTGGCTGTGGGTCCTGAAGTGGTCGACAATTTAGACAGTTTAGATATGTATAAACTGTTTATTAAAGACGACCAAGGCAATATAAGCACGCATGGCCTTGTGATTAATGATATTATTCGCTCTGCCATGGTGGGTGGACAAGGTATGGGCGCTGTGCCTGCAGTTCCCCCCATGGCTCCCCCCATGGCTTTTGCCACGGAGCCACAGCCTGAGCCAATACCTGAACCTGAACCACAGCCTGAGCCAATACCTGAGCCTGAGCCACAACCTGAGCCTGAGCCACAACCTGAAAGCGTAACCCCTGTTGACCCATTACCAGAAATGACCATGCCCACCGCGCAACCAGCTCCCAAAAGCTCCCCCGCACGCATTCTTGGTATTCTTGTGTTGTGCGCTTTACTGGGGGCAGGCCTGTGGTGGTATTTTACCCAGCACCCCCTCAGCGATGCTTCCAGTGGGACGGAACAAAGCCAAGATATGGCTGCGTCAGGTGATGGCAATGTGGCTGGCGAAAAATCAGACATTGCATCAGAAAAAGCCACAAATGAAGCAAGCTCTGCAAACACTGATGGCGCTAAAGCATCTGAAGGAAGCACTGACAAAGCGCAAAGCACCGCGCCTGCGCAAGGCGCTCCTTCCGGTGAAGTAAACCCCATAAGCTCTGCCAGAGAATTGCTACGCGCCAATGATAGCGGAGAAAAAAGCCATCATTTAGCCACTTCTTTACGCAACGCAACGCCTCATGATGCAGCAGCGCAAGATGCCGTTTTCTTACTGTTAGAAGATGCAGCGCAAAAAGGTGTGGGTAAAGCCATGTCTGAGCTAGCACAGTATTATGATCCCACGCATACTGATCCCAAAGGAAGCATCAGCGCCGATGCCTATGAAGCGTATTCTTGGTACCGTCAGGCTGAACAAGCAGGCGATGCCACTGTGAAAAGCCACCTAGATCGTCTACATGTGTGGGTTAAAGAACAAGCCCAACAAGGCAATGCCAGTGCCAAAGAACTCTTAAAAAACTGGAATAAATAAGAGTAGGAATATTGTCATGCACAAACTCTTGTATATAATGGGTCTTGGCATAAGCTTACTCCTTCCCATGCAAAGTCAGGGAGAAGAGATACCTTTAGCGCTTGATTCTCCCAAAGAACGTTTACGAATTTGTATTCTTGATCATAACCCTCCTTATGTATTTTTCGATGAAAACTATCAAAGACAGGGCTATGATATGGATATGCTGCAAGCTTTAGAGCTTCCGTATACTTTGGAATTTTTTTCCACAGATATGGCCACAGGTCTTGCCATGCTTGATAATGACACCTGTCAAATGCTACTTTCAAATACCACCATGAACGAACAGTTAAAAGAGCGTTTTCTCTTCTCACATGCACATTTACAATCTAACCTACACGCGCTGGTACTGGCACAAAGTCCCTTACAAAGTAATGACGCTTTACCTTCGAGCATTGTGGGCGTATTGAGGGACACTCCGGCGGAAGACTTTGTTTTTGAAGAATTTACCGACGCTACCATTATTGCTTTACGCCATGGTGAAGATTTGCTTGCCGCATTGTATCATGGTGATATAGAAGCGCTTATTGATAATAAACTTAACTTGATGACCTTACAAAATCAGCATCAGCATACGAAAATGCTAGAACCTGCGCTCAAAGAGCAGGAGTATGCTTATATTTTTTCCAAAAAACACCCAGAGTTACGTGATGAAGTCAGTGCAAAAATAGAAAGATTACAACAAGAAAATATACTTTTACAATTGCATGACAAATGGTTTACGAAAAAAGAAATACACTTGTCAAAGCAATAAGGCCTTTGCCTCATATTATAAACTTTATGTTGGAGAATTCTCATGCGTAAATCCATATCCGCCTTCGTGTGTTTGACCATGCTTGGAGCCTTGCATAGCTACGCCCTTGCGGCTACGCCTCTGCTACAGGAAGGAAAAACAACCTTGTATCAGCGTGTCATAACGCATCCTCAAGCAAATTTAGTACAAAGCCCTAACCTCTCTGCCCAAGTGGTACAAAAAAATGTAAAACCCTTCAGCGTTCTATATGTTTACGAAGAAAAAGAAGGATGGTTGCATGTGGGGCCTTTGGGAGCAGGTCCGCAAGGCTGGATAGAAGAAGCACATTCCACCGAATGGAATCAATCCTTAACCTTGCTTTTGACTGAAAGAAGCGCGCGCAATCCCTTGCTCTTTTTTAAAAACGAACAAGGTCTTATGGATATTTGCACTTCCACACAAATGGAAAAAAAATTGGCAGATATTCAAAAAGCTGTGGTGGCAAAAGATAACACTGTCCTTGACAGTGCCCAAGTGGTAGCCACAGAACCTTCTGAAAAAGAAGGCTCCGTGGACGCAAATCGCTTTTACCTCATGCCCATCTTAGCCATGAATGATCCCTTTGAAGGGGTGAAGTTTTTAGAAGTGGCCTCCATTGACCCAGGGCAAAGTAAAGAAGAAGCCGCCCAGAAAACGCCTCGTACAGCCATTGCCTTTGTCATAGACACAACCATTTCCATGAAACCCTATATTGATCAAAGCCTCAATGTTATTCGTTCTGTATATGATCAATTGGAAGATGCTAAATTACATGATGACGTGGCCTTTGGTGTCGTGGCTTTTCGTAGTAGCCCAGAGGCCAAGCCTGGCACAGAATACGAAAGCCGTGTGGTTAGTGATTTAGTTACAGCCACCAATCGCACCATGCTCGAAACAGAACTAGCTAAGGTGAAAGAGGCGAGCAGCTCTACACATGCCTTTACTGAAAATTCTCCCTCAGGCATAAAAATGGCGCTGGATAGCCTGCAATGGTCTGACTACAGCACGCGTATGCTCATTGTCATCACCGATGCCGGCCCCCTCCCCCCATCTGACCCTTATGCCACTGTGAAAATGGATATGCCGGAGCTGGCAGACTATGCTCGCACCAAGGGCGTGCGCCTTTCTGCTTTGCATATCAAATCCCCAAAAGGAAAGAAGAATCATGCCGAAGCTGAGCAGGCTTATCGCGTGCTCACGCGCCTTTCGGACAATCGCTCCAACTATCTTTCGGTAAAAGCGGCCACCATTGAAGAGGGTGTAAAAAACTTCGATGTGGCCTCCACAGCGCTCACATCTGGCATTGTCACCATGGTACAAATGACTTTAGATGGAAAGCTCATTACCAAGCCTGTCGATGAACCAGGTAAAAACTTGAGCGCCGAAGAAGAAGCCAAAAACGTGGCCGCTGCCTTAGGCTATGCCATGCAATTGGAATTTTTTGGAAAAGTGAATGAAACCCGTGCGCCTTCTGTGAAAGACTCTTGGATTGCCGACATGGATTTGCAAAAACTTGCCCAGGGAGAACAAGCCTCCACTGTAGAAGTAGCTGTTCTTCTCACTAAAAATCAACTCAATGACTTAAGCCAACAGCTTACAATTATTATTGATAATGCCGAGCGCACCAAAAAAACCGATGCCAAAGACTTTTTCCAAGGCATCTTATCTGCCTCCACGCGTGCAGCTCGTGACCCCAATAGCCCCATGCCTCAAGGGCAAAACCTTTCGCAATTGGGAGTGCTGAGTGAATTTTTAGAAGGTTTGCCCTATAAAAGTGACATTATGCTTTTACGCGAAGAAGATTGGTATCGCATGAGCATTGGTCAGCAAACGACCTTCATTAACAGATTAAAGTCACGTTTGGCCCGTTATGAAGAATACGATAAAGATCGTAGCCATTGGGAAAGTTTTGGCGCATCTAATCCCGGCGACTGGATGTATCGTGTGCCTTTAACCATGCTACCGTAAAGTTATTGTGGGGGAAAAGCTTTTAAGATTTTCCCCCATATTTTTTTCTTTTCACCATCACAAACTTCATAGGCATAGACTTCTTTATGCCATATGAAAAACATTTTAACTCTTTATATCTTTATTTATGTCACATATTATACATGTAAAAAATATACATAAAAGCCACGGACAAAGCGAAACATTCTCTTTGCATATGGAAGACTTCTCTGTGCAGCGCGGTGAATTAGTAGCTCTGGTGGGTCCTAGCGGTTGCGGTAAAAGCACAGCGCTAGATTTGCTTTCCACGGCTCTTGAGCCAGAAGTGCATGCAGAAAGTCTTTTTTCCTTTTGCCCGCAGCAGGAAGCAGTGGATATTTTAGCTTTATGGCAAGAGGGCAAGCAAAGCACCTTGGCAGCATTGCGCAAAAATTTCATTGGCTACATCTTACAAACCGGCGGCTTATTACCCTTTTTAAACGGTTTTGAAAATATTGCCTTATCTTGCATGCATGCTCACCATGAAAGCGCCATTGAAGATTTGGCAAAAACACTGGACATTACTCATCTTTTACATAAAAAGCCCGCACAAATGTCGGTGGGAGAGCGCCAACGCTTTGCCATAGCTCGCGCTCTCATTCATGAACCCACACTTATCCTTGCCGATGAGCCTGTGGCATCGCTTGATCCCTATAATGCTCAGCTGGTTTTAGAATTATTCACCTCCATTGCCCGTGAAAAGCATATTTCTGTTGTCATGGTGAGTCACTTCCCAGAAAATGCCAAAGCTGCTGGTTTTCGTTTGGTACATACCACGGTGAGCCGCGAAAATACGCATATTCACGCCCGTATGAGTGCAAAAGCATCTACTGAGTTCTCTCCACCCATTGCGTCCCCCGCCCCCATGGTCGTGGACGATATTGCTCCGGTGGGTACCTTAGGAAAAGGAAGCGCCACATGCTCATAAAATCCTGCACACTTGCTTTTAAAGATTATTGTCACGAAACTTTGCTTTCTGCCTGCGCCGTGCTTTCACTGGCGGCAGTACTTACACCGCTCTTGGTGCTATACGGAGTAAAATACGGCATCATCACCACCATGACAGATCGTTTACAAAACAATCCGCATAATTTGGAAGTTATTCCTGTATCTAGTGGTCATTATACAAAAACATGGATAGCAGATATGGTGAATAATCCTCATGTGGGCTTCATCCTACCCAAAACCCGCTCCATTGCTTCCACCATGGATATACGCCTTTTGGGTGAAAGTAATATGCTTAAACGTGTCACCGTTTCTTTGGAACCCACCGCCGCCGGAGATACCTTGCTTGCGCCTTACGTATCTTATGTAAGCAGCGAGCAAGAAAGCACAAATACTACCAAGCCCAAAAGTATACAAGATACACAAGTAACGTCTACAGCAAAGAAACATTCCTCTGCTGTTCCTTCGCCCCCAAATGACGGGCAAAATAAGGGGCAAGAAGTTCGCGCCAAGGTAAGCACAGAAAAGAAAATCCTCACGGCTTCCACGCAGCCTAAGGAAAGCTTTGCCATTGTCCTTTCGGCACAAGCAGCACGTAAACTGGGCGCCCAAAAGCATTCTCTTTTGCAAGGCCATGTGGAAAGATTACATAATGGAAAAGTAGAACGCGCCAAGGCTCATTTATGGGTACAAGCCGTGCTTCCCCTTGCTGTACAGCAAAAAGACGTGGCTTTTGTCCCTTTAAAGCTTTTAGAAGCCACAGAGGATTTTCGTGATGGGCGCAAGCCACAAGAAGATATGCGCCTAAGCTCTGCCCTGGGCTGGACAGGAGACACAGCCCCAGATACGGAGCGCATTTACCCAGCTTTTCGCCTCTATGCCAAGGATTTGGACGCCGTTACAGCTTTGCGCAGCTTCTTTGCGGAAAAATCCATTGACGTATATACTAAAGCCGAAGAAATTGCCACTGTGCGCGCTTTAAACGCCTCATTAAACCTTATTTTTGGCCTCATTGGCACCACGGCAGCTCTTGGTTTTTTAGCCTCCACAGCCAGTCATGCCCAAGCTGCTGTACGTCGCAAAGAGCGTTATCTTGGCATTTTACGCCTTGTGGGCTATAATGGCCTTGATATAATGATTTTTCCCCTTTTCCAAAGCTTTTTAACGGCTGTGTCTGGCTCAGCTTTGGCGGCCATGCTTTACGCATTGGCAGCTTCGCTCATTGAATATCTTTTTTCTCACAGCCTCCAAGATAGCACAGAAGAAATTTGTTCTCTCCCATTTGAACATTTTATCTTAGGCTTTTGCATTGTACTTGTACTTTCCTTATTGGCAACTTGTATTCCCGCCATTAAAGCCGCTAAAATTATTCCTTCAGAGGTTATTCGTGATATATAATAAACAAGTTTATTTAGCACTTTGTGCCTCCATTTTAAGTACCGCGCTTTTTTGTTCTTCGGCGCAGGCGGCGCTTACCTTAAAAGGAAATGCCACCTTGGAAGAAGGTTTTAACCCCGCGCCTACCTCCTCGGATATTCACGTACCCATGCCATGTGATATGTCTATGGTTTTTAAAATTGTAGGCGTGCCAGCCAAAGGTTTTTTATGGGATATGAGCACACGCTTTGGTTATGATAATGCGCAAAATAACGATCGCGCCTATTATGATAGCAGACATACTGCCACCTTGGCGGCGCCTTTTGCCAAAGAAGATTTACCCTTTGCCTGGCAAAAGCTCGCCCCACAAGGAGACTTTCTTTATTATCTTATGGGAAAGTACGAAGTGACAGGCTTGCAATGGGATGCCATTATGCATGATATATGCCCTGCTCCCACAGCACAAAATGTGCGTCCCAAAACAGATATTACATGGTATGAAGCCACTGAGTTTACAGCAAAATACACTTCTTGGCTTTTAAAAAATCATCCTTTAAGCCTACCGCATTTTCGTAATGACACACGTAATGTGGGCTATGTGCGCTTACCCACGGAAGTGGAATGGGAATATGCTGCCAGAGGCGGTCATACCACCACATCACAGCAATTATTAGAGCAAGATTTTTTTCCTTTGGAAGAAGGAGAAAGTTATAATGATTATGCTGTATTTCGCCCGGAAAATGCTTCTCGCATTGAAGAGAGCCCCTTACGCATTGGCTCGCGTAAAGCGAATAAGTTAGATATTTACGATACAGCAGGTAATGCGGCAGAAATGGTTATGGACGTGTTTCGCTTTTCACTGGGCGGTCGCTTGCATGGCTCCGCAGGTGGATACATTCGTAAAGGCGGCAGTTTTCTTTCAAGCCTAGAGGAAATATACCCTGGAAGACGTGAGGAAGTGGCCTTTTTTCAAGTGGATGGCCCTGTTTCTTTACGAGATATGGGCTTTCGCTTAGCCTTATCCGGCATTAATACCCCCGGAGGCAACCGCCAAGATATTTTGCAAAAAGAATGGGCCAAGGCCGGCGAAAATACGTCCATGGTGCTTAATGCCAAAAATAATCCTTTGGAAGAAATTGATCGCCTCATTGCTCACACCACACAAGAGATTGAAAAGAATAATTATAAGCAATTACGAAATATCATAAAAGAAAATAATATTGCCTTTGAAAGACAGCAAATGCTTACCGCCGTATCGGAAATTCGTAATATGGCCTTTCTCATCGAATCCATACAAAATTTTTCCTCACGCATTGCCATTATTAAAAGCACCATTATCAATTATGAACGTATAAAAAAAGAAAGCCTTGAACAACATGTGCTCAACAGCGCCGATAGCAGTATTAAAAAGGCCCAAGCCGGTATCATCAATTTTGAAAATGCCATTAAGCAAACCACACAATTTTACAAAACCAAAGTGGAAGATTTGCGTGCGCAAGATACTGTCTTAATAGATGAAGCACTCTCGCAAGTAAAAAAAGATTTAGCCGCTGGCAAAGATACCTTTAATGAAGATATGCTGAAAAACTTACTTCTTTTTGAGCAGCATTTGCAAGCCTTGCGCGCCAATAATTACAAAGCCTTAACTGTAGAACAATTACAAAAAGATATTCTTAAAAAATAAAGGAGCACACTATGAAAACACTGGGATGGATAGGTACAGGCATCATGGGGCTTTCCATGGCTTCCCATTTACGCAAAGCGGGTTTTGAGCTTGTTATTTATAGCCGCACCAAGGAAAAAGCCACACCTCTTTTGGAAATGGGAGCCGTATGGGCAGAAAATCCACGTCAAGTGGCCGAAAAATCCGACGCTGTTTTTTCCATTGTAGGCTTTCCTAATGATGTTGAAGAAATCATGCTGGGGGAAAATGGCGCCCTGAAAGGACTAAAAGCAGGCGGTATTTTATGTGATATGACCACCTCCTGCCCCAGCCTTGCCGCACGCATTGCGCATGAAGCGCAGCTTAAAGGCTGCTTTTCTGTGGACGCTCCCGTCACCGGCGGAGATGTGGGCGCCAAAAATGCTACGCTATCCATTTTTGTGGGCGGTGAAAAACACGCCTATGAAACGCTTTTGCCTTGCTTTGAAAGCATGGGAAAAACCATTGTGCATTGCGGCGACAGCGGCATGGGACAAAAGGCCAAATTGGCCAATCAAGTGGCCATTGCCGGCGTCATGTTTTCCGTATGTGAATCTTTACTTTTTGCCAAAGAATGCGGCCTTGATGTGGCCACATGGCGCGAAACGGTCATTCCCGGCGCCGCCGGCAGCACAGCCATGAATGTGCTTGGTAAACGTCTTATGGATAAAGATTATAGCCCTGGTTTTTTTGTGGAGCATTTTCGCAAAGACCTTGGCCTCTGCATAGATGAGTGCCGCCGCATGGGCTTAACCCTTCCCGGCCTTACCATGGCAGAACAAGCTTACAGGCTGTTAGAAGCGCAAGGCCATGGCAAAGATGGCACGCAAGTGCTTATTGATGGTTTAGCCAAACTTTCCGGTAAAACTTGGTAGTAGTAGATAAATAAGGCAGGGAACATGCCTTAACAGAGTGCTGACAAAGTCTCCTGAGGGAAAACCTTTTCTGAAGAAAAGGTTCTTCCCCCAGACCCCCTTTCCAAAAAACTTTCATTGCATCAACACCTTATCTTTATGAAAGGCATTTTTATCACAATGTAAAGTTCTACAGTGTATGATTTTGGCACATTTTTAAAAGATGAAAAAATAAAATTTAATGTTTGGCTCATCTTTTTACGTAGTCGACACTGAAAAACAACTTAACTACTCGTAAAAATAAA
>CAYJHH010000029.1:0-24013 GCA_964369995.1 uncultured Desulfovibrionaceae bacterium
GTATCCACCATGTGGCGTAGGTGGAGAATTTATAACCGCGTTGGTATTCAAATTTATCCACAGCCTTCATGAGGCCAATATTGCCTTCTTGAATAAGATCAAGAAATTGTAAACCACGGTTGGTGTATTTTTTGGCAATGGAAACCACAAGGCGCAAGTTTGAGCGAATAAGCTCTTGTTTTGCGCGCATGGCCACGGTATTGCCGCGCTTGATGCGCCAGAGTACTTCTTCAAGGTCGCCGACATTATGGCAGCATTTTTCTTGAAGGCGGCGTAAAATTTCAATTTTACCGATGATCATTTCTTTAAAGGAGAAAAGCTCATCAACGCTTAGACCCAGCTCTTTGGCGGCATCAACGGGGCTTACTTTGCGTTCTTCAAGATTGGTAAACAGCTCTTGAATTTCTGCTTGGGTGCGCCCGGTGGATAAAATGTAAGCCGACAAGTCGCGTTGGCAGTTATGCATTTGGCGAACATAGTCTTCTACGGTTTCGATGATGCGATCTATAAGGGTTTTTTCTAGTTTAATATCGCGCAGGCGCACGACAACTTCTTCCTTATAGCTCATGATTTCCTTTTGCACGCCGGCTACGCGGCGATCCAAGGTGCAGCATTCATCAAGCTTGGCATAAATTTTTTTCTTTTTGCGGAAGGTGGCCTTAATTTCATCCAGAAGAAGAATAACGCGCGTGCGTTGGTTCATTTCATCTTCGCTAGGGTCATCTTCTTCAATGGTTTTTACCACGTCTTTAAGCTTAATGCGGTTGAGGCGTAAGTCTTCGCCCACATTGATGAGCTCTTCCACCGCCACAGGTACTTCCACCAAGGCGTACAAAACATCTTGCTCGCCTAGTTCAATCTTTTTGGCAATAACCACTTCACCGTCACGATCAAGCAAAGGCACGGCGCCCATTTCGCGTAAGTACATGCGCACAGGATCCGTGTTACGTGAGGAATAATCAATGGTTTCTTCCTCATCGGCGAGATCAAGGTTGCCTTCACCGGCCACATCGTCATCACCGTCTGCGGCATTGATGGTAATCTTCTTACCTTCTTTTTCTGAGTCAACAATGGCAATGTCATGCTGTTCAAAGATGGTAATAACCTCTTCAAACTGTTGCTCAGAGTTACTCATTTCAGCAGGTAAAGCTTTTGCCACCTCATCAAAGGTGAGAAAGCCCATGGCTTTCCCTTTGTCGATAAGGGATTTTATCTGCTGTATGTCTTTAAGATTATTCATCAATCCTCCTCAAAGTTTCCTGCAACACCCTAAGATAATCTAAATCTGCTTCAAAGTTACCAAGGTCGGCATTTTTGCGTAAAGCCGTAAAAAGAGAGGATTTTTGCATGTCAGCATGCATGGCTTCCAATTCTTTTGTGAGGCTTAAAAGCTCTTTGTCGCCTTCGTCCCTTGGGGGCGCTTCACCGGTTCGACTTTGTATCCAGAAGGTTTTTTCCCTTTCGCTAAGGTGGTGAAAAACGTCTTCCGGACCAAATTCTTCAATTTTTTTCCATAATTGCTTTGCTATATCCGTGTGCAAGGCAAGATCTGCGCTCAGATTACGTAAATCTTGCAGGCGATGCGGATAACGCACAGCATACATCATAATTTGTTTGTCGCGCATGGCTGCAGCGGTTAGGGGGCGCCCCTTGGCGCCTGTAGACCCCTGTATGCCAGGCTTTACTTGTACTCTCTCACCAGCGTATGCCCCATCCCTTGGCACAGCTTGGCGTGTTTTGCTAATATTTTCGCGTAAACTTTCTTCAGCAAGTTGCAAACCCGTAGCAAATTTACTGGTATACAGGCTGAGTAGTTCAGGCATTTCTACCTTTTTCAAAAAAGATTTAGCAAAATCTACAGCGTCTTTGGGTGCCATATCTCGCAATATATGCAAGCAAAAGGACAATCCATCCGGCGCTGTTTGTAACAAATTTTCAAAAGCTTCCACACCTTGGCTGTGTAGGAGGCTGTCAATGTCTTCCCCTTCTGGTAAAAGTACCACTGTGCACTTAAGCCCGCGGGTAAGCAACATTTCACATGAGCGCAGTGCTGCTTTTCTTCCTGCTCTGTCTCCGTCAAAAAGCAAAATAACATGAGACGTAAAGCCGGAGATGCGCTTGATTTGCTCTGCAGTTAATGCTGTTCCAAGTACACCAACGGCATGGGTATAGCCAAATTGGTGCAAGGTCAGCACGTCCATATAGCCCTCGGTGAGCAGTACGTGGCCTTTAATAGTAATACTGCTTCTTGATTGCGCAAGGCCATATAGTTGATCTCCCTTTTTATAAATGAGAGAATCTGAACTATTTATGTACTTTGCTTCATCCTCAGAGCCAATAATTCGCCCGCCAAAGGCAATCACTTGCCTACCAAGGGAGTGAATGGGAAAAATAAGCCTGCCACGAAAGCGATCGTATCCGCGTTGTGTTTTTGCGCTTTTTCCTAACAGCCCGGCCTCTATGGCGTCTTTTTCGCTAAAGCCTGCTCGGCTAAGCGCACCGGCCAAGGCTTGCCAATCCCTTTTGGCCCATCCAAGTCCAAAATTTTCAATAATTTCTGGGCTTAGTTGGCGTCCTTCCATATATGTACGGCACTCTGTTCCATCATGGCCTTTAAGGTTAGCCACAAAATGAGCTTCGGCAAGGGCGTACATGCGTAACATATTTTGCCGTGCCGATTGTTTGGCCTGAATACTTTGTCCACCATTGCCCCCAGGGCGCGACTGTGCACCTTGGCGCTGTCCATCATGCCACGCATCCAGCGTAATGCCAGCTTCCAAGGCCAGTTGCTCAATGGTTTCTTTAAAATCAAGGCCATTAATGCGCCCATAAAAATCAAAGAGGTCGCCGCTAGCCTGGCAACCAAAACAATAAAAAAACCCTTCCTCTTCGCTGATAGAAAAAGAGGGCTTGGTTTCTTGGTGAAAGGGACAGGGCGCCGCCCAGCGCGGCCCAACGCGTTGTAAATCCACATAACGACGTACCATATCCACAAGGCTTATGCGCTCTTTAATGTGTCTTACGGCATCTTTGCGTTGCATCTTGTATCCCTTATCTGTGTAATAGGCCTCTATTGTTATTTTCAGCCCATCACTTCCAAAAAACTAAAAATATCATGCTCTGGTGTATATATAAGTCCTTATCTCAAATGCACAATAGTCATACCGTCGCCGCCCCTATCTTCAGGGGCTAAAACAAAGCTTTCAATGCCGGGAAAAGTGCGTAAAAAGTTGTGCACTTCCTTACGTAAAACGCCGGTACCACGCCCATGTACTATTTCTACACTTTCACGTCCTGCCAAGATGGCTTTATCCAAAAAAGTTCCCAAATGTCCCAAGGCCACATCGGCGCGTTGACCGCGCATATCTAGGCTTAACAAGGGGCCAGAAGATTCTGTTCGCGTAAGTACGCCGCCTTGTCCAGAGGATTTAGGCATTTTCTCCACATGAGCGCGGCCGCCTTCTTGGCCAAGACCCAAGTCTTTCATATCAGCCCAAAGGGTCACACCGCCCATGTCCAATTGCACACGTTTTTTGCGCGTGTCAATTTCACAAATTTTGCCTTTTTTTCCAAAAGTTTTGTGTAAAACTAAGGCGCCCACGCGTAAATTTTCCACAGGTATTGCCGTGGAGGCTTGGGCGGAATTGTTTGCGTCCGAATTTTCTTGTGCCAAATCTGCACGTAGGGCGGACATATTTTTCAGCGCTTGCTTATGCGTCACTTTACCGGCTTTCCAAGCATGCATCAGCTCTCCGGCTTTGGTGCGCACTTCTTCATACAGCTTGCTACGCTCGCGCTCAAAGCGTTCTTGTAATTTTTGGTGCTTATGCTGTTGTTCTTTTTGCTCGTGCTTTAAGGTATCAATTTCTTTTTCACGTTCAACAGCCAATACGTTGAGGCGCTCAATGAGGGCGCTGGTGTCTTCCCCGTCCATGAGCAAGTAATGTTCAGCACGGCGTAAAATACTTTCGGGTAGACCATGCTCACGCGCCACGTCCAAAGCCTGACTGGCGCCCACTTGGTCATAGGCTAAGCGGAATAAAGGTCTTTTGGTGCTAGGGTCAAAGAGCACAGAAGCAGCGCGCGCTTTCTCTTTGGTGAGTGCATAGGTTTTTAGCGCAGGAAAGTGCGTGGCAGCCATGACCGTGGCATCTTTATCCAGCAGGCCGTCCAAAACAGCTTGAGCTAAAGCCGCCCCTTGCGCGGGATCTGTGCCAGCGCCAAATTCATCCAAGAGAATAAGGCTGTGTGTATCTGCTCCCTCCCATGCATGGGTGAGCTGACGAATTTGCCCTGTAAAGGTGGATACGTGATCCTCAAGGCTTTGAGAATCCCCAATGAAGGCGTGAATATGCGTAAAGGCAGGCAAGCGGGCGCCGGCGGCCACAGGCACAGGAAAGCCACTCATGCCCATAAGAACCAAAAGCCCTAGGGTTTTGAGGCACACGGTTTTACCACCGGCATTACCGCCGGAGATAACAAGACCGCGTTCGCCTTGAGCTAAAATAAGATCAATGGGCTGCGCATTGCCAGCGAGAGCCAAAAGAGGGTGACGCGCCTCTGGTAGATAAATATCGGCGCCTCCTTCCATGCTCTCATCCATAAGAGAGATATAATGGCAAGTGGCAGGGGCTGCGGCGTGAGCAGCTTTTTTGGCGGCGGCTTTCCCATTGTAAGATGCGCGCTTATGCTCACTTCCCTTTTCGCTCATGGCCGTGGCTAATTTGTCCAAGGCCAATAAAAGATCAAGGCGTGTGAGTAATTGGGTGGCATTATGCACAAGGGGCAAAGCTTCACGCACCAAGGCCGTGAGATATTCTAAAATCTTACGTTCTTCTTCGCGCTCTTGGCGTTTCAAATCTTGTAAATTATTATTTACTTCCACCAAGAACATGGGCTCAAAATAGCACGTTTCACCCGTTTGTGACCAATCGTGAATGATGCCCTGAAGGCGTCCTTTAAAATTTGCTTTCAACGGCAAAACGTAGCGGTCAGAAGCCAGTGTCATGTAATTGTCCTGCATATAGTGCAGGATGTTATATTCATTGGCAAAATCTTTGACTCGGCGTAAGCAACTTTGATGCAAGCGGCGCAGCTCGGTACGAACTAGTAACAGTTCTGGGGAACTTTCGTCGCGAATGTTGCCGTCATCACCCAAACAACGGCGCAGGGCTTGTGTTAAAGCTTCCGGCAGGGGAGAGGCCTCCACCAAGGCCACAAGGCGCGGCCATGTATGCTCTGCATTAGAGCCAGAAGGCGAGGTTGCCGCCAAGGTTTTGATGGAAAGGCTGGCTTGATGCGCCAAACGTAATACTTCGCGCAAAGTCCAAAGGGCGTCTAAATCTAAAAGAGCATGAGGAGCGCGTAAAAATGGCGCTATGGACGCAATATCAGGAAAAGAAGTGAGGCGAAAATGTTTTTTGCCACCATCATGCCCACTGCCTTGGCCTGTGCTTTCGGCAAGGGCGGCCCAAGTGCGGCATTCATCATGTAAACGTGCGGCCTCTGTGGCCTCTGTGGCAGTGTCATAAGGGCGCAAGGCAAGAGCTGCCGTTTTGGCAGAGCTAGAAAGGCAAAAGTTTGCTAAATGGTCCAGCACCTTGTCAAATTCAAGAGCCGTGAAGGTACGTGCAGGTATCATAAGGCTTATTTGCTCAAGCGCTCCCGAACCGTGGTGGAAAGGCTTTTACCATCCACACGTCCTTTGTAGGAGGCCATGATGGCATTCATGACTTTACCCATTTCTTGAGGGCTTTGTGCACCTGTATCGGCAATGGCTTGATCAATGGCTGCGGCTAGTTCTTCTGCTGTCAAAGGCTTTGGCAAGTATTCTTGCAAAATTTCCAGTTCAGCGGCTTCTTTTTCCGCAAGATCCGGACGGCCTGCTTCGTTAAATTGCACAATGGAATCTTGACGCTGCTTGGCCTGACGTAAAAGCACGTCCATCATTTCTGCGTCATCAAGGGAGCCACCACTACGTCGTAATTCCACTAAAAGATTTTTTGCGGCAGTTTTCAATAAACGTAATACATCAAGCTTAAGTTGTTCTTTGGCTTTGTAGGCTGTAATATAATCTTTTTCAATGCGCTCATTTAACGTCATGGGGAAGGCCTTTACATGCTAAACAAATAGTAAAGGCGGGGAACTCGGTGTTCGAATTCCCCGCAGGATCTCTGACTGTAAAAGTGCAGGGCACTTGTGTCATGGGATTAACCCATGTTCATCTTTCTGATCTTTTTCATAAGACGCTTTCTAGCAGCGGCTTTCTTCTTTTTGCGCATGACGCTAGGCTTTTCGTAGTGTTGACGTTTTTTCATTTCAGAAAGAACACCAGCCTTTTCTACTTGCTTTTTAAAGCGACGTAATGCGATATCGAAGTTATAATCGTCTTCGTTAAGGAATACTCCTGGCAAAGAAATCACCCCCTCTTGAGTAACTCGAAAGCGAACACTATATGCTTGCAAAGTAAAATGCAAGTCTTTTCTTTGTGTAAGGCTTTGTATATGCCATGAAACGAGTGCTTTTACTCTAATTTTTAGGGTGTTTGCTTGTTTTTGACACGTATTGCTTTGTGTGTAGGCATGGGCTATGGTTGGAAAAAATGGAGGGAGTATGGGTATATTGCGTGTAGCTGTGCTTGGTGGCGGTTCGTGGGGCAGTGCCCTTGCGCATGTATTGGCAGAAAATGGGCATACGGTGCGTCTTTTTGTGCGAGATGCAGGGGTGGCGCAGCATATTAATGAGCAGCATCAAAATCCGCATTATGTTTCTCGTCACATATTACATACTGCTGTGAGTGCTACCACACACTTAGACGAACTTAGCAGCTGCGAGCTTTTTGTGTTGGCCATTCCGACGCAAAATTTACGTACTTATTTGCAGTCCATACAGCAGTATTTGCCTGAGCAATGTGTTTTGGTCAATACAGCCAAGGGGCTTGAATCGGGCTCTTTTATGACCATGCGCGAAGTGGTTATGGAAGTTCTTGAACATAAAATGCCGCAATATGCCATCTTGTCAGGGCCATCCTTTGCTGAAGAGGTGCTTTTAGGGCATCCCACGGCGGTGGTGCTTGGCACGGAAGATGTGGGGCTTGGACAGCAGCTACGAGCCGTTTTTTCTACGGCGTATTTTCGCTGTTATTCTGGCAAGGATATTATGGGCATTGAACTTGGCGGTGCGTTAAAAAATATCATGGCCATAGCGGTGGGGCTATGTGACGGTTTAGGCTTTGGGCATAATAGCCGTGCGGCGTTAATCACGCGTAGCCTTGCAGAAATGAGTCGCTTGGGTGTGGCGCTGGGGGCTGATGCTGCCACCTTCATGGGGCTTTCGGGGCTTGGAGATTTAACCCTGACTGCCAATGGGGATTTATCGCGTAATAGGCAAGTGGGTATGCGCCTTGGTCAAGGGGAGCGGCTTTGTGATATTGTGGCCTCGTTGGGTATGGTGGCGGAGGGGGTTAAAACCACGGAAGCTGTGCATGCCATGGTGGAAAGATTTGGCATAAGCGCTCCTATAACTTCCACCGTGTATAAAATTCTTTATGCAGATGTGGATGCGCGAGAGTGCGCCATGGAGCTTATGTCGCGGCATTTGAAAGAAGAGTAGTATGATGCAGTATGCGTCGCAAAAAAAATATTTCATATAATAATAAGTAATTGAGATAAAATTTTGTAAAATTCTAAAAAAAGTACTTGCCAAGCAGGCTGATTTACCATAGAAAGACATTCGCTTGTGCGGAGAGGTGTCCGAGTTGGTCGAAGGAGCACGATTGGAAATCGTGTGTACGTTAATCGCGTACCAAGAGTTCGAATCTCTTCCTCTCCGCCACATAAGTGCATACACAAAAGCTTCTTGAGAAATCTTGAAGCTTTTTTTTATGATTCGAACTCGTATGAAGCGGGCTTCGAATCTCTTCCTCTGCGCCATATAAGTGCATACACAAAAGCTTCTTGAGAAATCTTGAAGCTTTTTTTTTATGATTCGAACTCGTATGAAGCGGGCTTCGAATCTCTATCTCTTCGAAATATAAAAGACTCATAAAGGTTATTGCATATATGAGCCATATAGTAATCTTTTTATGTATAGGAAATGGATTTATGACAAGGTTGTTAGGCTTTCTTTTATGTGCAGTAAATGAAATCTTGCAGGAAGACATAAAAATGCATATTGTTTCCTTTAGCTATGTACTATGCATTTTATGTGTAAATATTTTGTTTCTGCATAGTAAAATTGTATTTACGCTGCTTTTTTAGTGAAGCAGTGTAAAGAACGAGAATAGCAAAATTAATAAAATATGGGGAAAGTTAATATGGGTTTTTTTGATAAGATAAAAACATGTAAAGTTGTAAAAGAAGGCTCAACTGCTGAAAAAGATATAGCAGAACTAAAAGAACTTTTAGCAGCATGTCCTGAAGCAGAAAAAGTAAATATGGAGCAGGTCATACGAAATTTAGAATATGGCATGAAAGGCGAACAGTCCATTTTATTTGAGCTTAAAAACAGTAACTTTCCCATGATTGTATTACAAGATTTATATTTGGAACATGAAGATGGAGCAGCTCAAATTGACTTTTTAATTTTAACTCGCGGTAAAAATTATATCATTGAATCAAAAAATATGTATGGTGATGTGACAATTACAGATAGAGGTGATTTTTATAGAAAAGTTAATGGAAATTCCACCAAGATATATTCTCCCATAACGCAATGTGAAAGGCATGCCGATATCATAAGAAAAATTCGCTATGATGCAAAATCAAATTTCATTATGAAAAAACTTTTTGAAAAATTTGGTTTTCATAATTATTGCCCTTTAGTTGTTATGGCTAACCCTGCAAGCAAAATAAATACAAAATATGCACCGGATGACATAAAAGATAAGGTCATAAGTGTTGATCAATTGGTAAGATATATTAAAATGAATCATAATGCTAAAGATGAGAGTCCTGAGCAAGATATGGTTAAATTGGGCGATTTTTTCTTATCCATACATAGGGACAATCCTCAAAATTATATGAAAAAATACAGAAATATGAAAACTGAATCAACAGAAACTGTTACTACTGCTGTGGAAGAGGTAAAAAGTGAAATTTGCGAAAAGCCAAGGGAAATGACAGAAGCACAAACTGTCCCAGTACCCAATGCAGAAATAACAGAAACACAAACTGTCCCAACAGCGGATGCAGAGTCGTCTTTGCCTTGTCAGCGCTGCGGAGGGACCATGGTGCTTCGAGTTGCCAAAAAGGGTAATAATATTGGCGAGAAATTTTATGGTTGCAATAACTTTCCTAAGTGCCGAAACATCCAAAAAATCGAAGGTGTTTAGTCTTCTTTGAAATATACATATTTTGTTGTCGATGGTGTAACAGCCAGCTAAAACGAAAAATGAAAGAGCTTGATGAATGTATCTTGCGCGGATTATTTACAGCTGTTAGGGGTAAGATATAAAAATATTACATAGAATTTTTTAGAACCATCAAATGCAAGAACTGGTGTGTATCATGGCAAAAATAAAAAATGAATATACATGTTCACTTATTTTAACAGCAGATATCATAGGTGGAAAATGGAAATTACGCATATTATGGCATGTTCTACACGGGGATAATCGCTTTTCTCTTTTACAAAAAGCCATCCCCGACATTACGCACAAAATGCTTATTACGCAGTTAAAAGAATTGGTAACAAGCGGAATTTTATTAAAAAAAGATTTTAATGAGCTTCCTTTGCGTGTGGAGTATTCCATTGCAGAAAAGTATAAGGGTATTGAGCCTATACTTGAAAGTCTGTGTAATTTTACCCTTGATTATGCCCAGAAAAATCAAATCACCATGGTGGAAAAGTAACTTTTTCTCCTTTTATTGTGGGTAGGTACAAAAAAGTACCTTATTGCATCGTTGAAAAAAGGTGCTACCATAAAGACAGTTAAAAACAAGGAGAAAAATAATGACTCATCTTAATTCAAAAAATACTGAAACCAACACCTACCCAAGAGCTTTTTCACACATAGGCTTATCTGTGCCAGATTTAGAAAAAGCTGTGGAGTTTTATAAAGAGGTTATGGGCTGGTATATTGTAATGCAGCCTTCTGTGGTGAAAGAAGAAAACGAAAGCGCTATTGGTATTATGTGCGAAGAAGTTTTTGGTCCCGGTTATGAAAGTTTTAAAATTGCTCATATGGTTACTTCCGACGGTATTGGAATTGAACTATTTGAATTTAAACAAAATGATAAAGAAAAAGTTCCTTTTGAATTTATCAAAACCGGTATGTTTCACTTTTGTATACAAGATCCTGATATTGAAGGCATGGTGGAAAAGATTGTGGCTCATGGTGGCAAGCAAAGAATGCCCATTCGTGAGTATTATCCGCAGGAGAAACCATACAGAATGTGTTATGTAGAAGATCCCTTCGGTATTGTATTTGAAGTGTATTCACATAGTTATGAAGTGACATATTCCAAAGGCGCTTATTAATAATTGATAAAAAATCCCCAGAAGTAGACCGCTTCTGGGGATTTTTTTGAGTACTGATTTTTTAGTAGGCAATTAAGGGAGGGCGTGCAAAAGCGCTTCTCTTCGATGCATACATAGGGCGCTGGCAAATCCCTCGTGAGGAAGGAGGGGATGCATGGCGCAGGTTTTAGACTTTGGCAAAAGCAAGCTTACGGCTGTGGCATTTGTATGATCAATGAGAGCATTAAGAGGGGTTTCATACCATTGCTCAAAGGGGATAAGGGTATCAATGGGGGGCATGCACAAAGCAAAGCTTGTGGCGGTGTGTACTGCTGCATGAAGAAAATTTTTGGTGTTTAACTGCGTAACATGAGCAATGCTTAAGGGCAAACTTAAAGGAGGTAAACCCGGTAGTGCCTGATGCAAGGCTGTAGATTGTTCATGGGCAGAAATTTTTTCATTTTGCATATGGGGTATGTCAGTGACTAAAACCAATTCTATGTCGCGCATTTTCCACTGGGCGCAAAGTTTAAGCGCGGCACATAGGGTGGCCCTTTCTTTTGCTGAGGCGTCTTTGCGTAAAGGATAGGTCACTGCAAGTAGAGTTTGCTTGGGTAAAAGCGTGGAATGCTGACGGTAGCGTGTGAAGCAAGCCTGCCAATCTTTATAAAAAAGTGTCCAATCTTGTTCTGCGCCACTTTTTGAAAGCTGATGAAAGCGGTAAAAAGCCACAGGAATGGGCAGATGGCGGCGTATATGACCTTTAAGCGCCATGCGTAGCCAAAAATCGTAATCCATACCATAGTGCATGCTTTCATCACCGAGGCCGCATTCTTCTATGAGAGCTCGCTTAAAGAAAATACTGGGCTGTGGGCCAGGCACATGACCATTCCATTGGCGAATTAACGATTCAAAATCTCTTTCTTTTCCTGATATATAACGCAGTCGTCCACTAGACTCCCAGCCCCAGAGGCAATCCCCTGTGACAATACTTTCTTCAGGGTGTTTTGTAAAATATTCATGCACCAAGGCAAAAGTGTCTGGAAGGTAAAAATCATCGGAATTGAGCCAAGCAATGACTTCTCCTCGAGCTTGTGAGAGCGCTTTGTTGAGGGCATGCGTTTGGCCGCGATCTTTTTCTGATACCCATTGCAGATGCGGATAGCTTTTGAGTAAGTCCAGTGTTCCATCTGTGGAGCCGCCGTCCATGACAATATGTTCAAACGACGGAAAATTTTGGCATAAAATGCTTTGTATGGTGTCTTTAAGGTAGATGGCTTGATTGTAGGAAGGAGTCACCACAGAAAAATAAGGTGTATCTTGCTTTGCACAGGGAAAGGTTTGTGTCCAATGTTGCCCCGGCCAACACTCTTCAAACCACTGCACTGCAGGTAATAGGGGTAAATATTGGTCCCCTATGGGAGAAGCCGTAAGGAGTATACGCGCTTGGAGTACATGCCCTTGCTGTTTAATAAGCTCTAAGAGACTGCTAACAGTAGCTACCTCGGGCGCACGCCTTGTGAGTAAAGCTTCTTCCAAAAGTGCATTAAGTAACTGAATGGTGTTTGTTTGCATGGTGTTCCTCAATGTATAGGGGAAATGTCATTGGCATAGAGCACGTTAGGCTACCGTACTCAGGGTAAAAAGTCGAGAAGGGTTTTTAGTAAGAAGTTCATGGAAAGTGTACTGCGCGCAAGGTACCATAGTAAAAGCCCCTTGAAAATCATTAGAAATCAAGGGGCTTTGTTCTATTACGTAGTTAATGCAGATTACATGCTACTTGTGTTGAGCAGCGTTTGCTGCACAAGTATGGTAATGCCGTCGTCGCTTTCAAATTTATCAAAAGTGGCGCCATTTGCTCCTTGAATGCTGCCGGTATTATTCCATCCTGCACCGTCAAAGCTACCATTTTCAATGGATTCTAATGCTTCTTTGGCGGTGGCGTCATTGTCATCTTGGGCGCCTTGAATAATAACTTCCACATTGGTAAGAGTACCATTTTCCAGCATGGTATCTACATTTGTACCCTTATCAGTCAAAAGAACGTCCATGCCTGGGGTGCCATCATCTTCCGAGCCACCATCAATGAGCAGATTGGATAGGTCAAGGTCCTCGCCAGCAAGTCCGCGCAAATCAATGGTGTCATTGCCTGTGCCGCCATGAACAGTGTCGTTGATATCGGCTAAAATTAAATCATTGCCGGCGCCGCCCACAAGAATATCGCTACCTATACCACCGTCAATAACATCATTACCATCGCCGCCGTAGATAACATCATTGCCGGAGCCGCCGTGCAAATAGTCATTACCGGCTTCGCCATGAAGTTCGTCATTGCCTGCACCGCCAAAGACCACATCATGTCCGTCACCGGCATTAATGGTGTCATTGCCGCCAAAGCTCACCAATAAATCATCTTCTTCGCTACCTTGGCTGCTTTGGTTGTCAAATTCCACCTGTACGTCCATTTCATCGGCAGTGATAATGCCGTCGCCATTGATATCCACCGAGACGCCGTCTTGTATATGTTCAGCGGCGGTATTTTCAAGGGAATTGCTGATTTCATCCAGTAATTCGTGTTGTCCTTCTTCTGCCAGTTCAATGATATCGCCAATATCAGAGGTGTTGATGCTGGCGTCTACGCCTTCCACATCACCTAGAGCTTCGTTGATAACATCCACCACGGCTTCTTGCATTTGCAAGTCCACTTCCCTTGCCACCACATCCATGATTTCTTTAAAGCTTTCTGTTAAGTTGTCGGTATTGTAAACTTGTCCATCTATGGTAATGCTTTGTAAGAAGTCGTGATCAGCGCCCGAGCCAAAGCCTACGGCAAAAAGACCACTCTCGCCTTCATCACTGTCATAGCCCATGGCTTCATTGAGAGCGTCGGCGGAATCTTGGGTATGTGTTTTTTCATTTTCCGAAGCATAATCACCACTGCCGTCAACAATGACGCCCACAGTGCCTGCGTTCACCCACGTTCCAGCCACATTTACTTGCAAGGTGGGAGCACTAATGGCAGTGCCATTGGCGGCTTCGCTTTGTACAAGGCGATATTCCACGCCATTTTCTGTCCAAGTATGTCCATGGGCGCCATCAGCTATATCTGCGGCACTGTTTAAGGTTTGTCCTTGTACATTGACTACTCCTGTAAAGGTATCACCGGGTTCCACCTCTATGGTGGGGGCTTTTTGTAAAGGCTGTGCATCTTTTTCCACATTGGGGGAACCCTTGGTGGAAAAGTCTATTTGCACCTCGCCTTCATACCATACATCGCCCTTACCACTACTGCCGTTATCGTGTAAGCAGGTAATGATATCGCCATCAGCATTCTTATAGGTGGTGTAACCGTCGTTGGCATATTGCGCATTTTTATAATCATGGGTGTAGTCTTGTAGCAGTTCGTAGGTTTCCCCTTGGAAGATGACAGTATCGCTGTCTACATTTTCTATAAGTCCTTGCACGGGGCTGCCTTTAGCAGAATTATCTACCACAATTTCCCCTTCAAACCACATATCACCCTTACCGCTGGTGCCATTGTCTTGAATGCACGTAATAACACTGCCATCTTCGGCTGTATAGGTGATGACAGCATCCACAGCAAGGCCGGCATTGTTGTAATCAGACTGCTCATAGCTTTCCAGCGTATAGGTTTTCCCCTCAAAGGTCACAGTTTGAAAAGGCGTACTGTTGGCATCATTGCCTTGGGTTAATACTTCATAGGTCACAGTATCTTCCAAGGCATATGTGGGCTTACCATCGGTCATAAAGATGGTTTTATTGATGCTGCTTTCAATGGCATCTTGCCCCAGTGAGTTAAACCAACCTGTGGCGGCTTCAAAGGCGGCGTCCATATTGGTGCCTTCTTTACCTCCGCCAGACCATTCTACACCGGAAAGCAAAGATTCAAAGGCATTATCTTGTGTAAGGTCGTCAGAACTTACCTGCAATTGCACTTGCGCCCCTTTGTTATAATCAATGAGGCAAAGATTGATTTCCACTGCAGAGCTGTTGAGTGAGTCTAAAGAATGCCCCAAGGCTTCCAAAGCTTCTTCAATGGCGTCCATGGCGCTGGCATTCATACTACCGGAACTATCTACAATGACAGCTAAGTTTAAGGTAACAACTTCTGTGGCTAAATCACTGGTTTCCAGTACGCCGTGGTCGGCCTCGATGTTCAGGTTAAACTCTGCACTGGACGTACTGCCATCACTGTCTTGTATGGTGTACCCGAAGGAAAAATCTTGATCTGCGGCAATGGAATAATCATCACTGGGGTCAAAGGTGTAAGAGCCGTCTTCTCCAAAGGTGATGACACCGGCATCGGATTTAAATGTCCAGCCACTGTCAGTGCGTCCGCCTGTCCAGTCCGCAGAAGGAGCTTGTATGTCAACCACTGTGGTGTTTGTATCGGCGCTTAGGTCATCATTACTTAAGAGATTACCACTTACAATGGTATCTGCCGTAATATCTTCTTCTTTCAAGGTGGCGGTATCGCTGGTGGCGCTGACCACATCATCCACTATGGTGATGGTGATATTACCTGTGGCATCATCGGCGCTGTTACCATCATTATCACTGACGGTAACAATGAATTCTTCTTGCACAGTGCCGTTAGAATGGTCGGCGGCAGCGCTTTGCTCGTAGCTATAGCTCACTTCTCCGGTGGCAGCGTTGTAGGCTGTAACGGTAAATGTGCCATTTTCTGTAACGATGGAGCCAAAAGAGCCGCCTTCAGAGGCGAGGCTGTTTGCGTCTAAAACAATATTTTCAGAGCCAAAAGCAATGGTAATGGAGCTTTCCCCATCGCCCTTACCGGCGGTAAAGCTACCTTCTACCATCTTTACACTGCCTTCGGTGCCATCATTGTCAAAGGCCGCATCATGAGTGATGTGTGCGGCATTGCCAGTGTCTGGTCCGGTAAATTCCAAGGTGGTATTTTCATCTACACTTTCCACGTGAATGGTCAATGTGCTTTCAGAGATATCTCCATCGGCGTCTTTAATGGTGTAATTAAAGTCCAAAGTTTTATCTTCATTCAAGCTATTGGAAGGAGATTCATAGGTATATGTACCGTCTTTTTGCACAATAAGCACTTCATTGGTGCTTGGGTCATAAAAAGTAAAGGTATCTTCTAGTTTTTCCGCATCCACCCCTAACTCTTGGCACAGCTCTTTTGTTACAGGCTCCCAACCTTCAGGTGCCGTCACATCCACAAGCTCTTTACCGGAGTTTACGTCGCCATCGCCGGCGCTGTCATTGCTCAAAATATTTCCTGTAGCATGACCGCCTTCTTGGAGGGTGTTTTCATCGGCCTGAGCTGTAGGGGTTAGGTTTTCGGGTGTTTGTGGCTGTGTAGTGCCGCCTGTAGAATTGCCAGTTCCTGTGCCAGTTCCTGAGTCTGGTCCTGTGCCGTCAGTGGAACCGCCAATAAATCCATTGGTAGAGCCATTAGTAGAGCCATCAGTGGAACCATCGCCTGCTGCCTCACGAGTTGGCTCTTGCTCATTGTTCTGGGGATAGTCCTGATCAAGACCTTCTAATCTGTTAATACCATTGAGCAATGTTCCGGCAAGGGTATCTACCGCAGATCCGCTACCTTGAGCCGCCGTACTGGCAGTACCTGCTGCAGGCATAAGCTCTTCATCCAGGGCCGCAAAGAAAGATTCACCGTCCACCTCTGCACCTTCCATGACAAAGGTAGGCATATTTTCAGCTGTAAACGCCACATAAAAATCTGTGAGGTTTACACTGGCGCCATCTTCAAAATTCATGACAAGGGTATCGCCGTCACGGGTAAGCGTTGCTTCGGCAGAAGAAAATTCAAATACTAGACGATCCTCAGCTTGAGGGGTGAGAGTGGTGGTGGCTCCAGCAGTGGGTTTTTGTAATAAAATATCGGCCATGATATGTCCCTTTGGATGCTGCTGTCTTAAAGACTAAGGCTATACAGCAGGTAGAAACGTGTAATAAAATGGATGTAACAAGAGTACATCAGTATTAAGGGAAAAATAAAGAGGTGTACAACATGATGTGTACAACGAGGTTGAAGCCTCGGGTTACCTAAAAATAGTAAACCCAATATGCCACACAAAGGCCAGTGCAGCATGAGAAATAGCGGAGCATTTTCTTAAAAATCTAAAGCTCACACGTTTATGACAGAGCCAAAATATGCTCTGTGAACGTCTTGCACACGTAGTACAATTATTTTTTAGTGTCAAGTGATTTTACCGAGCATACGGTTTTAAAAAGTTTGAAAATTACCGTCATGCGCTTACGACGACTTGCGGCGTGGTCAGCTATTCTAAAATGCATCTTATTGCGATTCTATTTAGTCGGCGCTTAAAAACGTGTTTTCACACGTTTTTAAGAAAGGCACGCTCACTTCAAACACCCCTTTGAGGCCGTCGGAAGTAAATTCCGGCTTGTTTTACGTGGCGGCAAGCCATGCCAAAGGCATGTCTTGTATAGTCTCCACTGAAAAATGCTATTTCAAATATCTAAACTTTGCCAGAAAACGAATTCCATTCGTTTATTTCTGGTAAAGTTTATTAAGGTATATAGATTAAAAAGTATATTTTTACCGAGGCTTAAATACTTTTTCAGTGTCGACTATTTAATAATATCTCTTACTGCTTTTTAAGATGTCATTATAAATTACAAGTGGATATAATATTAAATGTTCAATTGTTTATGCATGAGGCTTAACTTTTTAATGGTAAAAACTAGCGTAAATAAAAAGACAAACCCTCAAAAAATGGGGGTTTGTCAATAATCTGACCTCCCGCCTAGCTGGAGGTTGTCTTTTTCACAACGAGAAGCTTACTTAGGTAGCTTGATATGGGCCGTCCCAAAGCATAAGTTTTTGACCAATGCCCTTTTCAAGCGCTGTTGCATATACCTCCATGCCCCACGCTATGTCAGAAACTGCCATGCCGCCGGCAAAGAAAACAAAGGTATCTTCATTGCTTTTTCTGGTACCTTTTGTTCCAAGAATCACATCGCCAAGGCTTATGGCTTCGCTAAGAGGCGGCAGTTTACCTGCATCAACCAAAGCAAGCACAGCGCCAGAAAGAGCGTTGGTAAAGTATTCATGCTTATCTGGGGAAGCAAGAGCATCAGCAAGATAGGCATCATGCATGTGGGGATTGTCAAAAACCACAGTATTATTCATCCAAAAAGCTTCATTGGCACGCATGGGGCCAGACAGTAAAACAACAGCGCCTTTTTGAACCCAAGTATCTTCAATGATTAAGGGTTTAATTCTGGAAGCAGCCACGGTGATAACTTCTCCGGCCCGAACTGCTTCTTCAAGGCTGTCTGGTACAAGCGTATCTTTTTTGAAGTTTTCTTGTACCCATTGAGCAAACTCTTGCGCCTTTTCGGTAAAGAGATCGTAACAGACTACCTTTTCAAGGCTTTGCATCTGCGTTGCAATAGCACTAAAGCAGGCTTGGTTAATGGCACCGCATCCTAAAACTGTACATACTTTGGCATTTTTCTTTGCCAAGTGGCGAGTGGCTACAGCAGGAACAGCACCAGTGCGGGCTGCACTAATTAAATTCGCGGACATAAAACATAAAGGTTCACCGGTTTCTTTATCATTTAAAAGCATGGTGAGCACAGAACGAGGAAGCCCTTTTTCTGTATTGGCAACGTTAGAGCCGTACCATTTATTGCCGCAGACATTAAAACGCCCGCCAAGGTAGCCAGGCATGGTTAAGAAACGGCGGTCAGGCCCCGCAACAGGCATGTTGGGAAAGGGAGACTCCTTAGGGAAAAAAAGCTGCATGCCATGGCTATTCTTATTCATACCACCCATTACGTAGTCGCCTTTGCCCAAAAGAGTAAAAACTTCTTCCATAACCTCAACACAGCGTGCGGAATTAAGTACACCAGCTGCAATGGTATCAGGCTCTGACAGGTACAAAAAATCTGTACGGTGTTTCATGTAAATATCTCCTTTAATAAGCTTTTTTAGAACTTTAAAAAGAAAGTCTTTCACAGCAGTGGTTTTTTGTCAATGCCTTTTCCTTTTTGGCTATGGTAAATTTTTTTTCTGTATTTTAGAGGTGAAAAGTGAATAATTTTAATAGTTTTGCTTATTTTGCAGCGCTGGTAAGTATGAAGTTTAGCGATTTTTTACTCTCTTTTTGCAAATAAATTTGTTTTTTTTTCAAATTTATTTGCAAAAAGTGTTGACTTGGATTTTTCCACGGTATAGTAAAAAAGAAAATAAGTGGAAAATTAAATGGAGTTTTTGTTTTTTTATGTAAAAAGTTTTAAATAAGGCATCTTATGGACAAGCGTACGCATTTAAAATTTACCGAAAGGCTTTTTACATATAAAGAAAGTTTTACGGGCAGCGAAAAGATTATTGCAGCATACCTGCTGGATAACTATCCACTCTCGCTCTTGCAAAACGCTTCAGAAATTGCTGCATCCCTTGAATTAAATATTGCCACTGTTACTCGTTTTTTTGTGAAGTTAGGATATGAAAACGTAAAAGAAGCAACAAAAGAATTTAAGAAAGAAATCAGAGCATTTATTAGCTCTCCCCTAGATAGATATCAAGATCAAAAGATTGATAAATTTAATCAGTTGTCTGATTTTGATTTTGTCCAAAAAACTGCCGAACTAGATTCAGAAAATATTTTCTCTACACTTTTAAATTTAGACTACAATTCTCTACAACAAGCTTCAAGCCTTGCATTTGATAACAATAAAAAAGTTTTTATTGTTTCAGCAATGAAAAGCTTTTCTCTTGCTACATATCTCTACGCATCTCTGAGTATTTTTAAGGAAAATGTTTATATTTACCAAAATACAAACCCATCAGAATTTATGTTAAATTTTGATTCTGACTCAGTATGTATATTTTTTGACTTTAGGAGAAGTTCTAAGCTAATAAAGAAAATATCAGAATATACCAAGTCAAGAGATGCTAAAATAATTTCTATTTCTGACTCTAAATTATCTCCTTCTGTTATTTTGTCAGACTATAGCTTTATAATTTCTACAAAAAGCTCAACAATGTTTGATTCATATACTGCAGGTTTATTTTTCATAAATATATTTTTGAAAATAATGATACGAAATAATAAAGAAGAAATATATAACAGATATGTAAAATTAGAAGAAGTGTATAGCCATCTTGATGTTTTTTTGAAATATGATGAGAATATATAAATATACGTGTTATTGTTGTAATAAAACTATTTTGACCATAAAAATTGCTGTTATGGGCGCAGGCAACGAGGGCTTTTTCAGGGTCTTTCAGTCCTACTGATTGCTATATATCAGAAGGTATGTCTGTGGGTATCACATAAATTACTTCCATTGGTAGAAACTTTGGCGTTTCCACGACCATTGCCGATTCCGCCATGGTCTTTACCAGTACCATTAATGGTGTTGGCTACTGTGAATCGTGTCGCTCCTTGGAAGAATTAAGATTCGGGCAAATGGACTTAAACGGCTTAAAAAGTTTTTAAGTACCGTTAACTAGTACTAACCTTTCAACAGTTTACGAGGTTCACTATGAAAAAACTTTTAGGTTCCCTTTGTGTGTTCACTTTTTTAATTTCCAGCATTACCGTAGGCCATGCTGCAGAAAGATTATCTTTAGCTACTGGTGGTACAACTGGTGTATACTATCCCATTGGTTCTGCCATTGCCTCGGTTATAAGCAAAAATGTTGAAGGTGTACAAGTTACTGCAGAATCCACCGGTGCTAGTATTGCCAACTTAAAAATGATGGCTTCCAACGATGTGGATATGATGTTCGGTGGTTCTGGTATTGTTTATGAAGCATATTATGGTAAGGGTAAACCCTTTGATTCCAAGCCCGTAAAGAACCTTCGTGGAGTTGTATCTATATATCCTGAAATATTTCAACTTGTTGTCCTTAAAGACTCAGGTATTAATAGCGTAGCAGATTTGAAAGGGAAAAGAGTTGCCGTGGGTGCTCCCGGTAGCGGCACTGAAAAGCAAGGCAGGATTGTCTTGGCAGCGTATGGCATGAGTTATGATGATATTAGTGCCCAGTTCTTAAGCTTTGGTGAAGCTGTTACAGGTCTTAAGGATGGTCATATTGACTGTGCTATTATCTATTCTGGCGTGCCAACTTCTGCTGTAATGGATATTTCTACTTTGCACGAAATCAAGATTCTTCCTATAGATAAGGATAAAATAGAAAAACTTTTGAAAGATCTTCCTTACCTTACTGCATACACTATTCCTGGAAATTCTTATACTTCCATTCCCGAACCTGTTATGACTTTAGGCACTCCTGCCATGTTGATTGCACAGAAAGATCTTTCAGAAGAGACTGTGTACAATATGCTTAAAGCTATTTTTGATAACTTAAAAGTTATTGGCGAATCCCACGTACAAGGAAAAGCTTTGTCATTGAAAAGTGCTTTGGATGGTATGTCCGTACCATTGCATCCAGGTGCTATTAAGTTCTATAAAGAAAAAGGTATTGATGTTAGCAAGTATATGACTGAATAATCTTGTAAAGATGCATATAAAAAATAAAATATTTTTTATATCTGTTGTTAGTATATTGTTGTTGGCTTATTTAAGCCAACAACAATTATACTTAGCATTTTATTCATATCCTGAGGAAAAAATTATTCATCTGGAGAAAGTTGAGAAAGATGCTTATTTTACAACGTTTATTCGCCATTCGGTCAACTTAACACCCGTCTATGAAACATACAAAATAGTAGATGAACATACAATTTTTCTTGAAACAGTGCGTTTGCAAGATTTAGGATATGGAGTGCCGTCTACGTTTGATTTAGATTATGAAGTTTATGAAAACTTTATGATTATTGATGGCTTTAGCAAAGAGTTGCACGAATTACCTTTTAGGGTGTCCTACATTAACAAGCCTAAAGTTTTACTAGGAGTCATCCCTAAATCTATTACAGATTTTACAGGAAAAATAATTGCACTCGATGCTTTTGTTGGCGATGGAAAAAGAATTACCATAAATGTAATAAAAAAACGAAAAATATACGATATATTTTATAACTAAAACTAAGCGTCAGAAAAATAGTTTTTAATAAGAACGTGTGTGAAAAATTGGCGTATTGCTAAATGGGGCATAGTTGCTTTGTGTGCGTTTACGTAAACAGAGCTTTAGTTAACGAACAAAACACTTCGTATCTTTGCAGTAGCTTTAATTATTCTCTCAAGCAGTAGCTGCATTAACGGCGTTTTTAGACTCAGCTAACCATTAGTTTAAGGGACTGCATATGCAAAAAAATACAGTTAATCCTTCTGACAATGATGAAACTCTTGTGGATCAAGAACAAATTTTTGATGAGGACAATGAATCAGCACAGCGTAATCTTGTTGGCGTGTATGCGCTTATATTTGGCATTATGGCTGCTGGTATGTCTCTTTATCATTTACTTACGTCATCATTTTGGCTCCCCCCGCAATTTCAGCACAGAGCAGTGCACCTTGCCTTAGCTCTAGCCCTTGGTTTTCTTCTTTATCCTGCTGTGCGCAAACGTCATGGGGAAAAGAAGATTGTATGGTATGATATTATTCTTGCGCTGGCCTGTCTTGGCGTGGGGGCTTTTCTTGTTCTTGATTATAATAATATAGTCCATAGAGCTGGAGCACCTACGGATATTGACACCGCTCTTGGTATACTTACCATCTTACTTGTTTTTGAAATAACACGCCGTACTATGGGGTGGCCACTTGTTATTGTGGCCTGCGTTTTCTTGGCATACGCTCTTTGGGGGCATTTTTTGCCGGGAGAATTTGGCCATAGGCGGTATTCTTTAAGTCGTGTTATAGAGCATATGTTTTTAACACCTGAAGGAATATATGGTGTTTCTATTTATGTTACAGCAACCTACGTGTTTATCTTTATTTTGCTAGGGGCATTTCTTAATGAAACGGGGGGGGGGAAATCTTTTATTGACCTTGCCTTTACCCTTACAGGTAAATATCGTGGTGGTCCTGCAAAAGCGGCTGTACTTGCCAGTGGGCTTATGGGAACCATTTCCGGAAGCTCCTTTGCTAACGTGGCAGGTACCGGTGTCTTTACTATCCCGCTTATGAAAAAAGTAGGCTATAGGCCGGCTTTTGCGGGCGGGGTTGAAGCTGCAGCCTCAACTGGGGGACAAATTATGCCCCCCATCATGGGAGCGGCAGCCTTTATTATGGCAGAAATGACGGGTGTTCCCTATGGGGACCTTATTGTCAGTGCTGCTATTCCAGCAGTTTTGTACTATGTTTCCCTCTTTATCATGATTGATATGGAAGCATCAAAACTCAACCTTAAAGGCTTAAGCAAGGAAGAATTGCCTGATTTAAAGCAAGTGTTAAAAGATGGTGCTTTTTTGTTGTTTGCCCCATTAAGTATCTTATATATGCTGGTTGCAGGGTATTCTCCCATCATGGCATCGGTTGTGGCCGTGGGCTTTGTTCTTGTTGCAAGCTGCTTTAACAAAAAAACACGCTTAACACCTGCAAGGTTTGATGCTGCTTTGATTGCCGGCGCACAAGGGGCCATTGGCATTGTTGCAGCCTGCGCTGTAGCAGGGATTATCGTTGGCGTGGTAACATTAACTGGATTTGGTTTAAAGTTTGCTGACCTTGTTATGTCCTTTGCGCAAGGCAGCATTCATTTAGCTTTACTGTTAACTATGGTAACCTGTATTGTAATGAGCATGGGCATGCCTACTACGGCTCTTTACGTAATTCTAGGTTCCATGATTGCCCCTAGCCTTGTGGGCTTAGGTATTAATATAATTGCTGCACACTTTTTCATCTTCTACTATGGTTGTATGGCTGCTGTTACACCGCCTGTGGCCTTAAGCTCCTATCTTGCTGCTTCCATTGCCAAGTCAAACCCAACAGAAACAGCTATTGCGGGCTTAAAAATGTCACTATCAGCCTTTATCTTGCCCTTTATCTTTGCCCTTGACCCAAGCTTGCTACTCATTGATACCACTGTTACACATGCCATTGTCATTTGCTTTACGGCATTTCTGGGTGTTTTTGCGCTATCAGCAGCCTTGGAAGGCTTCCTTTTTGTTACGTTACCTCTCTGGCAAAGAGGTCTGATGCTTCTAACGTCAATAATTTTAATTATTCCTGAAACCATAACGGACATTTCGGGAACAGTGCTTTTCTTAGCAATGTTTGCTTACGGTTATTTTAAAAGGAAAAAGCAAAATATTGCCGTCTAATATCTTTAAACGAAAAAGCATACGTGTGTAGACTGCTTTTTGAGTAATGCAAAAACGGGCGGCTTTTGGTCGCCCGTTCAGGTTGCTGATAAAAGGCCGTGTGCACATTTGAGAGCTCAATACCAAAGATATTGATGATATTCTTGTAATTAAAATAGGTATGTTTTACAAAATCATGATTAGCTGAGAGGGGTCTGTCAAAGCATTTTTAGCACCAAAGGATAGATATTCGACACTGAAAAACAACTTAACTATCAGTAAAAATAGAACTTATAAATCAAACAACGTAATAAAGATTGCCAGAAATAAACGTATGGAATACGTTTTCTGGCAATCTT
>CAYJHH010000030.1:0-19863 GCA_964369995.1 uncultured Desulfovibrionaceae bacterium
TCTTTTCTTGTTTCTTGTGCAAAACCAGTGGTGTAACCGGTAAATACAGAAAGAACCATTGCGCCTGCAATAAGCAATGCTCTAATTTTTTTCATAGCAAACAATCCTTAGACCTGATGTTTAAAACTACAATTTTCTCATGCAGCTTATGGCACACAGCTTCATGTGTGCCACGGCGTTAATATACACTGCCAAAAAAAACAGTTATCTTGTAAAAATTGCAGTCTATGACCAGCAAATTTTATTAAGATAACGCCCTAACCACCTTCGCTACGCATGCATAAAAATTAACTATGAAATATCATTAGCATTTATGAATGCACCAACGTGTGAACATGAGATATACAGATTATGACTTGCAATGTCAAATAAATATCGCATAAAAACGAAAAATACACTATTAATACAATAAGTAATTTTTTTTGTAATACAAAAATTTAAATTTTTACTAAAATTTAAAATAGTTAAATAATGAAAACAACTTTCACATTCTCTTAAATATTCCTTCCCAGCATCACCATGAAGAATACGCTCTTTACAAAACCTCCACAAAAGGCTTATCACCACTTTACCTGTAGCATGGCATGGGTATTTTCTGCACAAAAATACCAGTGTAATCGCTTATAAAATAAACACATACTATCATCACTCAAAGGTTTTTCATGTCTTTTTTTGAAATTTTTATTGTGGCCTTGGCTTTAGCCGCTGATGCTTTTTCTGTGGCCTTGGTTGTCAGCATAAAAGGCTGTTCTTCGTGTAAACAAATTGTTCGCATGTCTTCCATTTTTGGCTTTTTTCAGTTTTTCATGCCATTGGTGGGTTTTCTTCTGTACACGCAAGTACACAGCTACGTGAAGGCCTATGACCATTGGATAGCCTTTATACTGCTGGCCGTGGTGGGAGGAAAGATGCTCTGGGAAGGCATTATGCATGATGATGATGAGCTTGATACGGAAACACAAGGTCAAGACCCCACCAAGGGCATCACAGCTTTAACCTTGGCCATAGCCACAAGTATTGATGCTTTAGCTGTGGGGGGAACTTTTGCCTCTTTACATATGGATATTTGGTTTCCATCCATAATTATTGGCATTGTATGTTTTGTCATGACAGCAATGGGCATGATGTTAAGCCGCTTTGTGCTGCAGCAAAATACCTATATAGTTAAATATGCCAATGTGATTGGGGGTGTCGTGCTTGTGGCCATAGGCTGTAAAATTTTGTTTCCCGAGATTATGTAACGTACATGCATATCAATCGTATTTCTTTTTGCGGGGAAGCTTTTCTCCGTGTAAGAAAATGCTTATTTTACGTTAAACACAGCACATAAGGTGTTCATTTATCTCTTGACACAGGCACAAGGCAACACTATGTTGCTCAAACACATATGCGTGACAGCGACTTTTGTCGTCTAAGGTGATCCCGCGAACAAGGCTAACTTGTTCGCGTTTTTTTTTGCCAAAATATATGAAGGTCTTTATGAACAATCCCATTTCTCAAAAATTTACAACACTCAACCTTTTAAAATTCACACTTCCCAGCATGATTATGATGCTTTTCATCTCTATTTATACGATGATTGGAAGCATTTATGCCGGAAATTATGTACATCAAGATGCCATGGCCGCTTTGAATATAGTTTCACCGCTTTTTTCTTGTGTCATTGCCATAGCCGTCATGTTTGCCACCGGAGCCAATGCCATCATTACTAAAAACCTTGGGCAAGAAAAAGTACGCGAAGCTCAAGAAAAATTTTCATACTTACTTATGGTGAGCATCATTACAGGTTTAACGCTTACTGCGTTGTCCCTCTCATTTACCGACGAAATTTTGCATTTTTTAGGCTCCACACCAAAGCTTGATGCCTATGCATCGGAATATCTGCAAACCCTTGCCCTGACTTTTCCCTTTGTATTTTTGCAAATATTTGGGCAATACTTCACCGTGACCTTGGGCAAACCCTCTTTAGGGCTCATTTTTGCCATTATTTCAACAATATCTAATTTGTGCATCACCCATGTAAGCATGGTATATTTTTCCTTAGGTGTCACAGGAGCCGCCATGGGCCTAGGCTCCAGTTTTGTTTTTCCGGCAATACTTTTCAGCATATTGCTTTGTAAAAAAAGAGAGTGGATCTTGCATGTGGTAAAACCTAAAAGACATGCCAAGTTCATGCGCGATGTATGCTTTAACGGCTCATCTGAAATGGTCACCAATTTAGCCATTTCCATTGTCACCATGACCTTAAATATACTTATGGGAACCTTGCATGGCGAAGATGGCATTGCCACCGTTACCGTCATCGTTTCCTTGCAATTTTTCTTAAGCTCCATGTACATAGGCTTTGGCGCAGGTGTGGCCCCCATTTTCGCCTTTGCGCAAGGCGCAAATAATAAAGAACAAACTAAATCCGTGTTCAAAATATCCACGCGCTTTGTGGCCATAAGCTCCGTGGTTCTTGTGATTTTGTGCTTTATGACAAAGCACAGCATTGTGGGTATTTTTATACAAGCAAGCAGCCCAGCATATGCCTTGGCATTGGAGGCTTTTTCTTTATTTTCCTTAAGTTATTTATTTGTGGGCATGAACATTTTTGCTTCTGTATTTTTCACATCTGTATCCAATGGAAAAATATCAGCACTTATTTCTTTTTTACGCACTTTCTTATTCATCATGGGCATGCTTGCCCTTTTGCCCTACATTTGGGGTTCCACGGGCGTGTGGCTATCCATACCCATTGCAGAAGCCTTAGGTTGTGGTGTTTCCTTGCTTCTTTTACGAAAATACAGACGCACATACCATTACTAATGGACATAAAAAAATATTGCCAAAAATACACCCATGACAGTTATTTTTAGCAATATTTAAGCATGTGAAATGCCATTTTTCATGTGTAGCATTACATATGCAAAGGCGCTTTATGCAAAAGGCTGAATTGCCCTGTGTCATCACTACGACAAAGATGCAAACTTTGCACGCTATTTACCTGTAAACACGGAGAAAATACGCTGCTTAATGCCTCTTGCAAGGATGCATTCCACATGGCATCTTCACGGCTCTGCCCAGAAGGCACATGACATAAGGTAATGTGGAAGCGAAAATCCTCAAGTACATAGGGATAGCCAAAGCGAAGTAAATATTCTTCTTGGCGCGGGCTTAATGGTTTTTGTCTGCGCCTTGCAAGCTCCATGGCAGTGGGAGGACGCCTAAAGGGCTCAAATTGTCTCAAACATTGCGCCGCAAAGTCATATATTTTTTGCCTATTTTGCTCGGCATTTGGTTCGGTATGTTGCTCGGTATTTTGCAAGGCAAGGGCAAAAAAATCCCCCATGCGCTTCACCTGTAATGCAGGGAGATTAAAAGCCTTTTGTGTGGCGGCAAAGGTATCTACCGCTTGTATAAGCTGCTCTTCATCATGACCTTCTGCCAAATAAAAAGGCGCCTTTAGCGTGGCATGCAAGCCATAGCGCCGCGCTTCTTGCGTCATGTCATGAAGCATGTTTTCACTAAGCGTAAGGCCGGTCTTTTCAAAACTAGCAAGTATAGACTTAGAACACCTTGGCACTGCGTCATAAAGATCCCACCCAAGCAAGCTTGCCCCCAGCGAAGCTAAGGGGCTTTGCTGCTCAGGAATATAATACAAGGCATAGCGCATAGGCTTATAATACCTGCTTTCCTTCACGCCATACAGCGCGAATAACAGGAACACCGTTCACCAAACGCACGCGCACAGCATCGGCTCTTTTGCCTTCGGCCAGCTCACCCCTATCAAACATACCCACAGCATGGGCGGGGTTTTTAGTAATGGTTTTAACGGCTTCTTCCAAGGGAATTGCGGCTAATTCCGGCAAAAGAAATACAGCATGGAGCAAACTTGCCGGCATATAATCGGAAGAGAATATGTCTAAAAGGCCGGCTTTAGCCAATTCCACGGCGGCCACATTGCCCGAATGCGAACCACCACGCACAATATTGGGCGCTCCCATGATGATGGACAGCCCCTGGGCGCGGGCTTCTTGCGCAGCCTCTAAGGTGGTGGGAAATTCAGAAATGCACACGCCCTGCTCTGCACCTTCACGCACATGCATGACGGTGGTATCATCATGACTGGCAAGGGCATAGCCCTTTTCTTTACAAATACTCACAATGCTTTGCAAGTTTTTGGGGGCATTTTTAGCTTGTAACTCTTTTAATGCTGCAATGCGTTCCTGAACAATGCTGTCGGCAGTGTCTGTCATATCACAATAGCGCTTATAGGCCTCAATATCTCGCCATTGGCGCTGACCGGGGGTATGATCCATAACAGAAATAAGGCGCAATTTTTCATGTCCAATGAGTGGATCCACTCTATCCATAAGGTGACCGCCGGCCAATTCGCAGCGCACATGTATAAAGTGCTCAGCGCGCAACAGTTTTTCATCTTCCGCTTTTTTCAAAGCGCCAAGACTCATGTCAAAAAGCTCATTGCGCATATGCTTACCAAAGGGCTCACCGGCAGTGATGGCATCAAAAACCGTGGTCACGCCAGAGCTTATCATATGCATATCATGCGCCATGGCGGCAGATAAACCACAAGGCCAGCTTACGCCTGTGCGCGGAATAAAATGCTTTTCTAAATTATCGGTATGTAATTCCACCAAACCGGGAATAAGATAATCCCCTTCTAAATCCAGCATATGCGTCGCTTGAGAGCCTTGCCCCACAGAGCTTATATGCTCTGCGTCAAAACATGCACAATCGGTCATGCCCGCAGCACTAATCACGTGCCCATTAAAAAAACTTTGAGTCGCCATACCTATTCCTATACGAAGCGTTTACGTAAAAATTGCGATAAAATATCAAAAATAATAACTACACAGATGATAAGCGCCATGACAGCGCAGGTTTTATCAAAGGTAAAGCCGCGGATGAGCTCCCATAAGAGCACGCCAATACCGCCGGCGCCCACCATGCCCACCACAGTGGCAGAACGAATGTTAGATTCAAAGCGGTACAGGGCATACGAAATCCATAAGGGTAACACTTGCGGGATAACGCCATACAGCACTTCTTCAAAAAGATTGGCACCGGTGGCGCGAATACCCTCTACCGGCTGCGGATCAATGGCCTCTACAGCTTCGGAAAAAAGCTTAGCAAGCACACCGGTGGTATGCACAAAAAGTGCAAGAACGCCGGCAAAAGGCCCAAGACCCACCGCCACCACAAAGAGCATGGCGAAAACCATTTCATTAATGGCGCGGCAAGCATCCATAAGGCGGCGTACAGGCTGATACACCCACCAAGGGACAATGTTATCTGAGCTTAAAATGCCAAAAGGAATGGCAAAAATAACTGCCAACACCGAACCCCAAAGGGCAATTTGTATGGTAATAAGAATTTCTTCCATATACAAACGCCAGTCGCTAAAGTCTGGTGGGAAGAATTCTTTACTAAATTCCATCATATTACCGGCATCGGTAAACAGTGCCATGGGGCGCATTTCTGCCCCTTCCCAAGCCCATGCTAATATGGCTAAACCAAGGGCCCAAGAAAATACACTGGCAAAAGATGTGCTCCAAGAGCGAGAATTTTCTTGTGTCATTACTGTGCTACTCATAGTTTTCTCGAATGGCATCCCTTGGCAATAGTATGCCAAGGGATGCAAAGTTATGATATAAAGGAGGATTATTTGCTGGAAGAAACCGTAGTGCCAAGGCTTTTGATGCGAGCCTCAAGTTTTTGTAATTGCGCATCAATGTCGGCAATCTTTGCTTTCTTTTCTTCTTCGCTCATGGTGGTATTGGCAAGAATGGTATTTTTGTTCTTAAAAAGTTCCAATTGGCGAATGGTTAAAAGTTGATCATTGGAAGACTCTCTAAAAGGTCCCCAGCTCAAAGAAGCCAAGATTTTCTTTTCTGCTTCCACATTGTCACCGTTCACACCATAATCTAAGAAAAAGGTGCGCAAGGTTTCTTTGACATCTGCAGGTAAATCTTTACGCCAAGCAATGGGGTCACTGGGAATAATGGGAGATGTCCAGATAATTTTCAATTGTGCATGTTTTTTAGGATTGTTAAGAGCAAGACGACCTAAAGTACCTGTTTCACAAGTGGCCACATCCACTTGCTTATTGGCCACAGAAAGAGCATTGGTTTCATGGCTGGCTGTAAGCACACGCTTAAAGATTTTTTTGGCATCTTTGTCATTTTGTGCAAAAACATAATAACTTGGTACCAAAAATCCCGAGGTGGAATTGGGGTCGCCATTACCAAAGTTCAAATCCTTGGCTTTGGCAAACATATCATCTAAATTATTAATAGGTGAATCCACATGGGCTAAAATGTAGGAATAATAGCCGTCGGTACCATCGGCAGCAATGGTTTTTAAGAAGATTTCTGCATGGGCACGATCCACAGCTTCCTTGGCGGATTTATTACCAAACCAAGCCAATTGCACCTTACCATATTGCATACCGGTCACAATGCCGGCATAATCAGAGGAGAAAAAAGGCTTAATTTTATAACCGGTCTTCTTCTCCATTTCGGCTAAGAAAGGTTCCCAATTTTTACGTAAATTTTGGGAAGATTCCGTGCTGATAATACCAAAATTAATTTCCACATCGTTGGCCATAGCAATATTTGCAAAAGTCACAACACCAAGGGCAGCCACTGCCAACATTTTCTTAAAACTAAAAAAAGCCATTGTAATCTCCAAAACGTTAAGAATAAGGGTTAAAGTGAGTATTTTAGGCACACTGCAAGACCCAAAGAAATACATTTCTTTGGTAATACACTGTAATCATAAATAATTTTACATAAAAGCTGGGCTAGGTTCACCCATGGAATGCGTACCGGAAAGAGGCGGCACAGACCTGACAAAGCTATTGCTTTCTTCTTGTGGCGCAGCCATACTGGGAGCAAACATTTCTTCACTTTCTGCGCCGTACAGCTCTTGCAAAAAAGCAGGCGTTAAAGCAGAAGAAGGGCCGTCATACACAATTTTACCATCTTTTAAAGCCACAGTGCGTGGGCAATATTTTATGGCATAATCCACTTGGTGTAAGGTCACCATGACGGTGATATTATCTTGCTTATTAATGTCTGCCAAAATTTGCATAACCTTGCGGGAAGATTCTGGATCAAGGGAAGCAATGGGTTCATCGGCCAAAAGTAATTTGGCTTTTTGTACCAAGGCTCTGGCAATGGCGGCGCGTTGCTGCTGACCACCGGAAAGGGTCGAAGCTCTTTGATGCGCTTTTGTGCCAATGCCCACACGATGCAAAGCTTCTAAAGCAAGTTTTTTATCTTCAGCATGAAAAAGACCAAGGGCTGTACGCCATAAAGGGGTTCTACCAAGGGCGCCCAGCATAACATTGGTCAATACATTTAAGCGATCTACCAAGTTAAATTGCTGAAAAATCATACCAATATTGGTACGCATTTTACGAATATCAGAATTTAAGCGTCCTTGACTTTGTAATGTTTGCCCCATGGATATAATGCTACCACCGTCCTTATCGCCACACATAAGGCCAGAAATATGACGCATGAGGGTGGATTTGCCAGAACCGGAAGCACCAATGAGGGCCACCATTTCACCAGGTTTAACGGTGAGGTTTATATTGTCACAGGCCTTGGTGGAACCGAAGGTGCGGGTGAAATTTGTAATATGCAACATGAAAAGTCTCCTTATAGTACATCGATAAATCTCATGTCATGTGCTGTGAACATTTTACCCCAAGACGGTGCAAGCACATGCTGTTGATGCATCTGTTTTAGTGAATACATGTGGCTAGAAAAAGACCAACAGGTGTTTGTTTTGCGTCAAATATGTCACAAAAACAGTAAGGAGCTTTGTGGGCTTTTTATGATGTGAAACGCCAAGTTTTTGTCCCATAGGCTTGCAAGGCGCGCATGCGCTGAAAGTACGTTTATATTCCCATAGGTACATAGTCGACACTGAAAAATGACTTAAATACCCGTGAAAATAAAACTTTTATTTTTTGACGCCGTAATAAACTTTGCCAGAAATTAACGTATGGAATACGTTTTCTGGCAAAGTTTAGACAACTGAAATACTTTTTTTCAGATGTCGACGACACAAGTCATGCCTGCGGCATGGCTTGCCGCCACGTAAAATAAGCCGGAATTTACTTCCGGCGTCCCCGAAAGGGGTATTTGTAGTGAGCGTGCCTTTCTTAAAAACGTATGAAAATACGTTTTTAAGCATCGTCTACATAGGCACATCAAAGGCTGACGCACATGCCTGAGATGACCTACAAAAAAAAGGGCAGGGAATGTTTTAACAACCCCCTACCCTCTCACTTTTTACAGGATTACAGTATTTTCGCTATTTTGCCTTACTTTGCCTTACTTTGCACTGGTAAGCTGTGTGGCAAGCTTAGCCAGCTCCCCTTCAATTTCACGTAATTTAGCCTTTTTTTCCTCAGGGCTTAAATGCGTATTTTGCAAAATGGCATTTTTATTTTTAAACAATTCCAATTGGCGAATGGGTAATAATTGATCATTGTTAGACGCTCTGTAATGCGACCAACCAAGCTTGGCAAGCACCTGTTTTTCTGCAGCAACATCCGCCCCTTTTACGCCATATTCAAGGAAAAATGTACGCACGGAATCTTTCACCGCTTGTGGCAAATCAGTACGCCATACAATGGGGTCACGAGGGATACGCGGAGAAGTCCAAATAACTTTGAGCAATTTATGCTTCTCAGGATTGTTTTTTTCCAAACGATCTAAAGCGCCGCTGCCACAGGTGGCCACATCCACTTGCTTATTGGCCACAGCAAGAGCATTGGTCTCATGCCCTGCGGTAAGCACTCTTTTGAAAATCTTTTTGGCATCTTTACCATTTTTTTCAAAGGCATAGTAATTAGGCACTAAATATCCCGAAGTGGAATTGGGATCTCCATTACCAAAATTAAGCTCTTTAGCTTTGGCAAACATATCCTCCAAAGAAGTTATGGAAGAATCCGCACGCGCTAAAATATACGAATAATAGCCATCACTACCATCTTTATTAATAACTTGTACAAAAACTTCCCCCTGAGCGCGATCCACCGCTTCTTTGGCGGCTTTATTCCCATACCACGCCATTTGTACTTTACCATATTGCATGGCGGTAATGATGCCAGCATAGTCAGAAGCAAAGAAAGGCTGTATTTTATATCCGGTTTCTTTTTCCATGGCAGCCAAAAAAGGCTCCCAATGCTTACGCGAATGCTGTGTGGATTCGGTGCTGATAATGCCAAAGTTTAAAGTAATGTCTTTTGCATGTGCAAAACCGGCTGTCCAAAACAAGGTACCTGTAAGGGCCATCACTAAAGCTTTTTTACAAAAATTACGAAATTTCATATACATATCCTTTTATTTTACATTTAGGCATTTTGAATTGTAGATAAAAGTTCATCAAAGGCCGCACAGGCCACAGACAAAGCCCCAGAATTATCTATACGCCGCAATTGAGGCATTTGCTGCAAAGCGGAAATATCCATATGCGCACGCTCAATACGTTTTTCTATGTCTTCAGCACTTTCACGCCCGCGAGCTTCAAGGCGCGCGCGTAAAACCGAGCTCTCCACTGTAATCAAAACCGGTATAAGCTGAGGATATTTTTGCAAAGCTTCAGCTAAATAAGCACGGGAACCATTCACTATGACCACAGCGCCTACATCGAGTAAGCTTTGTATATTTTTATGAATACCATAATACAGCCCATGACTTTGCCAGTGCATGACAAAATCCCCAGCCGCAAGGGCTTGCAAAAAATCCTCTTGGCTCAAAGGCACATGCTGTTCATCATGCGCACAGCTGCTAGCTTTGCGGGTAATATGACGCTGAGCAATATGCAAAGGGCGTTTATGCATGCTTTGGCACATACGTCCTTTGACATGCTGTAGCAAAGAATCCTTACCACTGCCGGAAGGCCCCATAAGATAGAGCAAATGCCCTGAACATGTTTGTATTGTCATGATGAATCTACACTTTGTTACACAGTATAATTTGGGGAGAAGCGCGGTTTATGACGCCTCTCCCAAAGAAATATTTTATTGCGCTTTGGCCGTAAGCATGCGCTGTTCCATGAAGGAATACGTGCTTTCAGCCACAGCTTCGCGTACTTCATCATCATGGAAAATACCAATAACGGTGGCGCCGCGTGCCTTTGCCTCATTAATAAGTTCCACCACCGTTTGTCTATTATACCCATCAAGGGAAGCGGTGGGCTCATCCAAAAGCAAAATGGGATATTCCCAAATGAAACCACGGGCTATATTCACGCGCTGTTGCTCACCGCCGGAAAAGGTAGCTGGAGCCAAATTCCACAAACGTTGCGGAATGCGCAAACGCTCCAAAAGTTCTCCGGCTTTTTTACGGGCATTGTCTTGAGTACTGCCCTTTTCCATGAGCCTTTCTGCCACAATATCAAGGCAAGACACACGTGGAATCACACGTAAAAATTGACTTACATAGCCTAAGGTATGCGTACGCACCTCAACAATGGTACGCGGCAAAGCACTTACCATATCCACTTCTTGCCCTTGATGGCGTACCAAGATGGAACCTGCTGTGGGCTTATAATTGGCGTACAAAGAGCGCAACAATGTGGACTTTCCCGAGCCGGAAGGGCCATGCAAAGCTAAACATTGCCCTGCATAGGCCTCTAAATTTAAATTATCAAAGGCCTCAATGATGGCGCCTTGTTGCGCATGCAATACAAAATTTTTGCTCAAATTGCGTACGCTTACTTGTGGAATGAGTGACATATATCTATCCTTTATTAACCTTGTAATACAGAAGACACCAACAATTGCGTATAGGGATGGTGCGGATCATCCAGCACTTGGTCTGTGAGCCCTGCTTCCACCACATGCCCTTTACGCATGACCACAATGCGATGCGCAAGCAGTCTTGCCACGGCAAGGTCATGGGTCACAAGCACAATGGAAAGCCCAAGTTCACGCACAAGAGTACGAATAAGATCCAGCAAACGCGCTTGCACCGAAACATCTAAACCGCCCGTGGGTTCATCCATGAAGACCAAACGCGGTGAAGACACAAGGTTACGTGCAATTTGTAAGCGTTGTTGCATACCGCCGGAATACGAAGCGGGGATATCATCAATACGGTCGGCGGCAATTTCCACACGTTCCAGCCATTCCAAACCCGTTTGACGAATATTGCCATAATGACGCGAACCGCAAGCCATGAGCCTTTCCCCAATATTCCCCCCTGCAGACACGCGCATGCGCAATCCATCCCGTGGGTGTTGATGCACAAAGCCCCACTCAGTACGGAGTAAACGGCGGCGTACAGCTTCGGAAAGATTATGAATATCCAAAAGCCCTTCTTGCCCTTGCTCATTGATAGAGCGATAGGTCACAGAACCGGAACTAGGCTCCATACGACCGGAAATAAGGTTAAGTAAGGTACTTTTGCCTGAACCCGATTCTCCCACAATGGCCAAGACTTCACCGGGCCAAAGCTCAAAGGAAATATCCTTGCAGCCTATGCGATCACCGTAATATTTGCTCATATTCTGCACTTGCAACACACTTTGTACCATGGAAGATTGCGGCATGCGTGTATCTTGTGCCATCTGTTGTTCCCTATTTGATATATTAAGCGTCATGATGTGACTCCTTAGCCTTTCCATCTTGCTGGCGAGCGAGTTTTTTGGCGCAATAATCGGAGTCAGAGCAGACATAAATACGCGTACCTTGATCATCGGCTATGATTTCATCTAAATACGTATCCGTGGCGCCGCAAATTTCGCAAGGCTTATCCCACGCTTGCACGCTGAAGGGATGATCCTCAAAATCAAGGCTCTTCACATCGGTATACGGCGGAATGGCATAGATGCGCTTTTCGCGCCCTGCACCAAAAAGTTGCAAAGCCGGACTTTGATGCATTTTAGGATTATCAAACTTAGGTAAGGGGGAAGGGCTCATGACATAACGCCCATGCACCATGACAGGATAATCATAAGACGTGGCAATTTCGCCATGTTTGGCTATATCTTCATATAATTTCACATGCATAACGCCATATTCTTCCAAGGCATGCATGGTGCGCGTTTCCACTTCGCTAGGCTCCATCCAGCGCAAAGGCTCAGGAATGGGCACTTGATACACCATGATTTGCCCTTCTTGCAAAGGTTGCTCAGGAATACGGTGCCGCGTTTGAATAATGCTGGCTTCTTCGGTATCCATGGTGACCGTAACCTCTGCCACTTTTTCAAAAAAGGCACGAATGGACACAGCGTTGGTGGTATCATCTGAGCCTTGGTCTATGACCTTAAACACATCTTGCTTACCCAAGATGGCAGCGCTGACCTGAATACCGCCGGTACCCCAGCCATAGGGCATGGGCATCTCTCGCCCGCCAAAAGGCACTTGATAGCCGGGAATGGACACAGCCTTCAATAAGGTGCGGCGTAGCATACGCTTACTTTGTTCATCTAAATAAGCATAATTATAGCCTAAAGGCACACTTTCTAAAGAAAAAATATCCTGAGATACAGTATGGGAAGATACATTATTCTGAGCGCTCATGGCCACTCTCCTCACTTGCTTGTTCACCCTGCTCACCCCGACCCCGCTCACACTGTTCGCATACAGGCGCACCTGCACGCTTGGCATGAGACTTTTGTAATGAGCGCAATAATTCCAACTCAGCTTGAAAGTCCACATAATGCGGTAATTTTAAATGCTGTACAAAACCAGAAGCTTCTACATTATCACTATGATACAACACAAATTCTTCATCTTGCGCAGGCCCCAGCAAAGCTTCACCCAATTCCTTAGAGCGCAAAGAACGATCCACCATGGCCATACTCATGGCTTTACGCTCCCCTTCACCAAAGGCTAAACCATAACCACGCGTAAAGCAGGCCGGCTTATCTCCGCCGCCATGGAATTTATTCACCATTTCGCATTCTGTGAGGGGTATTTCTCCCACCACAATGGGAAAGCCCAACTCCTCCGGCACAAAACTCACTTCCACATCGCCCATGCGTATTTCACCGGCAAAGGGATGTGTGGAGCCAAAACCACGCTGGCTGGAATAAGCCAAGGCCAAAATGAGCCCTTCATCACCGCGAGCAAGATTTTGCAAGCGAATGTCACGACCGGCAGGCAATTGCAAAGCATGGCGCGTCAAGTCACCTGGGCTAGCATGAGGGTTAGCCACTTCTTCCGGTAAAAGGCCTTCTTTTTCTAAAAAGGACAAAACCTTAGGACAAGGATAACTCACCTCTTCTGCCGCGCGTTGCTTACTTTCTTGCTGTGCCACATGAGAACAAGCCACAGATGTGCTTTCACCTTGCGCACTTTGCTTGGCATACGAGGCCAAAGAAGGGTCCAAAAGTCTGTGTGTATAGTCAAAGGTGGGGCCTAATAGTTGCCCGCCGGGAATATCCTTATAGGTGGCGGAAATACGACGACGAATGCGCATTTTTTCCGTTTCTAGGGGTAAGGTGGAGCCAAAACGAGGTAAGGTGGTACGAAAGGCACGCACTAAGAATATGGCTTCCACCATATCTCCGCGGGCTTGCTTTATGGCAAGGGCGGCGCTTTGCGGATGATACAAAGACCCTTCTTGCATAACACGATCCACAGCAAGGGAAAGCTGTTCATATATTTGATCAAGGCCAAGTTCCGGCACTTCGGTATCACCGCGGCGCTCCTCAGCCAAAAGGCTATGGGCATTGGCAATGGCCTCTTGCCCACCTTTTACAGCAACATACATAGTCTATCCTCTTATAAAGCTTGAAGTTGTACCGAACGCGGTAAGGCCATCACTTCTCCCGAAGCGGCACTGGCGCTGTTCACAAAAATAATATCCACGCCCAAAGGATACGACGCCGTATTTTCTTGGAGCTCTTGCCAAAACCTTGCAGGAAAATGCCCCGCAGCTAGGCCCAAGCGTAAAGGTGCCTCACTGGCTTTAATGCCAGGCCCTGTGAGGGTATAAGGCACGCTGTCTGCTTCATTTTTGGCAAAGGGGCAGGCAATAATAAGGGTTGTGGAAGTATCGGGATAGGCCGCTGAGCCTTGGCAAAAATCCTGCAAGCGCGGCATATTTTCCACATGGCTAATGAAGGCAAAATGCGCCTTTTCCGGTAGCGTTACCAAGGGGCTTGCGCAGTGAAAACGTAAATGCTGTTTTAACTCAGGGCATTGTAAATGCGCATCTAACCACAAGGAGGTGTCGCCATCGCACAGGCTTAAGGCAATGGCTAAAAAGCCCGCCATGGCTTTGGTATCCACAGGGCATCCATGGTCGATACTGGGAGGAAGCACAGGTAAAATCTCTTTTGTGCCGGGGCGTGAAAGCACCTGTAAAAGCACGCGAAAACATGCTTGAGCTGCATCCACAGGGTTTTCAAATCCGGGTTTGGCAATGGTAGTACTCATGCATCTTCTCCGCGAACCATGGTGAAAAAGTCCACCTTGGTGGCCGCCGTTTGGGCAGCTTTATATTCTTGCTTTTGCGCGTGTTTTTCTAAAATAGGTGTCACAAGACGTGCTTGCAAATCATCACTGAAACTCTCACATTGCATAAGAGCATCCAGCACAGCAGCCATGGCAGCGTGCCGCGGCTTATTGCCCATGATGTAGGCATGTCCTTCATACTTTGTGGCATTATGCTCCAAAGCAATGGCGCAACGCGTCACAAGCATTTCACCTACATTAAAACGTTGACCAGTGCTGCCGGCTTTGCCCTCTAGCATAAGCATGCCTGTTTCCGGCTGGCGTAAATAAGTATATGTGGGTAAGCTTTGATAATGGCGTAATGCCTCTTCCAAAGCCTTTTCTTCTCCCAATGCCAAAGCACGCATCCAGCGTTGACGTGGCATTTCATGTATCATCTGAGCCTGCATGTATCCTCCAAGAGAAATGGTAAGCAATTTCTTACGAAATTTTGATTGCATTGATGTACAGGACAATAGATGACAAAAAAGTGACAGAAATAAAAAAAGCCCGTGACAGGGCTTTCTTATTTTTATATTTATATTTTAATGACTTACAAGACAATTATATTTTCAGATACATTTTAATGTCAAAGAGTGGCCTTAGGTGACAAATGTGTGAATTTTACGTTCTTTTATTTTACCTTATGGCAAAAGCGCATACAAATAAACAGCAGGTTCAAACAAAATCTCGCTCCTTATTTGTACGAAAGCACAATAGAGTAAAAAGGAAAACACTTATTCTTTAGTATTTTTGGCTATTTCTCCATTAATATACTGCACAAGATACAGCGAAACACAAGCCAGTACTGCCCCCATAATAAAGGGTAATTTATAGTCCCACAGCCATAAAGCGCCGCCAAGTACAGGCACCACCACAGCAGAAATATGATTGATGGTAAATGACACAGCCATGCTAGGTGCTATGTCTTGCGCATCTGCCATTTTTTGGAAGAAGGTTTTTTCCGCTATATTAAAGTTAAAGGTAAATTGGTCTAAGATGTATAAAAAGGCCACAATATAGCCCACATCTATGTAGGCATAGCCTAAAAAGATACCTATGGCAGGTAAAAATTGAAAGGTAAGCAATTTTTGCTCACCATAAGCATTAATAAGGCGCCCCACCAAGGGGTTTAAAAACCAATTGATGGTATTATTAATGAGAAAAAGAGTGGTGACCATCACAACGGTATAGTCAAACTTTTCCACCAGTAAAAATAAAGAAAAAATGGTAAAAATTTGCCTGCGCCCACCGGATAAAAAAGTCAGGGCGTAAAAAAGCCAATATTTTTTCTTGAGAATGAGTTTTTTTTGCTGCGCTGGCAAAAGGCTTAAATCCGGCTTTTTGTACAAAGCCAAAGCTGCTCCAACAATGGCCACGCCTCCGGCCAAAAGATATAGCTGCGCGTAAGAAAAAAAAGCCGCACAAGCCAAAATAAAAACCGCCGCAAAAATATTACCCAAGGCAGAAATACTGCGCAAACGCCCAAAAACTAAGGGGGATACCTTGGTACCAAAAGATTGCAAGGTGAGGGATTGATTTATTGTTTCAAAATAATGAAAACCCATGGACATACAAAAGGTCGTCAGTAAAATTCCTGTAAATGACGGAAAAAATCCGGTTATGGCCACGCCCACACCAAGGATAAAAACAGAAAAAACCGCTAAAGATGTTTCTTTACAAAAGCGTAACCAAAAAATGACACTGACGGCCAAAAGCCCAGGCAGCTCACGAATGGATTGCACAATGCCATTTTCTGCGGCATTAAGCCCTACGCTTTCCACAATAAAGTTGGTGTATAAGGTTTGCCAAGTTTGAAAGGCAACAATTTGTGTAAAGGTGAGAATAAAGAGAAAAAGAAAAGCTCTTCTTTCCAATTCTGTTTTAATTTCAACAGGACGAACATAATTCACAACAAGGTCTTTTAGCACAATAGCTCACCATATTTTTTCAGTACCCTATGATCATAAAAAAGATCATGTAATGCACGCGTATTTCCACTTATTAGGTCATATCCTATGCATCACTGACAGGGCAAGAGAATCTTCTGTATGTAATACAAAAATATACTTATATAAGCATCTGTTTTTAAAAGCCCCTTGCATTGATTGTAAAAAAAAAGTATATTCCCTGAGATTTCACTCAGTAATAAAAAGTGGTAAGCCTCACAAAGTATCTATACTCTTTTTATGAACATGTATTTAGAAAATAATACAAAGGAAACTTTAGAGTTATGGCATTATCACCACGTATTATTGGTATAGCTGAAGCTTTACTTTCTGCCACTTTTTTTGGCTTAATTCCTGTTCTTTTTTTACCCATATATGAAGCCGGCATAAGCCCTGAAACAAGCTTAATATACCGTTTTTCCTTTGCGGCTCTTATGATGCTTATTCCCATTAAGCTTAAAAAACAATCTTTACGCATACCGCTTAACACCCATTTATGCTTAGCTTTTTGTGGCCTTTCTTATTATATTGGCGCGCTTTTTCTTTTTTCTTCCTTTACGCATATGGCAAGTGGCGTTGCAGTAACCATTTTCTTTACCAATCCCATCTTTGTCATGGTTTTAATGGCACTTTTTTATAAAGAAAAAATTGAAACATATAAAATTTTTCTCAGTATTACTACCGTATTGGGATTAGCTCTCCTTTCTGGAGTCTTTCATACTCAGGTAAGTATCAATGTCATCGGCATTAGCTTTGCTATCCTTTCAAGCCTTGCTTTTTCTTTTTATATTGTAGCTTTACACAGGCTTCAATGTACAAAAACCAGTAAGAAAACCCTGTCTTTTTACCTCTTTTTTTATTGCACACTTTTTTCTTACATCTACAGCCTAGCTACCGACAGTTTTCTTCTACCAAACAGCTCTTTTGTTTGGCTATTTCTTGTTTTATCTGCTCTTATTACAGCGGTTTTACCCAATTTATTACTCATGTCAGCCATGAAAAAAATCGGCTCTGTGCTTGCCAGCATACTAGGCGTTATGGATCCTATCACAGCGGTTATTGTAGGTATTTTAGTCTTTAATGAGGCGTTAAATTTCTCCATTGCCAGCGGTATTATTATTGTACTAGGGTCAGTTATGCTCATAACCATTTTACCCATGCTAAAAAAATAACACCTAGCAACACGCATACACACTAAACATAACAATCTGAAAAAGCCCCCTTGCTGCATGAGTACAACAAGGGGGCTTACATGTATTTATACTAATATGTTAGGCATTATTATTGGCAAGATTATGTACCAAAATGGTAACACCTTCATCATTGGTGAATTGATTATAGGAGCCTCTATCTCCGCTTAAAGTAAGACTACCTGTGTTTTCCCATGTGGATGTGGCATCAGAGATTTGGCCATTAGCATCAATGCTCAGATTTTCAATAACGTCTTTGGCTGCGTCTTGATTATCACCAAGCATGATAACTTCCATATTACTTACCTTACCAGATTCAAGTATGTCTCTTACAGTATCAATATCATTCATACCGGTAAGCAAGACGTCCATATCAACACCGCCATCTATGGAAACCACATCGTCTACATCTAAGGCTGTTCCGCTGTTCAGATCCACTAAGCTTATAATGTCCTTACCGCTTCCGCCGTCTATGGTGTCATCACTGCTTGCAAAAATAAGGTCATTGCCGGAGCCACCAAAGATATCATCAGCTCCATCACCGCCATACAAGACATCATCACCGGAACCACCATAAATAGTATCATTGCCGGAGCCGCCGCGAATGCCATCATTATGACTGCCGCCGTCTATATAATCATTACCGCTGCCACCATAAATGACGTCTGTGCCGCCTTCACCGTAGATTTTATCATCACCGCCGCCGCCATGGGCAATATCCACACCGGGGCCACTCAAATCACTTACATTCAAAGGCGCATCTTCTGTGCCATACGTTTTGGACTGATCACTACCACTCATAAAGGTATCCACAGCACTGTCCACAGAGCCCACATCGCCATCAAAGTTTTCTGCATGGCTTTCACCAAGGTAGATAGTATCATCATGCTGACCAAGCCAAACATCATCATTACCATCCTTGGTATTTACAATAAGCCCTTCTTTATACTCAACCACATCATTGGTGGCGCTATCTCCATCATAATTGAAGGACAAGTTGACATCATCAGAGCCATAATGCGTAAGATACACTGTATCATTCACTTGACCTGTTTCACTGGCAGGAGGCGCAATGACAGTATCAGTGGGGTCAATGGGCGGCGTTGTGGGATCTTCCGGCTGCGATGATGTGCTCTCTTCCGGCTGCGGCTTTTCAGCAGTAATAGTATGGGATACACTATCATTATCCTTATCCACAAAGTTCAAAGTCACATCGGTGCGGCCATCAGCCACTTCATACGTCACCGTCCAGTCTTGATTATTTGACGAAGTCATTGTCACATCACCCATGACTATGGTGTGCGTAACTGTTCCATCTCCATTATCTGTTTTGGAGTAGTTAAAGATATCTCTAAAACCAAAGCCTAACTCCCAAGTTTGCGTATCGCCATCCCAAAAAACATATGTAGCAGCAGTACCCACAGCATAGCCCGGGAATTGAATTTGATGCGGACCATCAGCACCAAAATCAACACTTATAGTGGTTTCAGCCATATATTTATCACCATCAACAGAGGCTACTGCAGCTTCTGTTTGACCTGGGTCGCTATCAAGCACGCCATTTGCGTCATAATCAGTCAAAATAGTAGGCCCAGCATCCTTAATATCCACATTAATGGTAACTTTAGCCCCTTCCACAGAATTGGCGGCTTCTTTACTATCTTGAATCAGCACATCAAAGGAATCTGCACTCTCTTGAATTTGATCATGATCATTGTCTGGTCTGCGATCATTATTCACGTCACTGTCATGCTCATACGCTTTTGTCTGTTCATAGATATACGTTAAAGTAAACTCACCATTTTCATACGTAAGCGTACTATCAACGGATAAATTTCCATACTCACCGTGCACGGTATGCGTTCCATCTTCTGCTTGTAAGGTAAACTCTCCTGTCGTTTCATCATAAACAACAGTAAAAACTTCACCGCCAACGGTAATCGTTCCGCCGTGCATATCATCAGCAGAAGTAAATACAATTTGCCCGCTATCAGAACTTAAAGTTGCATCTTCGGTAAGCAAGTCTGTTTTTGTTACCGTTGCTGGATCACTATCAGGATCCGCCGTGGCTGGGGTGATAATTGTAGGTGCATCATTGGCACCATTCACGGTGACATGCACCACTTCGGAACGCCACGCGCCATTATCATCTTGCACATAAATACTAAAGCTTTCTTCGCGCGTATCATCGGCGCCCAAATACTGTATGGCATCATTATCCACGGTGTAGGTATACTTGCCATTGGCATCAATGGTA
>CAYJHH010000030.1:19963-23651 GCA_964369995.1 uncultured Desulfovibrionaceae bacterium
TGTATTACCGTCTTTTACGCCGGCTTCGGTGACGCTTACATTAAGCATGGAGCCAGCAGAACCGCCAGTGCCCCCAGATTCGGCAGAATCGCCAGAACCGTCAGGATTCTGAGGAATTTCCGGCGCAATGCTAGGTGCATCATTGGCACCGTTCACGGTAACATGCACCACTTCGGAACGCCATGCGCCATTATCATCTTGCACATAAATGCTAAAGCTTTCTTCGCGCGTATCATCGGCGCCCAAATGCTGTATGGCATCATTATCCACGGTGTAGGTATACTTGCCATTGGCATCAATGGTAAAGGTGCCGTACTGCCCTTGCAATACATTACCTTCTTGAGTGAGGCCTGTGGTGTCCAATGCGCCGCCTTCTTCATTGTCAGAATGGGCGCCATCGCCCTTGGCTATATAGAAGGTTTCCGTGGCGCCATCATCGGCATCGCTGCTGCTGGCCGTTCCGGAGACCACAATATCACCTTCGGCATTGACGGCAACATCTTCCGTAAGCTCTAAACTCGTCTTATCCAAACTTAAGGTGGGTTGATCATTGGTGCCGTCTACGGTGACGGTAAGCTTGGCAGGGTCAGAGGTGAGGCCGCCAGAGTCGGTGGTGAATACGTTAAATTCATCCGTACCCGTGGCGCCTTCTGCTAAAGAATTGGTGGTGTCATAGGCATTATTTACCACATAGATATAGTTACCTGTGGCAGAATCAAGATACAGGTCACCATAGGTGCCTTCTACCTTGGTATCATAGGCATTGCCGTCCACAGAGTAAGTTCCTGCAACACCATCACTGACAGAATAGGTATGGGTATCACCAGTATCGGCATCTTGAGTTTTTAAGCTTCCGGTGACGGAAGGAGTACCCGCCTCAGCTGTATTACCGTCTTTTACGCCGGCTTCGGTGACGCTTACATTAAGCATGGAGCCAGCAGAACCGCCAGTGCCCCCAGATTCGGCAGAATCGCCAGAACCGTCAGGATTCTGAGGAATTTCCGGCGCAATGCTAGGTGCATCATTGGCACCGTTCACGGTAACATGCACCACTTCGGAACGCCATGCGCCATTATCATCTTGCACATAAATGCTAAAGCTTTCTTCGCGCGTATCATCGGCGCCCAAATGCTGTATGGCATCATTATCCACGGTGTAGGTATACTTGCCATTGGCATCAATGGTAAAGGTGCCGTACTGCCCTTGCAATACATTACCTTCTTGAGTGAGGCCTGTGGTGTCCAATGCGCCGCCTTCTTCATTGTCAGAATGGGCGCCATCGCCCTTGGCTATATAGAAGGTTTCCGTGGCGCCATCATCGGCATCGCTGCTGCTGGCCGTTCCGGAGACCACAATATCACCTTCGGCATTGACGGCAACATCTTCCGTAAGCTCTAAACTCGTCTTATCCAAACTTAAGGTGGGTTGATCATTGGTGCCGTCTACGGTGACGGTAAGCTTGGCAGGGTCAGAGGTGAGGCCGCCAGAGTCGGTGGTGAATACGTTAAATTCATCCGTACCCGTGGCGCCTTCTGCTAAAGAATTGGTGGTGTCATAGGCATTATTTACCACATAGATATAGTTACCTGTGGCAGAATCAAGATACAGGTCACCATAGGTGCCTTCTACCTTGGTATCATAGGCATTGCCGTCCACAGAGTAAGTTCCTGCAACACCATCACTGACAGAATAGGTATGGGTATCACCAGTATCGGCATCTTGAGTTTTTAAGCTTCCGGTGACGGAAGGAGTACCCGCCTCAGCTGTATTACCGTCTTTTACGCCGGCTTCGGTGACGCTTACATTAAGCATGGAGCCACCAGAACCGTCAGGACTCTGAGGAGATTCCGGCGCAATGCTAGGTTTATCATTGGCACCGTTCACGGTGACATGCACCACTTCTGAACGCCACGCGCCCTTATCATCTTGCACATAAATGCTAAAACTTTCTTCAAGCGTATCATGAGCGCCCAAATGCTGTATGGCGTCATTATCCACAGTGTAGGTGTACTTACCATTGGCATCAATGGTAAAGGTGCCGTACTGCCCTTGTAATACATTACCTTCTTGGGTGAGACCTGTTGTGTCCAATGACGCGCTTTCTTCATTATCAAACATGGCACCATCACCCTTGGCCACATAGAAGGTTTCCGTGGCGCTGCTATCTGCATCGGTGCTGATGGCTGTTCCGGATACCACAAGATTGCCTTCGCTATTGACCCCCTCATCTTCCGTCACCACAAGGCTTGCATCTTCTAATTCTAACGTGGGCTGATCATTGGTGCCGGAAATATTCACAACTATGGTGGTAGTGGTAACACCACCACGGCCATCATCCACTTCTACTTGGAAAGACTCTTGAACATTTTCATTTTCCCCTAAAGAGTCTGCCTCTTCATCATCTAAAGTATAGGTAAACTCACCCGTTTCAGGATTCATGGTTATGGAACCATATTCTCCTTGACCATCACCCACAATGGTAAAACTTAAGGTATCGTCATCAGCATCGCTGGCAGTTACCTTGCCCGTGGTACTCAATTCTCCATCATAAGCCTCATTGGAGGAATCAGTAAAATAACCGTCATCATCGCGCCCTACGCCAGATTCATGCACATTCACATGCGCACCACTACCCTCAGGCGCCACAAAACTATCATTAGGAACAATAGGAGAAATTTCCAGAACAATCGGGGGAGTGTTTTCATCCTCAGAAGGCGGCGTTTCAAGCACAATTTTCTCACCCAGAGCAGTCGCTGAGCCTGTACCATCTGTGGGCTTAGCAGCAACAACTTCCACGATGCTTACCCCCACTGTAGTATGGGGATATTCTTGATCTAAGCGACCAAGCCTATCAACGCCATCGAGCAGCGTACCTGCAATGGTATCTACTGAATTGCCTGAACTATCCGCACTTACCACAGAACCTGCGGCAGGCATAAGTTCTTCACCTAAGGCTGCAAAAAATGATTCACCATCAATCTCAGTACCTTCCACCATAAAAGTAGGCATATTTTCAGCCGTATATACCACATAAAAATCTGTAAGAACAAGGCTTGCGCCGTCTTCAAAAGACATCACGAGGTTATTATCAACACGCGTTAATGTTGCATCGCTGGAGGTAAAACCAAAAACTAAACGCTCATCCGCTTGTGGAGCTATATAAGAAGATTGAGCAGCAGCAGGCTTTTGTAATAGAATATCAGCCATAGAAATTTTCCTTCTTTAACTAAAATGAAAGTACCAAAAAAGACTTCAGCGCAAAGAAATGCAGCTTGAATCTCAAAAGGTTAGTGATTAATCAACAGTTATATAAGAAAGGGAATAAGGCGAACGACAAAGCAAAATCGATCGACGAGGGATTACCTCAGGAGATGGCATAAAAGTTTTAGAGCGCGAGGGGGGGTAAATCCGTGGAAATCTCATCAAAAATAAAACTATAACCAAAACCCACAAGACCACTCAAGGCACGGAAAAGAGAGTAGCCTGTATAAAACAAGAGCACTTTTAACCACAAGTACTCACACGCTAAGTTTGCGTAGCAACAAGATAAGAATTATTTTGTGTTTGTCAACTTTTTTTTCATGTTTTTACGATTTATATAAAAAATACATAATATATCAAAGTGACATATAGTTAGTCGACACTGAAAAAGTATTTAAGCCTCGGTAAAAATACACTTTTTAATTTA
>CAYJHH010000031.1:0-23535 GCA_964369995.1 uncultured Desulfovibrionaceae bacterium
GCTGACACAAATTGTCGAACTACCTGACGTGACGCAGTCAATTTGGAAAGCTTGCGCTGCACTTGGGCTAAGCGCCGGACTTGCAAGCACTGCCACAAAACCGGCAGTCATTGCGCTGCGCCTTAGTAAGCTTCCAAAATTATTTAATATATGGCACTTTTTAAGCACAGCCTTGTAACGGCTTATGAGATTATTAATGGCGTTTTTACTTTGCATGAGGGGGGCTCCTTTGGGGTGTGCACTTTAAATTTTGAACAAAAATATACGCAAGCCCACAAAAAAGCAAGAAAACATCTAAAAGCAAGGATCTTAAAATAACACTTTCATAGAGAAAAACTTGCCGTCTTATACAAAGTATGCGCCATGAAAAAAGCTCCTTGCACATGGCTCCAAAAGTGGGCATCCATCATAAAACGCCAAAGCAATGAAAGTTTTTGTAAGGCCAATCCAACAGGCTGCCACAACATACACCATAGGCGGCCACCCCCTTCACACTTGCCTCGACACAAAACAGATCTGGGGGAAGAACCTTTTGCGCACAAAAGATTCTTCCCCCAGTAAGCATTATCACCCCCTACAATATATTATAGGGAGAAAATTACTAAAGGTTTTGCAGTACAGCTTGGGTTATTTCCTTGGTTCCACTGGTGCCGCCAAATTCATAAGGCATGATTTGACCGTCTGCCAAAGCTTTGGCAATGGCAGCTTCAATAAGCTCAGCGGCTTTTGCAGCCTCAGGGCAAGCATGCACATCAGCTAACCACTCTAGCATGAGCACGCCGGAGAGAAAAGTAGCGAGGGGATTAGCTTTATCTTGCCCCATAATGTCTGGTGCGCTGCCATGGCAAGGCTGGAAAACGGCGTGCTTATCACCAATATCCGCTGAAGGCGCCATACCAAGGCCGCCCATGAGCCCAGCACCAAGGTCAGAAAGAATATCGCCGAATTGATTTTCCATAACCATAACATCGTAATCCCAAGGGCGCTTAACCATATTCAAAGCCATGGCATCTATATAGCAATAATCTACATTTACATCATGGAATTCCTGAGCTTTTTCCACAAAGATATCGCGATAGAACTTGAAGGAGCGGAATACATTGGCTTTGTCCACGCAGGTTACAAGGTTTTTTCCACCGCGTTCTTTGCGGCGTTGCGCCAGCTTAAAGCTGAAATCAAAAATACGCTCGCATCCCTTACGGGTCATTTGTAAAACTTCTTGAGCTACGCCATCTTTAATGCTGCCTTCGGTGCGAAAAGCAAACAAGCCTTCTGTGGACTCACGAATGAGTACAAAATCAATATCTTTATACTTAGGAGAAGCCAACACAGCAGGAATTCCGGGGTAAACCTTTACAGGACGTACACCGGCATAAAGGTCAAGGCGTTCGCGTAGCTCCAATTGAGGCGCAATTTCACGCCCATCAGCGTAGCGAATATCGGGTAAGCCCATGGCGCCTAATAATATGGCGTCAGCTGCTTTTGCTTGCTCAAAATGCGCTTCGGGAAAGCCGTCACCGGTTTTTTGATAATAAGCGGCGCCGGCTTCAATGGTAATACCTTCTAGGCTAAAGCCGCCCACTTTGGCAGCGGCAGCTTCTAGCACCTCAAAGCATGGGGGAACAATTTCTGGGCCAATACCGTCACCGGGCATAAGAGCAATGGTAAACTTTTTCATTTTTTGTCCTTTTTATTGAATAACAGATTGCGGGATAAACATGACAAGCTCCGGCAAGGCTATAAGAATAGCGAGAACGGCAAGCATGGTTAGCAAATATAAGCCAATGCCTGTAACAAGTTTTTCTAACGTAATTTTTGCTATATTACAGGCCACAAAAAGCGTTGTTCCTACAGGCGGTGTTACCTGACCTATGGAAAGCCCCACCACCATAATAATACCAAAGTACACAGGGTTAATGCCAAGTTCCATGATAACAGGATGAAAAATGGGCGCTAAAAGCAGCATGGCGATAACATTATCTAAAAAAGTGCCTACAATGAGTAGCACCACGCAAATCATAATAAGAATAATGGTGGGATTGCTAGAAAGGCCTAGCAAAAAAGTAGCAATGGCATCGGGAATGCGTTCGCTGGCCATGAGATAGCTAAAGCAATGCGCCGTAGCCACAAGGAACATGAGCACAGCGGAATTCTTGGTGGTGTCCATGGTTAGATCCACAAGTTTTTTCCAAGAGAGTTCCTTATAGATGAATTTCCCCACCAATAGACCATAAACAGCGGCAACAACGGCGGATTCTGTGGGGGTAAAGATACCGGCATAAATGCCCCCAAGAATGATAAAGGGCATAAAAAGTGCCCAAGAGGCGCGTTTAAAGGCTTTGGCTGTTTGCCCTTTGGCAGGCTTTTCTTCACAGCCTATATTGTACTTTTTTGCATAGATATAGTTACAAAGCATAAGGGCGCTACTCATGAGTAGGCCAGGTACAATGCCGCCTAAGAAAAGCTGCCCTATGGAGGCACCCGTGACAACGCCATACACTACCATGGTCACGCTTGGAGGAATGAGTAAACCAATGACCCCAGAGGCAGCAGTACAAGCCGCCGCAAAAACCACAGGGTAACCGCGCTTCACCATGGGTTCAATCATAACTGTACCAATGGCTGCTGCTGTGGCCGGTGCAGAACCGGAAATGGCACCAAAAAAAGTACATGCAGCGGTGAGTACTTGCGAAAGGCCACCATTATATCTGCCAAAGCCGCAGCTAGCTAGCTCCACAAGACGGGTAGAAACGCCGCCACTGGACATGATATTACCTGCTAAAATAAAAAGAGGAATGGCTAAAAGAGTAAAAGAGTCCACACCGCCAAAGGTTTTTTGCACCAAAACCATGAGGGGAACGTGGCTAAAAAATAAAAGAGAAATCATGGAGGCTACCCCAAGGCTAATGGCAATGGGAACACCAATAAGTAAAAGAATAAAAAATGAGGCAAAAAGTGCTATACCTAACATAATTATACCTCTTCTTCTTGTATTTGCGGCTTAAGCCCTGTGAAGAGCGTATGTAAATGCTGATAAAGCTTAGGAATAATATTTAAAATCATAAGGCAACTCCCCAAAGGAATGGCTATATATACCGCTCCCATGAGCAAGGAAGGAATGGCTGGGGAGGTTTGCCCCATTTCCATGAGACGCAGACTTAACTTCGTACCTTCAACCACATACATGCCTAAGAACCAGAGACAAAAAACATCTGCAGTGACAAGCATGGCAGCGTGAGAGCGCGGTGTTTTACACATATTAAGTAAGAAGTTTACGCGTAAGTGACCGCCTTCAGCAAAGGCAATTCCTGCCCCCAAAAAAGTAGCCCAAATAAAAGTAAATCGAGCTAATTCCTCAGTCCACGGTGCAGGCATGCGCAGAACATAACGGAAAAATACTTGAGCAAAGACGCAAAAAACCATGGTGCTAAACATGGCAAAAGCCAAATAGCGCATAAGTTTATTGGTGGGACCAAGGATGATGGAAAGTACTTTCATAAGAGACCTTTATGGGTGCTTACACCTTAAGCATAAGCACCCTACGAGCTTAGGTGTTATTTTACAGCCTTAATTTGTTCCACAAGAGTACCAAACTTATCTTGGTATTTGTCATAGACTTGTTGCGAAGCTTTTTGGAAGGAGGAGAAATCTTCAATTTTAATAATTTCAATCTTACCTGTAAGCTCTTTTACAAGACCGTCTTGCATATCCACAACCATTTGGCGTGCGAGAGGGGCAAGTTTTTCTGCTTCTGTACGCAGAATTTTTTGATGCTCAGGAGATAATGTTTCGTAAATTATTTGGCTAATAACTAAAGGTTCAGTATTGTGCTGATGATTGGTAAAGGAAAGGTATTTTTGCACTTCATAATACTTTTGACTTAATACAAAAGTAGGTGAATTTTCTTGACCATCCACAGTGCCAAGTTGCAAGGCAGAATACACTTCGCCTGTGGCCATGGGGGTAGGCAATGCGCCTAAAGATTTAAATAAATCTACAGGAAGAAATCCTGGGCTAATACGAATTTTTAAACCTTCAAAGTCAGCAGCTTCCTTAATGGGCTTTTGCGAAGTAGAAACTGCACGGAAACCATTCTCCCAGTAGCCGAGGATGTATAAACCTTTTTTAGCCGCCAATTGACGGAATTCTTCACCAATGGGGCCGTCCATGGTCTTACCCACATGATCCATATCACGGAACAAGAAGGGCATATTTAAGGCCGCAAATTTTTCTTCAAAATTAGATAACACAGAGTCAGAAGTGAGCACCATGTCTGTGGTACCAAGCTGGGCGCCTTCTACCAATTGACGCTGAGAGCCCAATTGATCATTGGGGAACACTTTAATTTCTATTTCACCATTGGAAGCTTTGGCTACATTTTCTTGAAACATAACACAAAGCTTATGATAGTGATGTCCTACAGAAGCGTTATGCCCTAATTTGAGGCTGACTTTAGCAGCAAGCGCTTCGCTTTCTAAAGCAAAACCAAAGCTTACGGTGGCAATGAGAGCGGCAACAATGAGCTTTTTCATTAATTACGTCCTTTCTTTAAGTGTTATAATTTTCTCTTTTGCTATTGCGCAACGTGCACATCATCTTTTTTCAGATACATAACAAAATGTAACACAAGCGTACTGTAGTTGTGATATTTTTGCAAGTGTTTGTTCAAAAATGTTCAAATATTTTATAAATTGTGTACTTTGATTTTATTCATCTGAAATTACAGTATTTATATCTTTATATCCCTTGCATAAAAAAACATTTGTCGCTTACAGAGTGAGCTTTTTTTATCCATTGCGACAGCAAAAACAGTGAATAATATTATAATTCAAGACAGTTATAGACAAAGCACATAGAACTCTTGTTGCCGAAGAAGATTCTTAATGTACCATTATATAATGAAGACTATATAGTCGACACTGAAAAACAACTTAACTATCAGTAAAAATAGAACTTATAAATCAAATAACGTAATAAAGATTGCCAGAAATAAACGTATGGAATACGTTTTCTGGCAATCTTTAGACATAAGAAATGCTTTTTTCAGATGTCGACTACTCAAGACATGCCCTTGGCATGGCTTGCCGCGCGTAAAATAAGCCGGAATTTACTTCCGGTGGCCCCGAAGGGGTATTTGGAGCAGGCGTGCCTTTCTTAAAAACGAGTGGAAACACGTTTTTAAGCATTAACTATATAATTGAAAATTTTAGGGAGAAAATGAAGCTTATCTGTCTACAAGATAGATTGTTATGACAGTCAGTTCTGACAGCTAGTACAGGCCTAGCAACGAAGACAGCAGCAATATGCTATATTGCCACACATTTACATGTTGGGAATTTTTTACATCTTTACGCTGAGTAAAATGGGGAAAGGCTTTGTAAACTCTCTCTATACTGCCAAGATTTTGCCAAAATAGTTAGCCCTTAAAAAACTCTCTCAAACACTTTGAAAGAGCTTTTTAAGGGCTATATTCCTTCTATTGGCGCTCTAAAAGAGCATAATTTCTCGAACCATCCTCATAAAAGAACACTACACGCAAGCGCGTTGCGGCATCTTTTAACGCACCTGTATCTTGTACATATAGATACAAAATCTCCCCCTTAGAAACATCTAGTTCAAAAGAAGCATCCTGTGCATTGAGGATTTTTCCCTTGTGCTCTATCAACAGCACCCCTTGCGCCTTACTTTTTACAGCCTTGCTCTTCCATGAGGCCTGCAACCCGCGGATACTTTCTAAGCGCACCCCCACTAAGGGACTAACATGTAAAGCCATCACTTGTAGGCAGGTATCAGACTTTTGATCTGGGGTAAAAACTGTAAGGCCTAATAAATCTTTATCTGTAGGTACAAGTACAGCCTTACCTGGCTTTTTGGGAACCGGCGCTGTGGCCTGTACGGGAGGAGAGGGCATTTGTGCTTGCGCTTTGGATGGTTGAACTTTTGACGCTTGCGTCTTGGGCTTTGGCAAGGTCACAGCGGTTTTAATCACCTTCTTTTTAGCTTGCCTTTCAACATAAGCATCCCAATCCCGCTTGCCATAGTCCAGCTTCATGGAGGACAACATGATTTTCGCATGCTCACTGCCTTGTTTTAAGGCCAAAGCATACCACATGACAGCTGTGCCAAAATCGTTGGGAATATCGTCGCTTTCGCCAAATTGTTTTTCAAAATATTCTTTTAGGCTTATGCCACTACGCTTGGCTTCTTCTTTAAGCGCATTCACGTAGGGGTCAGAAGAATGAGGAGGTTTAGAAAAAAATTCAAAGGCTTGCTTGGCATTCATTTCATGTTTAAGCCTAGGCTTATACAAATCCCCAAGCCTTTCTTGCGCCTTTACAAAGCCTCGCTCTGCCGCCATCATAAAAAATTCAAGGGCTTTTGCTGTGTCTTTCTTTACCCCTTCATTTCCCAAGTAAATGTCGCCCAAGGCTACCGTAGCATCATCAAGACCTTGCTCTGAAGCCTTATGATACCAAAAAACAGCTTGTGTCATATCTCGCATATACAGTTCATTATTTTGATATAAAATAGCCGTATACAATTGTCCCCTTGCATGGCCAAGCTCTGCCGCCATAAGGTACAACTCCAAGGCCTTTTTCTTCACTTCAAAAACACCTTCACCATTATAATAACAATCTCCAAGGGCCACCAAGGCATCAGCCTGCCTCTGAGCTGCAGCTTTACGTAGCCAAAAAACAGCCTTGGTAAAATCCTTATTTGTGCCATGTCCTCCCAAATAATAAGAGCCCACTTTATATTGCGCCTCTTTATGGCCTTGCGCTGCCAACGGTTCATACAATGCCAAGGCCTGTGCATACTGCTTTTGTGTATCCAAACGGGATGCTTGATCATATGCACTTTCCGCCAAAGCGGTTTGAACCGCAAAAAACATATTGTATGGGCAAAAGCACAGTAACAGTATGCACAAACTCAAAGATTTAAATATGGATATGATAATGTTATTATTCATAGTACCCTTCTTGTTATTTACTTTCTTCTATGCGCGCCTAATACCAATTGCCCATAAGCATAAAGGGTGCCCAAAAAAATGGATGAGACCAATCCCTATTCTGCGACGGTTTAAGCGGCGTACTTGAAGCAGTGGATATCACTTTACCGCGCTCCAACATGGCTGCTTCAGAATTATCAGAAGTAATTTTTTTCTGTAAAAACTTTCTCTGTACTGTGGCTAAAGAAGAAGATTTTAATTGGCCATGAAGATTTTTCTCTGTGTAAAATTCTCGCATAAATACGGCCGTGGAAGCATCGGCCACAGGCCATAAAGATGCTATAACGCTCTTTGCTCCATAGCGTTGCGCCAATGCCCCAAAACTTTCAATTTCACGGCCATCCCCTCTTTTGACTCCAGACCCCGTATTGCAAGCAGAGAGGGTTAAAAGATCTATATGCTCCAATATGGCCTTACGCTGACTAAAAAGCTCTCCCATGGTAAGTCTTTTACCATCCCCTAGAAGCAAAAAAGAATTCCTTTGATTAATGGCATCAAAGGCAAAGTGACTGGCAATATGTACCATGGGTGTTTTTTCCTGTAACACATGAGAGAAGTTTTCATGGGTAAACTTATCATCCAGAAAAGCCTCACCCTGTACTATGCCAGCATTGGCTCCTTGTTGTACTATGGCATCAATCTCCACAGCCACAGCGGGCAAGGCGCTAAAACCAGAAAGAGCTTTTGTGAGCCCCAAAGCCGCCATGGAATTAACCTGCGCTCCCCCCTTATGCAAAGAGGTACGCGCGCCTTCAGTAAAGTACACAATATTATATTTTTCCACCAACCACTGCTGCCCATCGTGTAAAGCGCTCATGGGAATGTAGCGCAAAATGCCATCCAAAGAAAAAAGCAATGTGCCAGGCTTAGTTCTCTGCACTTCGTTTTCAATGGGATCCATAATAAGATTATACATTTTTTGCGCCGATGATCGTGCATCCACACGAGGATTTTGCAATACACCGCTAAACTCTGTCACCATTTGCAAGACATCTTGCTGGGAGGCCTTTACAGCATAGGCGTTGATTTTTGCGGGTGTAATGACATAGGTATACAGATATTCCTCCGTAACAATAGGGTAAATAATCATTGCTGCACCTTGAACTCCATTGATTACCTTGCGCAAGGAATCTATATTTCTAGCAGTAAACCTCACTTGTTTTTGAACATTGGCTTCAATTGTGTAGTAAAGTACCAAATTATCAAAAAAAACTTTTAAATCATTTTGTATAATAGCGCTTACCTGCTTATCTAAAGCCTGTGCTTCTTTTTTTTGCTGGACTGAAAGACTTGTTCGTATTTTTTCAAGGGGTAACAATTTTTCCCCTAAAATTTGTAATCTCCCTGCAATTTCCAAAAGCTGCTTCATAAACTTACGCTCTTCAAAATTAAACAAATCTTCTATAATATCTACGTGTTCTGTTTTTTCCAACAAGAAGTCATCCAGTTCTGTTTCCTTCATTAGGTTGATAACCATAAAAGCTTCATGATATCTTCCAGTTCTATATAAAAGCTCTAATGTATTGTGATATATACCTTCTATTCTTTTTTGATATGTTTCTAATAACTCTTTATCCAAACCTTTATTTGTATCGCGTACCATGCGTAAACAAAGCATAGCAACCTTATTATAAAATATAGATAAATTATAAGATAAATGTCTTGTGCTTTCATATGAAATTTCCACACCTATACTGGCAGAGTTAGAAAATTGCATAGCCACATTATGATGAGCAAAGCCTCTTTGTAAAAATGTTTGCCCCATAAGCAAACGGGTTAGGTCCTCACCTTCCCTGAAATTAACAGTACCAAGAGCTGCTAGACGTAAGTAATTGAGGGTTTCATCCGTATGAGAATTATACTTACCTAAAAGCTTCACTTGCTGTGCGTACACATCTTTAAGTTCTGCATAAGCCTCATTCACTTTCCCTATATTTAACGTTATGGCGGCTAGCCTCATACGTAAATAAAGCTTCATGGAAGGCTCAGTTTTACTTAAGTTTATTTTCTTCTTTAAATCATGCAAAACTTTTTGCGCTTCTTGAAACTTTTGCTGCCCCATATAGACATGAGAAAGACCAGCATAGATAAAAAACACTAAATCATCATCTTTTATATCATTTTTATTTGTGATTTTAACAGCTTCCAGATAAAGCTTTTTAGCTTGCTCAAAATCCCCATAATGCCGCAAGGCTGTAGCTAAATTATTCACGTTAGAAAGTGTTCTCTTACTGGTATTTCCATAAAGCTTTCGGCACATATCAAGAGATTTTTTCCAATAACTCACTGCCAAAGCAGAATCATCTTGCATCAAAGAAAATGCACCCATTGCGTTATATCTTTCCGTTAAAAGCTCACTATCCTGACCTTCAAGCTGTATGATGATTTCAATATCTTCCATTGCTCTTTGCTTAGCGGCATCAATATGCTGCATTTTAAAATACAAATCTATTACTTGCTGTGAGGCCATAAGAGTTTGAAAACTGACTTTACCATATTCTTTTACTGTATTTTCATAGTGTTTCAGTAAAATAGGAAGACCTTCCTGAGCTTTATCATTGCTGTAAAGATAAAGAGCATACACGCCCAAGGCTTGACTCAAAATATAACTATTCTCTTGCGCGCTATTTTGAACTTGGGTAATGCAGGCTTCAAAGATTTCTTTTTGTATTTTTTTAGCATCAATTCTTTGCTCGGCATCCAGCATAGCTATGCGTGCTTTCAAGGTGTCTTCATGGTCTGCACCTAAAATTTTTTCTTGAGCGGCGTACGTTTTACTAAAAAGTTCCTGCGCAGCTGAAAAATCATTCTGCGCCATCAATAATAAACCACGTTCATAGTCAAATTTCAAAGCTAAGGGATCATCAGCCTTTAAGGCTTTACGCCATGTTTTACCCGCTTTTTCAAAAAGGGCTGCTGCCCTCTCCATGTCATATTGTAACGTAACCACATGACCCAGCATGATTTGCGCCGTCAAAACCTCCCTAGCATGGGGAGAGGCCTTCTGCTTTTTTTTAAGAAATGTTTTAAGGAGTTTTTCCGCATGGACAAATTTTCCATGTTGTATATCTTTTTGCACTGAAGCTAAAAAGTCTTGTGCGCTTTCATTGGCAAAAGCTGTATATGGCAAAAAACAAAAACCCAGCAAAGCACTTAGTACTAGCAATAAGCATACATATTTTTTATACATAAAGGCTCCTCTTTACTCTGTGTTACAAAATCTGTAATTTTTGTTGAATTGCTTGCACATTATTTTCAAGCTCTCCCCTTTGAGGGTTGCATTCGGGTATAGTGGCCATAATATTTTTAATAATATCTTGTGACTGAAGTAAATTTTCTCTAGCAGGTTCTCTTTGCCCCATGGCCATATATAAAGCGGCGCATTTATAGCAAGCGCCAGCCAAGCCTCTATACCACAGCATCTTACCCGGTAATTTTGCCACAAGGTTTTTGCGTATTTTCTTTGCATCTTCATACAGCTTTTTTACCTGCATATACTGATCATCTACGCCTGAGGCAGTATATTTTGCCAAGTACACATCGCCCACTTTAAGCAAAGAAAAAGAATAATCATAGGCTATTTGGTAATTATTCAAGTCTTTTTCAAACATATCTTTACGCAATTGCAAAGCCTTACGAAAAGAAACTTCCGCCTCTGCCATATTTTTGCCATGCAAAAGCATATCGCCTCTATGATTATATGCTATGCTTAAATCACGCTTATAAAGAATATTATCTGGATCTTTTTGGTGCAATTCCAAACGGATTTCCAAAGCCTTTGCATAATATTGCTCGGCCTGCGCATGATTTTGAGTTTTATAAAATTCGCCCAACGCGTCATGTGAGTTGGCAAAATCCCTAAGCAGGCGAAGGTTGTTTGGCTCTTGCTTACACAGTTCCTGTCTTTTTTCTAAAGATAAGATATAAAGTTCCAAAGCTTGCTGCATAAAATCGCCTTGTCCATGCCTCCTATATGTGCGAGCCATATGATCCCATGTATAGCATTTTTCCACTTCTAAAGAAAAAGCATCATTTTCTGGCCTTTGAGAAAGCTCTTCTAAAATAGTAAGAGCAGCTTTATGTAAGGATAAGGCTCGCTGTATATTGCCTTGCTCACGCTCAGCTTCTCCGGCATAATCATATATTTCTACACATTTTTGCATAAGCGCTTTAGGAACATTTGGCACATCAAATGATATATCTTTTAACAAATTCAAAGCACTTGTATAATCATCCAAGGCTTTATCCGTATTCCCACAAGCTAAAAAACTCTGCCCTCTGCATGCTAAAAGAGAGGCGCTAAGCACTAAGGTGTGCAGAGTATTGGCGCGCATAGTTACATTTGGCAATACAGCATTTATCAGCTCTATCCCCCGTATTTCATGACCGGTACCGCGCACTATTTTACTCATAAGCACTTCAAGCAAGCACAAAAAGCCTTCACTCTCTTCTCCTTCATGTCGCCATGAAGAAAGGGTTGGCAATAATTCAAGAAAAAAATTCAAAGGCCATGCCGTGTTTCCATCTTTATAAGTATCGGCTTTTTCAACGGCCAAAAGGTAAAGAAGAGAGCGCAGTGAAACGGCAGTAGAACTTTCCATATAATGTTTATAAATAACCTCACGCACCAAGCGATGCATGGAGTACATATTTTTGCTTTCCTGCTCTTGCCACAAACTCAAGCCATTAAACTTACGCACCATGGCCGCCCAAGGATTTTTCAAACCTTTCTTGCGCATGTTTTTTGGATAAAATATTTCCAAGGTTTCTTGAATCCACGGCCCTATGACACTATCTGGAGCCAGAAGAGCAATGAGTTGCAACGCAGTTTTTTCTTCTGGGCTACATTTTTCCAAGGAGGGCAAAACAAGTTTTTCAATGCTCTTAAATGCTGAATAATCGATATTTTTTACCACATCCGTGGTCTGTTCAAGAACATTGAGCACACCTTCGCTCATAAGCTCTGCAGCAAAATCCTCATAAGAAACATCCTCATTTTCTCGCAAAAAGGCTCCGGCCAGTTGCAAACTTAAAGCATGCGCGCCAATACTTTCAATAATCTTTAGTACCGTGTCTTCTTCTTCACGAGTGAATGGGCGAAAATTGGCTAGCACATCAAAGGCATCCATAATTTGCATTTTACCCATATGAATGGGAATGGCAGTAGCCCCCAAAGAGTGGCAAGCACAGCGTGTTGTCATAAGAATATGCACCGCGTCATCTGTGCGTATGAGAGAAGCTAAGTCCTTTTCCAAAAAAACTTGAGCATGGTTCACATGATCAAAAATTACTAAACAACGTCCACCTGGCCTATTTTGTAACCATTGCCAAATTTGCTGTAAGGCCAAATTTTCATTTGAAATATTATCAAGCTGTAAGCTCAAGGTTTCTGCCAATGCATAAAAACAATCCTTCAATGTTTCCATGCCAAAGCAAGGTACAAAGAAAACACCCCCAGGATAATCATAAGCAAAGGCATGGCCATAAGCTATAGCAAAAGCCGTTTTTCCCTCACCTGCAATGCCATGAATAATAGGAACCAAACCTTGTTGAGCCCTAGCAAAGCAGGCACGTAAAGATTTTAATTCATAAATACGTCCACGAAAATGTGGATTTGGGCGCAACAATTGATCGGAACTAGTGTTAATATTTTTAATTTGTTGATTTTTTTTATGAAGTGTTTTTACAAAACCAAGAGTTTGTGCATGTTTTTCATGATCGCCCAAGGAAGACCATGTCGTCATATCCACAAGCTGCCGTGAGAAAAGGTCTGCAAGGCATGCGTCATTATCTGCCTGCAGAGCGCAATCCACACCAACATCACGTAATATACTATTTTTGTTAAAAATATTCTTTTTAACCTCAAAGTCCTGCACGCGTTGCCACGCATCATCTATCTGCGTATGATACACGGGAAAAAGCATGGAACTAAGCCACCCTCGGCTACGCTCTATCTCACACCATACACGCCATTCTTTACGGCACCATTCAGATTTGATATAATTTTCTGACACAAAGGCAAGCATCACATGCGAATTTTTCAAACTAGTATGTAAGCGCCTTTCCCAGTCTTCGCCGTACTCAATATCTCTTATGTCAAAAAAAATAGAGAGTTCTGAAGAAAATATTTCTTTATATTGCTTTTGTAGCAAAGCAATATATTGCTGTACGCTAGCATCTTTATTATCTGCTCGCGAATAGCTGATAAAAATATCATAAAAATTCTGATGCTTGGACATGACAGTCGCACACTCTTACTTTTGTATACATGTAAGCTTTCTGCTGGACCAATTTTCCGCCGAAGGAGAAGTGAAAGCCCGCAAAAAATTTTGTGTTATACCTTCAAAGTTTTCTTGTTGCCAGTGATGCAATGCAAGCGGTTCGCGAGAAAGAATAAGCAATACCTGCTCCTCTGGGGAGCCCAGCTCTAAATAGATATTTTCTACCACATATTTTTTATGCATAAGAAGCGTATTTTGAGCATCGTTTAGCGTTTCTGGCGCAAGTATAGGGATAATTTGCCCTGTATTTGTAGCATTAAGTAAATAGGCATAAAAACTTTCTGGAGAGTTATTTGTAAAGGAAAAAGAGAGTAAAGTTCTGCCCTGATAGCTAGTTGTAACATTTTTTTCTGCAACTGAGATATCTTTTGTAGACTTCCAAAATTCACCATAAATATTTTGTGCATTACTCTCCCCAGCCCTTGCAGGCTCCCACATATGTACGCTCCAAATAACATCTTCAAATGCAGCTGAACCTTGTAAAGAACGCACACCAAGGCTGTGAGCATAAGCTAACATGCTTTGCTGAAAACGCTCTTTTTCTTGGGGCAAAGTAAAACGACTTTGAAAAGAAGGATCGACTACGCTTGTGCATTGCACCGTATTATTTGCCGGCACGGTTAAAACAACATAGGCCTGCTTCTGATTTTCTGCCATACTAAGCGCAGTACCTAGTAAAGGTGCCAAGGCCTCTTCAATTTGCGCAGTACTTTGAGAGGATTCCGCGGATAAATACACAGTAAGCAAAGGTAATGAAAGAGATTTTTTATCTGATCGAAAAGTGGTAACAGACTCAACTTCACTAAAAGCGAAAGCCGTTTGCCCACACATGGCATAAAAAGAACAAGAGACAACGAATAAAGCGACTAAAGAGTATTTTAAAAAATTCTTACCTTGTCTGCTCATATACATATTTCTTCCTCACTTATTAAAAAACATCCTTCAAAGTTCTGATTTTCGCGCCCATTACTGTTAAATGCAATTTTATAATACACTGAAATATCATGACAGACAATATCATGGCAGGCCAGCAAAATTCTCCCTTTAACAATATAACTACCTGACACAGATTTATACACAGAAAATAAGAGATCGACCTTACTTGAGACAACCTTCTTTCTAGTATCTTTTGAGTAAGGTGATTATATCTGCATGCCCCTCCTCTTTTGCAATTTCAAGAGCGGTTTTTCCGTCAGTATACCTTTTCAATTTTATATCAGCCTGATATTGTAACAATAGCTCTACAATATCAGCATGCCCAACTCTTGCTGCAATCATGAGTGGAGTTTCACCGCTATTATTTTCAACATTAACATCCGCTCCATTTTTTAATAATAATTCTGTAGCTTCAAATTGATTATTATAAATAGCAGCACTAAGAGCCGTTCCTCCACCCATGGCCTGAAAATGTATATCAGCACCGCTTTTTAGAAGGAGCTTTACTGTTTCTGGATAACCGTACATGGCAGCGGCAATGAGAGCATTAATGCCAGTGTTAGAAACCATGTCTATGGAAGCTCCGTTTTTTATGAGAAGATTCACAATTTCTGTATACCCCCCTCCAGAAGCAGAAGTAAGAGGAGTGTAGCCAAACTCACTATACGCGTTAACACTGGCGCCCTTTTTGAGCAAAAATTGCACTATATCAGCATTACCATAAAAAGAAGCAATCATAAGCACTGAGCACGTATCATACGTCATTCCTTTTTTTGCCATTCCGTTTCGTAAAAAATAGTCAACATTTTTATGCTCTTTTTCCTTTGCGCTTGCCATAATTGAATATCCGCCAGTATCAAAAGCATGTATACTGGCACCCTTCGTTATAAGTAATTTTACTATATCAAAATTATCTTTAAGAATTGCAATCATTAAAGGAGTAAGGCCATATTTAATTTTTGAATTAATATTTTCCCCACCACTTATTTCTTTTTCAGTACCTTCATAGTTATTTTCTAAAATTGCAGCAACCATAGGTGATAATTTCACATTAGAATTATTTGCATATCCCATCTGCGGACAAAAGAGAAAAAATGAAAACAAAAACAAGTAAATACTGCGCATAACCATACCCTTCTTTTATTTTGGTTTTGTTTGACATAAACACGAGCAGCTCAAATGCTCCAAAATTACAAATTCAACTTTACTAGTAAAACAATACTCCGCCAGCACCAAGTCAAAATATATTTTTGACATCTGTATATCGGTATTTCACATAAAAATGGTTATTTAAAAAATAAATTTCATTCTATTATTACAATCTAAAAGAATCTATTGCTAGAGCTAATTCCAATTTCCCATAAGGATAAAAGATGACCAAAAAAATGGATGTGACCAGTCATTATTAATTGGGCCTTTTTTTTCTGTTTTGCTGGAAAGAACTTTTCCTCTTTCTGTCCGTAATACATACGTATTTTGTGCCGTGATTTTCTTCTGTAAAAAGTCTCTTTGCGTTTGAGCCAAAGCTGTGCCTTTTGTATCTAAAGCGAGCTGGGAGTAAAACTCACGCATAAGCGCTGCCGTTGAAGCATCAGATACGGGCCATAAGGAGGCCATAACAGTTCGTGCACCTCGCTGCTGTGCTAAGGCGCCAAAGCTTTCTATTTCACGCCCATTCCCCTTACTTACACCGCTTCCTGTATTACATGCAGATAAAGTGAGTAAATCCACGTGTGCAAATGAAAGCCCCTTTTGAGAGTCAAACATATCCCCCATAGTTAATGTAGTACCATCGCCCAGCAATAAAAAGGACTTCTTTTGATCCTCAGATGTAAAAGAAAAATGACTAGCAATATGTAAAATTGGTGTTTTCTTTTGCAATGCGCCTTGTAGTGCATGCAAAGTAAAATCAGAATCCAGAAAATAATTACCTGATAAGATTCCTGTATTTCCCTTTTCCACTATGCTTTTAATTTCATTTTCCACAGCAGGGAGGGAAGTAAAAGAACCATGCGCCTTAGTTACCCCTAAAGCTGTTATACTTGTTTGCAAAGATTTCTTGCTCAAAAGTGCAGTACGAGCAGCATCTGTGAAAAGAGCTACATCATAATTTTCCACTAACCATTGCGCGCCATCGTATAAAGCGCTCATAGGAATATACCGTAAATTACCGTCCAATGAAAAAACAAGCGTTTTAGGATTTTCTTTTTGCAAAATTTCACTTATGGGTTTTATTAAAATATCATACATTCTTTCAGCCGAATGATGAGGATTTAATTGTGTATTCATAAGTTCAGTACGAAATTTAATTATTAAATTTTGTATGTCTTCCTTATTTATTGCAACACGCTTTACAATAAGATGCTTTGGCGTTGTTAGAAAGATGAAGAGCTTATCGGCAAATGTTGCTGTATGGATAAAAACAGAAGATTGCATATGTGTAAGTAACTTCTGAACTAATTGTAAATTTTTTGACCCAACATTTAAATAGCTTGGGGTTTTTACTAATGTATTATGTATTTTTTTTGTAAAACTAATAAGTGAATTTTTGAGAAGTTTTGCTTGTCTTGTAAGTTCAGCCAACTTTTCACTTTCTTGAGAAGAAAGTGACTGTTTTTTATTTTCAAGACGAATTATTTCACCACCAATTTTTTTGAAACCATTCTGTATATCAAGATATTGTTCATATAAAACAATTTCTTGTGGCGAAAAAAAATCTTCAATTATATTTTCTTGAAAAATTTTGTTTCGGGAAAAATCATCTAATTCAGCCTCTTTATATAGACTAAGTACAAAAAAAGCCTCTTTCTTTCTTCCCATGGCAAGGAGGTTCTCCATGGCAGAATGATATATTTTTTTGAATTTATTGAAAAATGTCAATTGAGTTTGTCGTTCAAGACCTATATTATGCGAACGTTGCGCACGAGAGGTCATAATAGCAACCTTATCCCAAAATATTGCACTTTCACGCGATTTATTTTTCAGCGCAAAAAGCCTTAAAACTTCAGTTATATATGTAAAATTCCTGCTTATTACATTTGACGTCATTAAATAACGACCATGAGCTTCATGTAATTGCCTTTCTGATAAAGTAAATTGCTGCTCGCTCCAATGCAAGAGAGAGCTTAGCAGCAAGGCAAAGATAGTGTCCTGTCCATACTTGCCACTTCTTTGAATAACGGTAGGAAACGCATCGCTTAAAAGTTCGCGAGCCTCTTTATCCTTATAAGATCCATAAAGGGCTTCCACCTCTATTAAGGTATCTGAAATATTTTTATATTTACTTGAAACTTCATTTATTAAATTGATATTCAATTCGTATTGAGTATAAATTTTTTTGGCTTCAATTTTTCTTCCCGTATTTAAAGCACTTTCGTAATATATCTTATATAGCCCCAGTAAATTAGACTTTTGCATACCGTTAAACGAGCTTAGAGAAGGTATATTCTTTTTTAAAAAAGTATATACAAATTCAAAATTATTAAGGTTATAATACAAAATCACATAGTCATACATTCTCGTCAATACAAAGTTATTTGTTTCTTGATACATATTTCTTGCATCTTCGTACTCTTTTTTAGCCTTATCTATGGCATTTTTATGCATTCCTTGCTCTGAAAATGTGGATCCTTCAGATATATTTTCAGCTGAAGTGTAGTCCCCCAATTGAGCATATAATCTCGCTATATCCTCTTTTATGACTTTAACTATAACACTACTTTCCCCCTTGTTTTTTTTAAATAAATGTAAATATTCTTCTTGAATAGATATTGCTTCCCTATATTTTCCTGTGCTTTCAAGGACACCTACATATTTTCCAAATAAAGTAATAGTATCACTATGCAAATCACCCAAATATTTTCTCGATTTCATAAATTCATTATAAATCTCTTGCTCCGTTTGGAAGCTACTATGTTCAGGAATTTGGTTTGCCTTGTGCTCTATAGAGGTGTTTTGCGCTATTTCCAAATATGATATCGATTGTGTGAAGTTATTCAATTGAGGTTCTGCCCATGCCAAGGTATGAAAACTATATATACAAAAGAAAGTTAATAAAAATAATATATATGGTTTAAAAACACTAATCATCATGTGTTCCTCCACTCAAAGCATAGTATAAGAATACTTATTTTAACAGTAATGCAAAGTCTTAATTTTCTTTATAAGTATATATTCTATTTTTACAAAGTTAAAATTTTTGTGACAGAAAAGGATATATATGTTCCCTATCCTTCATTACATGGAGCTTGGTAAAAGCTAATATATCTTTAAAAAGCTTTTAAGGTTGGGGTACTTTTTCAAGTTTAGCCAAGTTTTTTTCAGCGCCTACGTTTTCCTCTTTCGCGGCATTAAGCCAATTTTAAAATAGCCTACTTCTCAGCTCCATTTTCGAACTTAGAAACTGCAGCAATCCATACAAATACACTGAAAAATTAATATATTACCATTACAGCATTTTTTTGATGTAAGATGTTTTCAATAAAACAAATTACCCAAATGGATAAACAATACACACTAACAATAGAAACAACCAATTATTTTTACAAGCAATTAATGACAGCCCATACGACATTTGTATAAAGTTTTTTTGGAGTCAGCAGCTACAGAAAGTTTTTCCATGACAGTACAAGCCTTTTTTGTGGCACAATTTGTGGCACAGTTTGCGCCCATATTTGTAAAATCAGGCGTTCATAGAAGCTTGTAAAAAGAAATTTTCGGCAAAAGAAAAAGGGTCACAGCTATTTACTGTAACCCTTGATTTTTCTTTATTTTTATTGGTGCCGAAGGGGAGACTCGAACTCCCATGCAGTTGCCCGCACTAGAACCTGAATCGCATTGCATAGTTCCCAGTTATTCCCAGTAATAATAAAATCAAATAGATAGTACACTACAAACTTCCCAGTTAACCCCTTGCATTCCCCCAAATTTGGGGATATATTGGGGACATGAAAAGACAAAAATACAAGACTCAATACCCCAATGTTCGATATTTTGAACACGCCACACGCAAGATGCGCAACGGACAGGCTGACAGATATTTTACCATCCGCTATCAATTGGAAGGTAAAAGTATTGAGGAATGCCTTGGCTGGACAAGCGAAGGATGGAACGCCGGCAAAGCACATAAGGTACTTGGGCAGATAAAGAGCAACATCAAAACTGGCCTCGGCCCCCAAAGCCTCGCGCAAATGCGCCAAGACGCCATTGATGAGCGAACCCTCCTTGAGCAGGAAGCCTCTGATGTTCAAGCATCCAACATTCTGTTGCAAGACTTCTTTGAGCAACACTACATCCCCGAAGCCAAACGCACTAAGCGCAGTTGGCTCACTGATGCACAACGATTTAACAAAATCATCAAACCCGCTCTCGGCTTGAAAACCATGCGAGCTATTACTAAAAATGATGTACAAGTCCTCATAGACTCTTTGGTTGCGTCTGGAGCCGCCGCATCCACCATCAAACAATATCGAAGTATCTTGAATCATATATTTACCTTGGCAAGTCAAACTGTTTTGCATAATAACCTCGTTTTTGAAGGGCTTTCCCCCGTTAAAGGAGTAAAAATCCCCCCTGTAAAAAATGCTCGTGACCGCTTTTTATCTGGTAAGGAAGCAACTCTCTTGATTGAGGCCGCTAGTAAATTGCCTAATTCCGATTTGCATGACTGTATTGTCATATCCCTCAACACTGGTCTTAGGTTGGGAGAAATACAAAGACTGGACTGGCTTGACGTTGACCTTACAAATTCCATGCTGACGGTTCGAGATGAAGCCTTCCGCAAACCCGGAGGAAAGGTTCCTCTGAATGAAGCGGCACGTAATATTTTTATTACACGTAAGACTCAGTACAAGGACATTTGCGTTGGCTTGGTGTTCCCCCCTATTTTGGGGACAAACAATCGGTGCAACCTGTCTCACGCATTCAAAAGCTTGGCAGACTCTGTGGGCTTGAATGAGGGTATTGCTAATACCGATAGGGCGCGCCGAATTGTCTTTCATAGCTTGCGTCATACTTTCGCTTCTTGGCTTGCTATTGGAGGAACGGATATTTATCGCATACAAAAATTGATGCGGCATAAAACCATTACTATGACTATGCGCTACGCCCACCTCATACCTGACGCCACTCGTGCTGCTGTGCATAATCTAACGCCCCCCGACTAACAAAAAGTTTATATCATGTTGGAGAGCAGTAACGCCCAAAGACTCGATAAGCCAGTCCACTAAACCCACCGTGGAGTACACAATATTTTTTCCCACTTTATAAGCACCCTTTGGGCCTTCACCCAAAGAATCCGCATTAGCTAGAGTTTTAGCCGAAACCATGCCACCAAGAAGCTTATTCGCATCTTTACGAGCTATAACCGGAGGTAAACTTTCCAATAAAAGCTTACGAAAACTCTCTATTTCAGAATCAACTTGACTTTTCATAGCAACCTCAGAATTTCACATTATATTTCGTCTTGCGTATAATAGCGTCCTACGAGTTCAAGAATTGATGCACAATTATTACCGCGCAACATTTTTTCTTTGTGCCGGCGAACTCCACTATAACTTATCCCAAGTAAACTACCAATTTCTTTATCTCGATACCCTTGAAGAATAAGAGAAAACACCTCTTTCCCTCTAGAACTCAACATTAAATGTTGCATAGACATATTTTGCTTATGATAAAGCTTATATAACATTTCTAGATTATCTTGTGCGCCAACAACATTTCTAGCCATCGTAAGGTGGTCATAAACATTCCTTCGTCTGATAAATAGCACTTGAGCAATTTCTTCAGGGGCTCTTCCCTTGCCGTAAAAATTCAACTACCCTTCGCTGTTGCCGTGTTAGCCCTTCCATGCACTTCTCCTACTAATTCGTTAATGTAAAAAAAGACAATAAAACTACAGGTTACGAATCATATAGCATGGAGATTTCTTGCTAGGGAGTGGCGAAATTACCCTATTTTGCCACTTTGTATAAAATTTTTCCTATAGAGGATGAGCCAACAATTAGCCTTACAAAGCACCCGTAAAACATATAAACCTATACACAATATATGATAAAATGTGTTTTGCATAAAAAAAGGGGCTTGGCTACCCAAGACCCTTTTAAAAGCACATACAATTATCAGTTGACAGTTTACTTAACACTTATACTTAAAACAACTCCTCCCAAAACTATGCAGGGCATCGCAATCCACATGTATTTTTTCCATGCATTGTTTACTTCTGCAAACGCTCGTGCCGCAAATACACCAAACCCAATGCCACCGCAAAAAAAACACCCTCCAAGCACAATGCCTACTGGCATTCGCAAAACTAAATATAAATCCTGTATCTTCCCCAAACCAAGGCCATAGCCAGCCCAAAGCATGATGCTCCCATATATAATGGTAAGGACAAGGGCTATGCTTCCCCACAATAGCCATTTTTGAATATGCTCTTTTGTAGAAAGTTTCTTAGCTTGCTTCACGACACTTTCTGCCAAACTAGCTTGCGCCAACGCCACTTCGTGCTTTGCGGCAAGGGAAATATTTTCAAGGATAGAAGCGGTACTTTGTTCAATTTTTTTCGGCAACTCCTCGTAATAAATACGTTGATAGTCCATAGCAATAAGCAAATCCCATAAGGCGTCATTGTTGTCTATGCCCAAAATGTCTTTTATGCGTAACAAGCGTACTTTATCCTCTGGGCTAAGTTCACGTTCCAAGAGCTGTTCAAAGCGTTTTATGCAGTCTATACTCATTACTCTTGTTCCTCACTTTCTTTGAAGATTACATCAAACATTTCCGTGTATCGTTGTTGCCAGCGGCGTAGCTCCGCACGACTTCCTATGGGTAAATTTGCCAGTGCCTCTGTAATTGGCACTCGACCGGAATATAATGTATCTGCCACACGGTCTGCTAAATCTGGAAAGTCTAAGCTTGGAGACTTTGCTTCTAATACTTCACGAATTTTTGAGGTGTTATACATCTCAAATTTGTCATGCTTACCGAAGTACAAATTACGGCAAACGTGGATAGGAATATTAGGAAATACGTCCATGAATACATGCAACAGTTCCACCGAGTCACGCTGCCTATTGATAACCCACAGCGCAATAAAATTTCGTCTGAGTTCAGAAAGACTATTCCCAAGTGTAGCCCCATAACTGCTTACCCCTCTATTACTTCTTGCCGCTGAATTGATGACAAGTGTGTGTTCGGGGTGTGCATCGGCTTCGTTGACAAGATGAATCCAGCCGTCTGCCGTATCAAGGTTGAGCATTTTACATGTGAGATTTTCATCGCTGTACCTTTGGTGCGCCTTGTAGACATCGGGATTGGCATTGTCCGTTTCTATGAGCAATACTTTCTTGCCATTCCTCAGCAAATATTCAATGAGCGCAAAGGACATTTTGCTTTTGCCAACGCCTCCTTTACTTCCGCCAATATAGATAATCGGTGCATTCATTTTACAACTCTCCATCTGGTTTATCGGGGATTATTTCAAACCCACCTTCGTTTATAGGATATGTGGTTTGCGACTCTTTCTCTGGAACAGCCACCACTTCCTTGACTTTACTTTTAGGTTTTGTTGCCGCATTGAGAGATTTTGGCTTCACGGCATCCTCAATAAAATTTACGGAAATAGCTTGGTTATTTTCCTTGAGATATACAGATAGCTCTCGAGGGGAATAGCCCTTACTTAACGCCTTGTAGAAGTCTTCCTTCAAAAACTCCCCTGCCTCTTGTTTTGTTTTACGAGTGTCTTTTTCCGGTAATTGCCGTAGCAATTTTTGCACTTCTTCCAGTTGTCCTTGCTTGTAGATTCGGTGCGGCTTTGAACCTTGTGCCATAGCAAACCCTCCTTTCAAATACGCTGGACATATTTTAATTCACCACCACAAAAAAGGGTAATTTCGCCACTCCCCGATAGGCCATTTTCTTGGCAGGATGGTAGCCGTGACATTCACCGCTCATCCTGCCAAAGGGCTTCGCCCTCTGGACACCCGCTTGTTTCGGCGCTTCGCTTCTCACAAGCTAAAGGCAAAAGGCAGAAAGGCACAAAGACAGAAGGAAAGGCCATGAAGGAAAAAAACGCAGAAAATACAGAAGAACCCAAAATTTGGATAAGCCTTCGGGTCAGCAAAATGGAAAAAGCGCACCTTGATGAGCTTGCAAGCATTATTGGCACTTCACGGTCAGAATACTTGCGAAGACGTTTCTTTGGGCGCAAGCCCATCATTGCGCATACGGACGTAATAACCATTAGGGAGTTGCGCAGAATTGGCGGTTTGCTCAAGCACAATTTTGAAGCCCTGCGTGAAGCACAAGCCC
>CAYJHH010000032.1:0-23173 GCA_964369995.1 uncultured Desulfovibrionaceae bacterium
GCAGAGCCATCTGACGAGCGCGCTTAATCTCAGTGGTGAGCAAACGTTGGTGATGGGCGCAAGTGCCAGTGATGCGACGAGCGATGATTTTACCACGTTCGGTGATGAAATCGCGCAAAATGTCAGCACGCTTATAGTTTAAAGGCAGGTCTTTATCAGCGCAAAAACGACAGAATTTGCGGCGTGGAGCAAATTTCTTCTTAAAAGCCATTATGCTACCTCCTCAGCCACTTCATCGGCCAATTTAACAGTGATAAATTTAAAGATGCCTTCGGTGATACGGATGTTGCGCTCAAGTTCAGCAATGGCAGGTGCAGGTGCTGCAAACTCTAAACGCACGTAGTGACCGCGCATGTGTTTTTGTACAGGGTAAGCTAAATCGCGCATGCCCCAAGCGTCTACTAAAAGCATTTTGCCTTGTTCGCGCTCAATGATGGCGGTCAAACCGGAGATAAGTACCTCACGGTTTTCTGCAGCAAGCTCTGGGGAGAGCAAGAGCAATGTTTCAAACTTTCTCATTATAAAACTCCTTACGGACTAATTGGCCCACACCCCATGTGTGAGCAAGGGAAGGAGGTACATACGTTAGAAGGAAGAACTTTGTCAATGTTTTTGTGAAAATTTAGTGTTTTTTTCTGCGGCGCCCTGTTACAAAAGGCTTTTGGTACATAAGGCTTTACATTAGGTACTTCTATGACTATTCTTTAAAGGTATGGTAGTGCACTGTATAAAGAATTTTTGCGCCGTGCCGATATCATTATATGTGTCGAAAAATATATTTATCTATCCCTTAACGTCATATGGTTAAGTTATGTATATAATAATTGGTTTGGTCATTGTTATGGGCAGCGTTGTTGCCGGATACACCTTAGCTAAAGGTGACTTCCTTATTTTGGTGCAACCGGCAGAATATATTATTATTCTTGGTGCGTGCTGGGGGGCTTTTTTTGCGGCGCAGACCAAGTATACATGGAAACTTATTTTAGGAAGTTTTAAGCATATTTTTGGCGATCCAGGCTCCAGTAAAGAAAAATACGTGGATACCTTGGCACTTTTATATGCGCTCTTTTCTAAAATGCATCGCGAAGGGGTTATCAGCATTGAAAGTGATGTGGAAAATCCCGAAGGCAGTGCCATCTTTAGTAAATATCCCACGGTGGCCAGCTCTCCAAGAACGGTGAGCTTCATTGGGGATACTTTGCGCGTATATCTTACCACCGGTGACCCTTCTGATATTGATAGCCTCATGAAAATCGACATGCATACCATGCATGAAGAAGAATTGCTCCCCGCCCACGCCGTAACGCATATGGCTGAATCCTTGCCGGGTATGGGTATTGTGGCCTGCGTACTGGGTGTTATTTTATCCATGAGTAAAATTAACGAACCTCCTGAAGTTTTGGGTCACTATATTGCTGCGGCCTTGGTGGGTACCTTTATCGGTATTCTTTTTTGCTATGGCTTTTTTGGTCCCATGGGAGCTAAGCTTGAAAACCATGCCCATGAAGAGCATTTTTACTACAATGCCATCAAAGAAGCTGTGGCAGCGGCCATTCGTGGCTCTACACCGCTTATTTCAGTGGAATACGGACGCCGCGCCATACCGCAAGCTTTTCGCCCCACTTTTTCGGAGATGGAAGAAAAACTTAAAGGTGCGTAGCTGTGCCTGCGGCGTACATAGGGGCATGCTCAGTTAGGGTAATGCAAGAAAAAAGCTTAAGCGAGTTTACCTCATTTTAATGGAACGGAGTATATTATGGGCGGAGCATGGAAAGTAGCCTACGCAGATTTTGTTACAGCCATGATGGCATTTTTTCTCCTTTTATGGATATTGAATATGGCACCGCCGGAAACCAAGGCAGGGCTAGCGGCGTATTTTTCCGGTGAAAGTACCATGGATACGTCTTCCACTTCTCCCATTTCCAATAACCCTTTTATCCAAAATACGGATAAGCTTGATTTGCGAAATAGCAAAAGTGAAGCAGAGAAGACACATTACGCTTTAGCTGAAAAGATTAAAAAAATGCTCATGGCCGATGCCGTGCCACAAAATGCCTCTGGTGTTACCTCTGATGATGTGGGCGTGCAATTACGTGTACACTCAGGGCTTATGTTTAAAGAAGGCTCTGCAGAGCTCAGCGAAAAGGGCTTGGATGTTTTAGAAGATGTAATCTTTTTGCTCAGTGAGTACAATATGTACTTGGTGGTGCGCGGTCATGCTGATAGTACCGAAGATGTGGGTACCTATCCTTCCCCTTGGGAGCTTTCAGCTTCTCGTTCAGCGGCGGTTATTCGTTTTCTCATTGAACATGGCGTAAAGCCCTCTCGCTTACGTGCTGTGGCCTATGGGGATACGCGCCCGTATCAACCTGGCACCAGTGAAGAGAGCAAAATGCTCAATAGACGCGTGGAACTCTTTTTCCATAGGCCAGAAGTTATGTCGTATAGCGTGGTGTATTAATAGCTATTTGGGTGACTTGAAAAAAAGTTACAGAAATATGAAAAAAAAGCTTGCCAAAGAGGCACTCTTTGCGTAGAACTCTTTTTGTCGCCGCGGTAGCTCAGTTGGTAGAGCAGAGGACTGAAAATCCTCGTGTCGGCAGTTCAATTCTGTCCCGCGGCACCACCGAAATTTCAGGGGCTTAGATGTAAAAATCTAAGCCCCTTTTTCGTGGAGAATTTTGCATTTCCAAACGGTTCTTCACGGTTCTGGTGGTCTTACTGGTTCTTCACCAAAGATAGGGGCAGCAAGCAGCACGTTCCGCACGCGCTCAGGCGTACCATATTCGTAAAGTTCGTACCGCGCTCAAGGCTACGCTTTGCGCCCTTCGTGTCGATTTTTCATTTGCCCAAGACTGGGTTCTGATTTTAGTAGGGAGGACTTGTGTTTGTATAAGGCGCACATATCTTTTTGTGCACAAAAAAAGTGTGAACATGTGGACTGTCCTTACATAAAAATGCTTAAGCCAGCACGTTGGGCGGCATGTTCCAAGTGAGTTTTTACCGCGAGTTTTGCGGCTACAGGATCCCTAGCTAAAATGGCTTCAGCTATACTTTTGTGCTCAAGAAAAACAGCATGAGCTCGTTCTGGACTCATCATGGTGTTAAGACGTAATTCCACGGAAAGTTTTTGGAGTTTTGTTCGCAAAAACATAAGAAATTCTATGATAATAGGGTTACCACTGGCTTTGGCAATACTTTCATTAAAAACACTATGAGCTTGATCGCCCAATTGATTTTCCTCTACAGTATGAGCCAAGGCTTCCAGTGCTTCTTGAATGGATTTACTACCTTGTTCCGTTAAGCGTAGTGCTGCCAGACCTGCAGCTTCTGCTTCCAAAACAGCACGCATTTCGAAAAGATGTTTTGCTTCATTTTCTGAAATGGTGTCAAAAACATCACTCACTCTAAAAGCCTTGCGCCCTAGTGGATCTTTTAACAAAATCCCTTTGCCCTGCTTAGCTTCCACAATATCATCATTTTTTAAACTCGCCAATGCTTCGCGCACTATGGTACGGCTTATGCCAAGGTTTTTTGCAAGCTCATTTTCTGAAGGCAGTTTGTCTCCAGGAGAGAAGTTGCCTTCTTTAATTATATCAAGAAGATGCTGCACTGCTTGCTGCGTCAGGGAAATGTTTTTCATAAGTCTCTGCCTTAAAATATCATTATTTTGTAATAAAAACAAATTGATATAGAGTTGTGTTTGCTTCAACCTGACTTTATATGTCATATTTATTGTTTTGACAAATTTTCTTTATGCAGAGTTTTTCTGCCTTACTTGACCCCTTTGTCAACTTGTAGTATTATAATACAAGTTGATTTTTTTATTATAATTTTAAACTGTTACCAAATAAAGGGGTAGGAAAATGAAAATGCAAGAAGCTTTAATGCTACAAGGTGCTCGTAAGATTTATGATGAATGCGTCATGCTTAAAGCTGAAGAAAGCGTCCTTGTGGTCACGGATATGGTGAAGGAAAATATAGGTCGAGTTTTAGTGGCAGGTGCTGTGGAACGCGGCGCTGAAGCTGTGCTTGCTGTTATCAAGCCAAGGGCTAGGGCAGGGCAAGAACCGCCTAAGATGATAGCAGAAGCCATGAAAAAAGCCGACGTTATTCTTTGCCCCGTGAGCTATTCCATTACACATACCTACGCTGTGAAAGAAGCCGCCGCCGCCGGTGCCAGAATTTTAGTCATGACAGATTTCACGGAAGAGATGCTTATTCATGGAGGTATTGAAGGCGATTTTCAGGGAATTAAACCCATATGCAAAGCCGTAGCAGACGCTTTTGCACAAGGTAAGCGTGTGCACGTCACCAGCCCTGGAGGGACAGATTTGTGGATGGATATTGAGGGCAGAAGAGGCAATGCGCTTTTTTGCGTTGTTGAGCCAGGCGATTTTTCTACCATTCCTACCATTGAAGCTAATACCTCGCCCTTAGAGGGAACAGCCAATGGCATTATTGTGGCCGATGCAAGCATTCCTTACTTAGGCATTGGCGTGCTTGAAAAACCCATTACTTTTGAAGTGAAAGATGGCTTTATTACAAAAATCATCGGAGAGGGACGCCAAGCTGATATTCTTCGTAAAGATTTAGCCAGTCATAATGATCCAAACAGCTATAATATTGCTGAAATTGGCGTTGGTTTAAACCCAAAATGCCGTATGTGCGGCATTATGCTTGAAGATGAAGGCGTTATTGGCACAGCACATATTGGCATAGGCACCAGTATTACTCTTGGCGGCACGGTAAAAGCTTCTTGTCACTATGATTTACTCATGTGGATGCCGCATATAGAAGTGGATGGAAAAGTCATTATTGATGGAGATAAAATATTAATTTAATAAGATAATACTCATAAAAATGTCTCGTTTATATGGATGAAATCCATGTAAACGAGGAGGCAATGCTTTAAAACTTTTTAACTAGGAGTCTAGAAAATGTCCTTTATTTCTTGGTATAAAAAATGTCTCGTCCTTGCTGTGGCTGTTGGTCTTTTTTCAACCTTTACGTTGGCAACATCAAGCAGCGCACAGTCCTATCCGCAAAAGCCTATCTCTGTTATAGTTCCTTTTTCTCCTGGTGGCGGCAATGATATTTTATTACGCCTTGTTGCTAAGCATATTAAGCCTATTTTAGGGCAAAGCCTCACTGTAGAAAACAGACCTGGAGCAGGTGGGCAAATTGGTTGGACAACCTTGAGTAAGGCCAGAACAGATGGCTATACCATTGGTGCCACCAGTTTACCTTCCATGATTTTAGTCAAAAGCTTGCGTGAAAATGTGCCTTTCTCCTTGGATGATTTTACCTATATCTGTAATTTCCAAGTGGACCCCATTGTTTGGGTTGTGAAAAAAGATGGTAAATTTGCTGATGCTAAAGCTGTTATAGATTTTGCCAAAGCAAATCCCAAAAAACTTAATGTGGCTGGTGATGGTCCGCAAAGTAATATTCAATTACAACACCTTGTGGCCACAAAAATGTTAGACGTGCAAACCAACTTTGTTTCTTACAGCGGTTCTGGCCCTTCCATTACAGCTTTGTTGGGCGATAAAGTAGACTTGGCAGTGAGCACATTAAGTGCAGCCTTGTCTCACATTGAAGGCGGCAGAATTGTACCCATAGTGCTTTTTTATGATAAGCAATTGGCAACCATCGCTTCTACGCCCACAGCTCAAGAAGCTTTTGGTATGGACATTCCTTCCATTGGCATGGCCTTACGTGGTGTAGCTGCACCTAAGGGCGTTTCCGCAGAGAATATTGCCGTTTTAGAACAAGCCTTTGCCAAGCTTGCCACATCTGAAGAATTCTTAAAGCAAGCAGAGGGTCTTGGCCTTTCTATCAATTTCATGGGAACAGAAGAGTCTACAAAGCTTGTAGAAAAGACATCTAGTTTAGTTGAAGAATATAAGAGCTTATTTTAATAAAAATAGCTACTAGGGAAGGTATGGTCATGTAAAGATCATACCTTCTCTTCATTTGAGGAGGTTTCTGTGAATGCTTTTCAAAAAAAGCGCGATGTGTACTTTTCTTTTTGTGCAATCCTTGTTTCCGCGTTTTTATTGTGTAAATCTTTGACTTACGCGTCTGAATCTGCAGTTTTTCCCTTGTTTTTAACAAGCCTTATGTTGTTATTGGCTGTATTGCTTTTAATAAAAACTCTTAGGGAACAGGTTGTACATGGTGAAGATACTTCAGCTGTAGTGGCTTTTTGGGGTACAGTAAAATGTGCTTTATGGGTCATAAGTGCCACTGCTGCATACGTGGCGGGAATTATATATCTAGGGTATTTTGTAAGTACGGCAGTTTTTTTCTTGAGCATTATGCTTGGCTATGGAAAGAATGCATGGCTTCCGTCACTTTTATCTACTGTAGGATTTCTTGCTATTATTTACGGACTTTTTGTTTCTTTTTTGGGAATAAGCTTACCTCAAGGCATATTAGTATAACATTAGAAGGAAGCTTACCATAGGCGCCATGGCGCCATAGCGCCATAGTTCGTATGTATGCCTTATTGTAGGGAGAGACAGTATGATACAGGATATTTTGGCTGGGGGGCTTATTTTATTAGACCCTTCTATTTTACTACTCATTTTTCTTGGCACCGTGTTTGGTGTTATCATTGGCGCTTTGCCAGGGCTGACCAGTACCATGGGAGTGGCTTTATTGGTGCCGGTAACCTTTAGCATGAGCCCCAGTGAAGGGCTTGCCTTGCTGGGGGCTATTTATTGCTCCTCCACGTATTCCGGAGCCATTAGTGCTATTTTATTAAATATACCTGGAACACCAGCCAATTGCTGTACTTTATTGGACGGCTTTCCCATGACGCAAAATGCTCAATCAGGCCGAGCCATTGCCCTTGCCACATCTTCCTCGGCTGTGGGGGGATTTTTGAGTATTTTTGCCCTGTTATTTTTAGCCCCTCCCTTGGCAGAATTTGCCTTACAATTTGGCGCTCAAGAATATTTCCTTTTAGCCATTTTTGGTATTAGCGTCATTGCTTCTTTGTCGGGGCAATATATGTTGAAAGGGCTTTTTGCAGGCTGTTTGGGCTTGCTTATGAGCATTGTGGGCATGCATCCTTTAACAGGCGATGTACGCTTTACCTTTGGTTTTGCAGAATTGTATAATGGAATGCCCCTTGTTATTGCTCTTATAGGTTTGTATTCCATACCGGAAGTCATTTCAAATTTTTATGAATGTGCTCAAAATATGCAATCTCGCTCCGTGGGAAAAGGCGTTTGGGGGCAAATGCTCGAAGTTTTACAACATAAAATGCTAGCATTGCGCGCCACAATTATTGGTGTGGTGGTGGGTATTATTCCCGGCGCTGGCAGTAGCATTGCCAGTTTTGTGGCTTATGATAGCGCTAAAAAACTTTCTAAACATCCTGAGGAATATGGCAAGGGCAGTGCTGAGGGGCTTATCGCTTCTGAAGCCGCCAATAATGCAGTGGTGGGTGGCTCATTGGTACCGGCTTTGACCCTTGGTATTCCGGGCAATGCTGTGTCGGCGGTGCTCTTGGGTGGACTTATGATACATGGCCTTAAGCCCGGACCGGCACTGTTTAGCGAAAATACAGAAATCGTGTATAGCTTCATCATAAGCTTATTTATTTCTAATATAGCTTTTGTACCCATAGGGCTTTTTATCGCGAGATATTGCGTGCGTTTTATTGAAACTCCGCCCACCATTTTAGGCCCCATGGTCATAGGCCTTGCTGTGATGGGGGCGTATGCGCTTAATATGTCCATGGTGGAAGTGGGCATTATGCTGGGCATAGGTGTATTAGGTTTTATTATGAAATTATGCCACGTTCCGCGTGAACCCATGGTTCTTGGCCTTGTGCTTGGTTCCATGGCGGAAGGCGAATTGGCGCGTGCTTTATCCTTGGTGCACGGAAATATTTTGGACTTGATTATTTCCATGTGTACCAGCCCCATTTCGCTGATAATTATTCTTCTAACCTGTGTGTCGTTATTGCAAGGTATGCGCAAACAGAAAAAAAGTTAAACATCCTTCTACATACGCAGATAAATATATGGAAAAGTAAAAAGTAAAGAAGTTTATAAGCACTTTTTATTTTACTTTTTGTTCCATCAATACCCATTAGAGCCCCTTAATGCCTTTGAATAAAGGTATTAAGGGGCTCTTTTCAGGTTGAAAATAATTAAGTCAATGCTATGGGTCTGAGAGCATTTCGTTCATGGACGATGAAGCATCTCATAGTACTTTAGGCATTTGCAAAAGAGCCTTCATGGGTGTCTTTCAGTCTTCTGTATACTGTTCCGCGGCTTACTTGCAATGCTCTAGCCACCTTTGAGATATTGCTATCATACATATTCATATAGTACATAATATCTGCCAAATCTCGTTCCTTACGCGATATGGGAGCGGAACTTTGCACAGGCGCTGAACTCTGTACAGGGGGCATTTCAGCTGTAAGGATTTCTTGCGGCATTCGTGCTTTCATCTCATTTTGCGTACTAATAAAAAGATGCTCTGGCTCAATGAGCATGCCGGGGCATAGCCTTAGGCCGCGCTCCACAGTGCTTTGCATTTCGCGTACATTTCCAGGCCAGCTATAGGCAACCATAAATTCCAACGAGCGCTGCGAAAAACTTTTAATGACACCATGTCCGCTTTGTAAATTATTTAAGAAAAATTGCGCTAAACGTAAAATATCACTGCTTCTTTGCCGCAACGGGGGTACTTGAATATGAAATGTATTAATGCGGTAGTAAAGGTCGTCTCTAAAGAGATTATTATTTACTTCTTTGTATAAATCAATGTGAGTCGCTGTAATAATACGTAAATCTAAAACAATGCTTTTTCTGCCTCCCACACGTTGAATTTCACCAGAGTTGAGTACACGTAAGACTTTTACCTGCATATCAAAAGGCATATCGCCAATTTCATCCAGAAAAACGGTACCACCGTGCGAAAGTTCTAATTTTCCTGGCATGCCTCCTTTTTGAGCACCAGTAAAAGCTCCTTCTTCATAACCAAATAATTCACTTTCCAGTAAATCTCGCGGTATGGCGCCGCAATTTATGGTCATAAAGACGCCATTACATCGCTTAGAAGCATTATGTATGGACTGTGCAAAAAGCTCTTTGCCGGTTCCTGTTTCCCCTTGAATTAAAACAGGGGCGTCACTTTGAGCAACAATCTTAGCTAAATCTATAGCCGCTTTAAACTTTGTACTTTCGCCTATGAGGGTGTCAAAAGTGTGTGTGGGGCGTAAGCCGCTAACAGCATTTACAATATTAATCATTTGCTGCCTATCTGTCATATACAATATGGCACCGAGGGCGCTTTCTTCTGACGTGCCAATGGGTGTGAGGGATAGTACATAGCGCACGCCGGTACCATTAATCATACACAAGGTTTCGCGCTCAGCTAGAGCTGTTCCCGTGGTTATAAGAGAGCTGATTTTAAAATCACTTCGCAGCAGATGGTCTATGTTTTTTCCTATTATTTTTTTTTGCTTATCTTTGTGTGAAGAGATGTTAAACATTTTATAGGCCTTGTTATTCACCCGTAATATTTCACCCGTAGTGCCAAGGGCAACAACGCCACGACCATCCACTTCAATGAGGCTGTCTAGAAAGTGCTTTTGAATTAAAGCTTCTTCTGTTTTTTGCGCTTCACAAAACTGCAAGTAAACATTGGCGGCAGCTTGCACCAGTAAACCAATGGTATGGCTTTGCATGGATTCTTTAAGCCCAGTCATGGAGATAACGCCAATGAGTTCTTTTTTATGATTAAAAACAGGAGTGGCAGCATTGACATAATCCCGCGAGGCATAAGCCCATGTGTCGGTGGGGCCCAGAACAACAGGTCTTTGTTCACGCAAAGCAACAGTCATGGATGATGTACCCACCGTTTCTAACGACCATTGATAGCCGGGGGTGCAATTGCGTAAAGCGTAGTAGTTGAGCATCTGCTCATGTCCGTAAATTTCTAAAATATAGCCCTCGTGATTGGCCACGGTCATGGCATAGCAAGACTCTAGCATAAGTTCATGAAAAATAAGCATTTGACTTGCAATGGCATGGAGAAATTGAGCATTTTCTTTGCGCAGTGTATGCAATTGCTTTTTTGTCAGACAATGTTTTTTGCTAACCATTCTCTGCTGCTTTTCAATGCCTAATTTAGCCGATATTTCATGTCCGCGCTGTATCATGGCACAGCGCTCTTGTTCATTGGGGAGTGTTAAAATCACAAAAAACCACCTGTAACATTTTAGTACAAACTTGTAGCAAATGTGTAGCAAAAATGTACAAATATGTAAACAATGAGAACGATTTTTTATGTGCTTTTTGCAAAATAACTGACTTTTTTTTTAGGCACGCTTATTGCTATAAGTGGCTGTGCTTTTAAAGTACTTCATTCAATTTTAATTTAGGGAGTTTTTTTGTATGGAAAACAGTAGCGCAGAAAAGAAAAAGTGCTGGGCCATCCTTGGCGGTGGTAATGGTGGTCAAGCTTTAGCTGGACATTTGTCCATGATGGGTTTCACAACTCGTTTATATGATATTTTTGAAGCCACCACCGACAAGATTTCGGCTCAAGGTGGCGTATATCTTGAAGGCGCCGTGGAAGGCTTTGGTAAAGTAGAGCATGCTTCTACTAACCTTGAAAAAGCTTTAGAGGGTGCTGATCATATCATGATCACCGCTACAGGCTTGGCTCACGCTCCCTTAGCTAAGCAATGCGCTCCTTTGCTTAAAGATGGTCAGCATGTTATTCTTCATCCTGGCGACCACTTCGGCGCCATTGAGTTCAAAAGCATCTTGGAAAAAGAAGGTTGCACCGCTGATGTAACCATTTCTGAAACCAACAGCCTTATTTATGCTTGCCGTGCTTTAGAGCCAGGCCGTGTACAAATTTACGGCGTAAAAACTGAGCTTATGATTGGTACTTTGCCTGCCAACAAAGGCGCAGACGCTTTAAAACTTGCTCAAGAAATTTTCCCACAAATTATTCCTGCCAAAAACATCATTGAATCTAGCCTTGCTAATACCAATGCCGTGTTACACCCTGGCTGAAAGACACAGTGAAAGACGTGGTGCAATTCCGTGAAAATAAGTGGGATATGGCGGGATATGGTGAGACGTAAAAAACACAAATGATACAAATGTTGCAAATAGTGAACAGGCTTGTTTCACAGAATTAGTTGCCCGAGGTGCCAAGTTGCGCCCCGGGCGTTTTTATGGGGAAGGAAATTTACTTGCCGTGCAAGACATCATCAGCTGAGTGCGGAATAGGGTCATGTACGGCCTTGTATCCGTTTTTGCTGTGATGGACTTTGTGTTCGATGGGCAGCATAGTAGGCATGGCTTCCTTAGCTACGTGGCCAAAGTGCATGGCAAGCATGGCCTGACTTGTAATCATATCTTTAATGATGTCTCCGGCCATATGAGCGTCTTGCAATTCTTGGCCACTTAGGATGCAACCGTCCTCGCCGCAAATGTCGTTAACAGTTTTGACAGCGCTAGCTTTTAGGCGGTAAATGGCGCGGGAGCACCAAGCCAAATTTTCATCTGTGGTATAGGGCATGGCGTGCATATGTATCTCCTTATGCGGGGGTGTCTGGGTTAGAAGGGATGCCCACGCAAGAGTTGGTAGGCAAGGGGCAATATAAGACCACGCGGTACGGGGCTTCATAAATGACTTGCGCTTGAAAGCGTGTGGGACAAGTGCAACCACATACAAGTTCCCCAGTTTGACGCAGCATAATGCCAAAGTACAATTGCTTTGCTGTGATGGTGTTTCCAAAGGTATCTACCAAAGAGGCAGAGCCTTGGGCATTGGAGACCACGGCAGGCTTATCTACATTAGGTACAGTTTGGTCAATTTGCAGGCGGAAGTTCCCGTTAATAAGGTCTACTTGAAAGTCCGAAACCTTGAGCTGTACTTCATGATTTTTTTCTTCCACTGCTGTGGTTTTGATGACAGGGTTCAAAGGGTCTTGGCAGTCGCAAAGACAAGATGCTTGAGACATATTAGTTACTCCTTTGTGCCTTTTGGGCAAGGCGTTCTTTAAGTTTTGCGGATAATCCATCTACTTTTTCGGTGACGGATTCTTTAATAAGATCGGAAGCCATGTCTACCGAGTGCGGCGGCTCGGATGTAGCCAAGGTCAAAAATCCGCATACCGTTTCTTCTTGGCTATCTAAAAAGCGATCCCAATGCTTGCTGACAATGGGTGCATTTAGATTGATGCCAGTGGTATTACTGGCTATGGCTGTAAGGTCGCGCCTAAGCTGCGCACGGTTTGCAGGGTCAGAAAGCTCTTCTGCGGCCGCTTCAAATATAAGCTCCAGAACATCATTCAGCAGATTGTCCAGCATCGGCTTCTCCTAGGTCTTTTTTTAGGGTGGCTACCTCTTGAGTGAGAGTAGCATTGGCTTCAAGCACCTTGGCCATCATGGCGGATTGTTCTTCCATTTGCTTTTGCAAGTGGCTCATATCCGGCTGCGGCGGCCTGTGAGCATTGCGCTTGGCGGCTCTGGCGCAGTCTAGTAGTTCTTGCGCCATTCTGCGCCCAGGCCCCGTGGCAAAGCGGCGGCCATCTTCACTGGCTACGGCTTGATACATGATAAAAGACTCAAGATAGACAGCTTTTACATGGTTGAAGTCTTCATCTTGGCCAAGAGCTTTGCGCTCCTCTTCATTAAGACCGCCCACAAATTCGTCTAAATCTGTCATGGCGGTGCCGGCTTGCATGTGCTCTTTATTTTGCGCTTGTAGCAAGAGCTGCTTGAGTGCATCCTTATTATACATGGCTTCCTTTCCCCTTGGTTAAAGGGGGGATTGCTCCCCCCAAAGTTTTAGGTGTAACGAATATTGGTGAAACCGCCGCAAGATGTAGTGCGGCGTGTAGTGCAACCGGTAGCCGCTACGGCCGCTACAGCGGCAGGCTCCACAATTTCTGCCGGAATGGCGTGACGCGATACCAGATAATTGGTGCCACTGGCATAAGGCTCGCCCAGCTGACTTGGGGAAAGCATGGGCTTACCCTTAATGGTGTTGCAGGTGGCGCGCTCAAGGTTCAGCTCGCCGATGACTTCTGCCAGGGCAAAGTCAGAAAGGGTTTGACGGCGCTCTGCATCAAAAAGCAGCTCCGTAACCTTGGCTTGCCCGGCATTATTGGCGGCGTTTACGGCCACAGCGGTTTGAATATCGGCCACTTTGTCCCACATGGGCATCATGTAATTGGTGACAATGTTAAGCTCAGTTTCGGCTTGCTGGCCACGGTCTGCTTTGGCTTTGTCGTAGTCGCTTAAGCGATTACCGCCGCCTAAAACACCACTTAAAATGCCGCCACCTTGCGACACAGAGTTCACAAGACCGCCAAGACCAAGGGCTCCAAGGGTGTAAGACAGCCCCTTACTGGCATACTCTTTGTTACGATCAGACATAAAAAATACCTCCGTATGATATTGGGCGTTTTTGCCCGTGCCATACAGAGGTAATACAGGATAAAATAAAGGTAAGAGTTTAAAAAGCTTGATACTTAGCGGTACTTACGCATACATGACTATACGCCTTTGGCGCGTAATAGTGCAAGGTAGCTGTCGAGCCTATCTTTAAAGTAATAGATGCGTTTGTGCTGCTTGCTGTACGATGGCCCTTTGCCTTGCCTGCGCCATTTGGCCAGGGTTTCTACGCTCCAACCCGTGTATATGGCGGCCTCCTTAGGTGTCATGGGGGCAAGGGCTGCCTCACCTTGGTAGCATATATCCTTCATGGCTTTAGTCCTCTTTTGGTTTTTCGTACTTCACAAAAAGGCGCAAGGGGTTTTTGGTCTCTCCGGCGTAGAGGTCTCTTGCGCCATCAATAAATTGCCATACGGGGCGGCTTGGTATACCTGCCCAAAAGCCTGCCGCATCCATGGTGGCTTTGAGGAATTTTTCCCAGTCATCGCCGCGTTTTTGGTCATTAAAAAACAGCTTATATACTCCCATGGCTGCCCTAAAGGGGTCTGAAATGCCGCGGTTTACCAGGTCATTGGTAAAGCCCGGCAGCATGCCATAGTCTATGGCGGAGCTTACATCTCTCAGCACTGGGTAGCCGGAAATAAAGTAAAAGCCAAGGTCTTTGGCGTAGTCTTCCGGCTCATCGGGGATTTCTCCGCTTTTGAGTAAGCCCATCATGGCCGTGGTAGCTACGGTGGGCAGCACGAAGTCATTAAATATATGCCTTGTGTATTCGCCAACGCCTATACGCCCCTCGCCCACGCCTCTGGCATAAAAGCGTGCTTTATTTTGTAAGTTCATGGTGTAGGTCATGAACATGGTCATGAGTTTTTTTATGCCTGCGCCGCGCTGCATGGCTGTCATGTCTATGGGGTGGCCTGCGGCTTGGGCGCGGATGACGGCGCGATTTGCAAAGGCAATGGCCTTTTTTTGGTCGCCGCCTGTTTCGCGCATGGCCTTTTGATAGCCACCGTACCAAGTGGAAAAGCTGACTATGGAATCGGCAAATTGCATGGGGGCAAAGACGGCTTCTTCCATTTCTTTTCTGCCTACTTCGTAGGTATTGTCACCATAGCTCCAGCTGAAGGTTTTGCGGTCCGGGTCGTATTTATTCAAATTTGCCGCAAGGTCTCTATCTATATTTCTGGCTCTGGCTTCCATCATGGGGCTGAGTGTTTTAATATCTTCTATGGCTTTGCCGCGATGCGTTGCCAAAAAAGAAAGCCCTTCTGCCATGGCTTTGCCGCCAATTTCTTGCGCGGAGGCAGAAAAGGAGGTCAATTGCAAAGCGGAGGTGGTGAACTTAAGCCCCAAGGCTTGAATGGTAGCCATATGACGTGAGAACTCCACCACCTTTTCAAAGCGTGTAAGCATTTGCTGTTCAGGCCGTGCCATGTGGCGCAGCCATGGGTTGAGCTGATCATACATGGGCTGGCCAAACTTATCTATAAAGCTTTCGGCAAAGTCTTTATCCTTAATAATGCGGCTTACGTGGTTAATGGCCTCGGCATGGGTGGCGTAATGCACGGATTGTATCATATGCTGACTAAGCACAGAGAGGGATAAACGCGGGGGGAGCGTGCCGCCCTTTCTATCCTTGGTAAAGCCCGATGCCGGGGATGCCTTCATGAACATGGCGCTTTGATGGTTGGCAAACATGTCTTCTTCTTGCATTTCTGCGGCGCGTCCGCTTAAGGCTTGGTCGAACACCAAGGGGAAATAACCGCCGCGCATGACGCCAAAGGGCGTTTCTAGCCGCTCTGCTTCTACCTTTTTCATGGGTATGCCGTTGACCTTTTCGTAGGCGCCATTGATATTTGGGTACAGGCTATCTACCAGATCCCAAATTTTTTGCACCATGGCCCAGTCTGAGGCTTGCAGGGTGGATGTTATTTCTGCCAAGTGGGCTTCTGTCCACCCAAAGCCTTTAAGCAAGGCATTTTTATTACCGCCATTGCCCATATTGAGCGCCACCATGAGGATGCGCTCATAGGTCCATGGTTTTGCGCCCCATTCACGCTGTACATTTTTGGGCAGGGGGACGTTTGGCATGGCCCATCTTTTGCCTTTTTCTTTGCTATGCCTAAAGGGCAGGAGCACGGCTTCCAGCTCCCTTTGCTTGGTGCTAAGTAGCCCCAGTTCTTCTGACCTTGCGGCGTACAAGGGCTGTAAAATAAGCCTGTCATGGGGACCGTCTAAAAAGTTCATGCCTGTTTTAAAGCCATCAGCGGCATTGAGCGCCCAAGGAATATTGGTAATTTCTGCCAGTAGCTCACGCCCAAAGTTTTGCGCTCCCTTAAAGGACACGCTTTTGCGCTCAAAGTCTGCAATGGCGGCTTTGCTTTTAAGGCTGCTCATGGAGGTTACAAGTTCATCTACGGCTTGCTTTAGCTGAATTTTTTTGATGCCGTCTTTTAAGGCTTTGCGGTCTCTGGCTTGGTGTTCCAGCCAGCTCATAAAGGTGGCGAGCTCCTCAAATTGGCCGATGTTAAGCTTTTTATAGCTTTGGTTTTTTTGCCCGGAAGCCAAGAGCCATTCCGGCACGGGAATATCTACGCCGTAATCGTCTTGCAGGGAGGTAATAAAGGCTTGCAGGGTGGGCATGGATTTAGGCGTTCTTGGCCCCTGACTTGGCGTAGCAAGGCCAAAACGCAAAGCCAGTGCACGAAATTGCTCGGCATAGGCATAGTCTACTTTATCATCTTTAATACGCGCCATGCGGCGAATCTTGCGCTCAAGCTTGGCTCTTTGCTCTTTTATGGCATAGCGGGCTTTGAGTTCTTCTAGGGTGCGGCGTTGCTGTTCCTTGGCTTGCAAAGCCTCACGGGTAAGGGCATCACGCAGTAAATTTTCTTTACGGGTAAAGATTTCTATGGTTTCATCATCACGTTTTTGCAGCCTTGCGGTGAATTTTTCCCGCGCTTCTTCGCCGCGTTGGCGGTGGGTTTCTTTGAGGGATTCTATTTGATTTTCTAGTTTGCCCATTTCCATAAGAGCTAGATTTCTGGCCACGGCTTTACGCAAACTTGCACCATCGGCGGCGGTGGCTCCCACGGCATCGGCTATGATTTGTGCTTCTGTATCTAGCATGGTGGCAAATTCATGAGTGAGGACTATTTCATCGGCTTGCCACGATTGCTCCCACTGCACCGTCATTTGCGCCATATAAGCATCTTGCAGGGCTGTTTTACTGGGGATGTTTTCGAGGTAATCAAAAAGCGTGTCCACTGCGCCTTCACCTGTAAAGCCCCATTCATCGGCTATGATTTCGGCGTCTACGCCTTGGCTGCCATCGCTTACCAAAAGTTTTTTACCCACACGCTTATTACGGATGGCTGCAATGGCTTTTTTGCCATAGCGCTCTTGCATTTCAGGCGTTAGGGTAATGCCGCCTTTCTCCACAAGGCCGTCTAGTCTTTTTTGCCTAAAGTCATTATCGGCAAAGATGGCGGCGTCTTTTTTCCATTTTACGCGCTCGCTACGCAGCTCCTTTTGCAATTTATTTTCCATGACGGTGGCGGTGGCGGCTTCTGCGTTTTGCAAGGTTTTGGCATAGGTTTGCTTAAAGCTTTCGGGGGCATTTTCAGGGTACATCATGGGCGTAATGGCAGCGCCGGTTTTGGCATCGGCAATTTCGCTTTCTAGCGCAAGCATGCGGCTAAAGACCTTTTGCATGGCGGGGCTTGGGTTTACCCCTTGGCGGGTGACGCTTTTATATAGCTGCACAAACCATTGGCGCAATTTTCTAAAGGGGCGCAAAAGCTTTTTGCTGGGGGCGGTTCCGGTATCTAGCCAATTGGTCCAGGCTTCGGCAAATTGCTCTTCTTGCTCTGTGCTCCATTTTTCGCCCACTTTAGCCTCCACAAAGTTATTGACGGCTTCCCAGTCTTTTTTGAGCCAGTCCGGGGCGTCTTTATGGGTGGCGGCGGCCTCGAGGTCACGGCGCAAAAGGTGGCCTATTTCATGGCCTGCGCTGGTAATATTGGCAGCCTGAAAAAAGCGTATGATGGGTCTTGCGTCTTGCTCAAAGGTAATGGACGCACGGGGGATGAAGTTTTCATCGTAGGATTGCTTAAGCGTATTGACAGTGCTTTCTGCAGTAGGTACAGTGCTTTCAGACAAAACACCGCTTTGGCCTGAGACTGCGCTAGGGGGTTGCTCTTGCAACTGATTGGACGGCGCCCTTTCCCAAAGCGGTGTTTTTTTTGTAAACTTCGTATCTCTTACAGGAAATGCCGTCTTTACGCGGTAAATATTGTTTTCTGAATATTCTAGCTTAATAATGGCTAGCTTGTAGGGTTTTTCTTGACGCACCACAAGGCTAAAATCTCTGTTGCCTTTTTCTTGGTAAATAGCGTCAGCGTGCTGCATAACATAAGTCACAAAGCTTTTTGCATCGTCAAAGCCTGCATCTCGTATTTGCTTACCGTGATTTTTTTCTATGTGTTGCAAGCCTATATCTGTAAGGGTAATATTACCTGCTGTTTTTGTGGGCAAAAGTGCCGCCACATCCTCAGTAATAGTACCTACAATGGAGTTACTTTTATCCTGTTGCCAAAGGTCTTCAGAAGTAAATAGGCTATGCTTTTGCGGCGTTTTAGCTCTCTCCCTCGCCTCTTGCATATCTTGCTCAGTGAGCACGCCGCCCACCATTTCCGGTTGCCAGCGTTTATACCATTCCACGGGGCTTTGATTAAATATTTTGCCCCACGTGACGGCTCTGGCGTCAATAATATCTGCATAGGCGTTAGCTTCTGCGGCGGTGTAGGGGGTGTCTGTCTTTTTGGTGGCGGCAATGAGATCATCCACCACTTGCTGCCTATACTGCATACGCTCGGCGGCATGGGGGTCTAGGGGGCTGCCCTTCATGATGTTTTGTAAGGCCAGTTCTTCCTCCGGCGAGGGCGGCGCGGTAATAACGTCCAGTGCCTTGGTTTGCCCGCCGGATTGCTCTAGGGCTTCCTCCTGCTGCGGGGTCATTTTTATGGCCTGAAAAAGCGTTCCCTCTGCGGTATCTTTTGCCAGTACCTTATGGATATTTTCAAAGGGGATGGCCACATCTGCCCCGGTGGCCAGGGCGCTTTCGTAGTCTGCTTTATCAATGCCGGCGGCGGCGAGAAAGTCTAGCTTATCCTGCGTGATGCTTTCTGCCTGAAAGAGCCCCTCAATTTTAGCCACAGGCATGAAGATTTCTTTTTGCACATTATTATTTTGCACATGGCTTTTGAGAATAAGGCTAAAATGCTCGGGCAATTTTTTTGCCATATCCAGAGAATTGGCGATGTTGACGGCTTGCTGGGCAAAGCGCTTTTTGTTGGCACCAATGCCCACAGCGCCCACGCCGCCGCCAAGCACCATGCCCACAAGGCCTTGATAGGCTGCGCCGCCCTGAAACTCTGCGCCGGAAAAGATGTCCCACAGTTTGCCAAGGTCTTTGCGCTCAAGGGGATTTAAGCCCCTTGCGTATTCTCTGGCAAAAGTTTCTGGGTAGCTTTGCAAATACTCGGTGCCGCCTTCTGCCACTGCCCCTGTTCCCCAAATTTTAAGGGCTTTAAATAAGGAGGAGGAAGGCGTAAAGGCTTTGAAAATTTTGCCAATGGCAAGGGATTCTAGGGGGGCTTGAAAGAGCGCATTCATAAAGGCGGCTTCACGGTTACGCTCAGGGTCGGTGGCGAGAGGGTCTTTATCATATTCGTTAAGGCTTTGCCCATAAATGAGCGAGCCGCCCACAAGACCTGCCCCCACGGGGCCGCTTAAGCCAAAGGCCGCCGTGGTGGCTGCCATATTGGGCAAAGCTCTGGCTACATCTGCCAAAAGCCCCACGCCAAAACCGCTATTACCGCGCTTTTGCTCCCAGTCCAGTTGCCACGCACTGGGGGCTTCAGCATGGGCTGCACGCTCCTTGGCAATATTTGCTTGTATGCCTTGTACTATGTTTTGGGCTTCTTCTAGGCTGCGCCCTTGGCCTTGGTACATTTCCACCGCGGCATTGGAGTTGATAAAGTCTAAAAGCTCTGTGCCAAGGCGGCTTGTGGTATTGCCAAGGTCTAGCATGCCCATATAGCCCCCGCCAAATAAGGCTTCTAAGGCGTTGAGCCCTTCGGGGGCTTGCTCCCCGGGTTTGCGCACATGCAAAAGGCGCAGGCTTTTTTCTGCTTGGGTAAGCTCCTTAATATGGCTTGCGCCGCCCCACATGAGGCCGTATTGGCGCAGGGCATTGGCGGTGACCTCTGCCTCCTTGGTGAGTGCGGCAAAATCCAAATGCTGTACGGCTTTGCGCTCTTCTACCAAATGCGGAAAGTCTTTGGCAAAGAGGGCGTCCATATCTGTGCCTAAGGTGGCTTCTACGCTACGAGCCATAATATCGGCATCTTTGCTTTGACGTGCAAAGGAGTAGGCGGTGGCCAGCATATCCGGCTTGCTTTGGGGCTTTGGCGTATCTGCTTCAGCATGTGCATAATCCGCATCGGTAAAGGCCACGCCTGTATCATATTGAGCCATGGCCAAGGCGCCGCCGCCAAAAGAGCGCGGCGCAAGGCCTGTGCTTTCCTCATTTTCTAGGGGCTTGCTCACATGCAGTAGTGGGTTTTGGCTCATATAGGCCTCCATTATTTTTATAGCTTGACTAAATGAAACACTTGTGTCATTTTTCTATCACGGTGCTCGCAACACCTACCCCTTAAAACAACTAGGCGGACATGCCCCACCCGTCAGCATGGCATATATTCCCCCCCCAATATATGACACGGTTTTAGTTATACATAAGGCTTTTGCCGGGTGTCCCTAATATGTCCAAGGTACTTCCTAAAGGTAGGGAGCAGCTTTCCTAGTTGTAGCTGTTGCGAACACCCGGCATTGTCTCGCAAGCAATGCGAACCCTCAACAACTAGGAGTCGCCTTATGTCTTCCACCACTCTGTGTTCTTCTTGTCATCTCCACATGAAAGAAAAACTTGAAAGCCATTATATGGCTACATACCATATTTATTGTGGTATTATGAACTACACCCCCGAAATTGTGTACTATGCAGAACAGTCCGTCATGCTATTTTCCGAAGGCTATGATATTTGCCAAATAGCCAACTTGCTTGAGCGTGGCGTCATGGAAACCTCCGACGCTGTACGCAACTTTCATTTTTTACTGTACATTCCTTTGCTGGCACAGGAGGGCGACCATGAATAACACTTTACCCGAAATTGTAAAAAGCAAAGATACTCTTGTGACCACCAGTCGGAATGTGGCTGCCGTTTTTGGCAAGCAACATAAAAACGTTTTACGCGATATTGAGCAAATTTTATCGCAAGTACCTGAAATCTTCGGGCGGCTCAATTTTGAGCCGCTCGAATACTCATATAAAAACAATTTAGGTTTTACCGTTTCAGAATCAATGTACAACATAACCTTTGACGGTTTTAGTCTTCTTGTTATGGGTTATACAGGCAAAAAAGCCATGCAGTTTAAAGTTGCCTACATAGAAGAATTTAATCGTATGCGCAAAGAGCTTTTTAATTTTTACAGCTCTTTTGAGCTAGGCTACTATACTTGCACTGCGGAAATTCTTAATCCTAAAAGGTTTTGTCGTTTACAACAATGCGTTAAGCTTCACAAAAAAGGTTTAAGCCAAAAGGCCATTGCCGCCGAGCTTGGGTGCCACCCCTCCACCGTGGCCAGAATGAAGCGTAATTACCCTTCACTTTTTACTGGCTATATGCACATGACATCACAAGGGGGGCTCATCTAATGAAAACCATGAACTGCTGCATGACCCTTTTTGATGAGGAGTTCCTTGTGGATAATTTGGCCAATGTGCAAGCCTTGGTGGCTTTTTTGGCTGTTTCCCCCGATAATTTAACTGACCAAGCGGCTCTTGGGCGGCAAATTGTGTATACGCTTATTCTGGAGCTGCTGGAGCATATAGAAAAAAGCGTGTAGGGCTTTTTTTACATATGCTTGACCCTGTCTTGTTCTTCTTTGGCCTTGGCATTGCAAAAGCGGCTTTTATCCCCCACTAAATAGCCCGTGATGCGGCGGGTGCGATTAAAGGCTATGCCCTTGCCCACAGTGGTTTGCGGTTTTTGGGAGGGGGTATGCTCATAAAACTCGGCAATGCTGTGGTAATCTCCATAGGTAGTAGTCATGCTTACCTCTTTAAAACGTCTGTAATTTTAGGCACGATTTTTTCTACACCGCGGCTGGCAATGTAGCCGCCAATGCCAAGCTCCATGATGCTCCACAGTTTTACATACTCTGCCTCGGAGATATTAGGCGCGGTGTAACCAAACATGCGCGCCACAATGAGCCCCACAAAAACAAGCATGGTGATGGGGCGCCAATTGGCGGCAAGCCAGTGCTGTGAGGCGGCCTCTGCCTTAATATTGGCCGAGGCGGCAAGCTCAATTTTGCCTTGATGTTTGACCATTTCCAAAATAAATGCGTTTTGCATTTTTTGGCTTTCGTTCTTATCGGGGAAGAGATCGTCAAACACTGTGGCGGCAAGGCCGCCTAGGGTGGCTAATAAGGGCAAGGCCATGGCGCCTCCTAATATTTAAAAAAGACATGTTGCGGGTGATCTTGGCTTAAGCCCACGTGCACAAAGTTTTTGGACTGATTTAGGCCAATGCGCGGCACAGCATGCTTGTACAGCTGCCCCACAAGGGCAAAGAGGAATGCGGAATCGGGGATGTGTATGTCTACTCCTGTGGTTTTGCCGGTGTCTGTATTTTGCGGCACATGCTCGCTGCCTTTGGAGCCGCCCTCGGCGGCATTGTGCTTGGCGCAGCGCACGGCAGAGTTTATGCGCATGGGTTTGCCTAGGGCTTCGCGCGTGGCCTCTAAAATGGCTAATAGGCGCGGGTCCATGGATTCTATGCCAAGGCCGCACTGGCCGCATTTACAAGCAAATTCGTGGTCAGAAAAGTGTTTCATATTAGTAACCTCGCATGGATTTGGGTAAATGGTTTCTGGCAAGTTCGCTTGCGTAGCTTGCTTTGCAATGGTCTGCCTCCCAAAAAAATAGGGCGTTTAGGAGGCGGCGCGGCCAGGAGCGCACACGCTCTTTATGCCACAGGTAGGCACGGCTTGAGAGGGTATTGTCCGGCCAGCCACCCAGTATAGCATTACATAATTGGTCAATGGCGATGCCGATTTTTTTAAGGTATGTCATATGTTAGCTCCAAAGTATGGCGTTTACAGCCTCTACGGTTACCGCATTTGTCACTTGCTCTTTGTAAGCCCTAGCCTGCGTGAGAATGCCGTTTTTATGCACGGTTTCTGCGTAGCCCCAAAACTGCACAAATTGAGAAGCATTAAAGGTTAAAGGTATAATATTGGTGTGCTCAAGGTCTGTGTAGCCATTCCATCCAATGGTGCTTGGCACTGCTACACTTTGCCCACTAGCTTGGCTTATAAGATACAGATTTGCCCCATTCATGGCAGAGTTGAAATTGCTCTGGTCTTCGGTGCCAAAGCTAAAGTGTAGGGGGGTGGCCATGAGTGTTTCATCTTGGTACCAAAAGCCTGCGGTAATCTTAGCCGTGGCTGTGGTGTCAATTTCTTGGGTTTTGCTTTGCTTGGCCTCTTCCAGTGTGGGCGGTATAACAACTTCCCTGCGTGCTTTTTCTTCTTCCCATAAGGTCACGTAAGGCGCCACGTCTGTAGTGTAGTCTGCGGCAGATTGAGGCGTCCCA
>CAYJHH010000033.1:0-23053 GCA_964369995.1 uncultured Desulfovibrionaceae bacterium
GTAAAATGTGAGAAAGACGAAGTTTTTTACGGAAGGCGCGTATCAAGACATACGTTACTGGAGTAAAAAGCAAGTCTGACGACGCAATTTGCACTTTTTCAACCGTCGGCACATTTTTTTGCGCCTTACGTCTTGCGTTTTATATCAATAAGTTATAGTGATTTTTTAGTTATCAAAGTTTCTGGGTTACAAACTTTGGGTTACAATTTTATTTTTTACATCCTGTAAGCTAGACAGCTTTAGAGATGTTATTAGTCAGCAAATGTCCCACCATCTGCCCAATGTTACTTTCACCGAGTGCTGTAACAATGTCCTGTTGGTCTGTGTACAGACCTGCACTCTTGATATACCTATTTGTTGTTGTGGCTTGGTAATGCCCCATAAGAGTTTGTGCGGCGTTTAAGCCCGACTGCAAAAATGTAATTGCTGCGCTCTTATGGCGTATGGCATGGAAGCCAAATGGTTTCACGCCAGCTTTTAAGCATATACGTTTCATAAAAGTTTCTCGTCTCAAGAATGGATTGCCAAATGAACTTTCTTGATGTGTTTTCATAAACACATTGTCCACCTTACATGGGCGATTTTCGTGCCACCAACTCAGAGCTTGTATCAACTCAGGGTGCATCTTAATCCATCGTTTACGAGATTTGCCACCACCAGCTTTGTTGTCGGTCAAGCAAACTTTACCCTCTTCCAAGTTTACGTCTTTCCATGTAAGGCGCATAACTTCATTACGTCTTGCGCCTGTGAAGTAAAACGTAAGTAGCATGACGAGGTCTTGTCCTGTGGCAACATTAAGCACCTTAATGAAATCTTCATCAGGCGGCACATATCTGTCATTCATCTGGCTTGGAAAAGGCTTAACCTTTTTGAATGGAGATAATATCTGCGGAAAACCATCGATAAAATCAACACCCCAACTCCATGCCGTCAGCATATTTTGGCGATATGTGTTTGCTGCTATGCCACTTTTTTCGTCATTAATCTCAGAAAGAAAGCTATAAGCTTTTGCTGGCGTAATGGCTTCTAAGTTTTTTATGCCTTCCGTTCCACAAAAAGTGAAAAATCTTTGCATAATGCTTTTCTTCCTATTATATGTCCCACTGGATGTGGTGCGCTTAGCGTGGTCAAGATATCTCTTTCCCCACTCCATAAGCCGCTCCAAGTCCGTAATGGTCACAATCCCAGCTAAAGCTTCTTTTTTTTGCTCTTCCTCCCACTGTTTTGCGGCTCTCCATTCGGGGCCATGCTTCTTTCCTGCCGGGAAGAACTTGCAAGCTACTTGCTTGCCGTCTATCACGACTCGTGCCATCCATCGGTTCCCTTTGTCTGGTCTCAAACTTGGCATTGTCAAAATACTCCAACACTGCACTTAATTTGAAACGCCAGCAGTAACCAATGCGTCTACCACCTATGGACAAAGCTACCTTGCTCACAGTACGAGGGTCAAGCTTTAAAATGGTAGATATCTGCTCAAGCGTTAAAAACTCTTCTGAAGTAACATCTTCCATAAAGTACAGCCTTTCTTTTTTATGTATTTATACTAATATTTCATTTCCTAACATTTCCATAAAATATACCAATCAATTGGAATACAGAGCTACAATTATTATTAAGAAACATGTTTTCTCTATGCCTCTTAACAGCACTCACAGAAATATTAAGGTGATGTGCAATATCTTCAATGTACATATTTTCAAGCATGAGATAAAATACTTTTTTTCCGCGAGGTGTTAATTTTAAATTATTTATATCTCCACCATCTGGATAAATTTTTTTTAAAATATCTATACTGCTATTTACTTGTAAAATATTTCGTATATCTCTGAAATGAGCACGAACAGTTTGATAACTTATATTAAGTTCAACAGATATATCTTTGAAAATCAAAACCTTTGTACAATAAAGATATGAGCTCTTTTTGTCTTAATGTAAGATTATACATGTGTTTCCCCTTAAAATTGGTAAAATGTAATTTCTTGACAATTACCAAACTGAAAGAGGTCACAACACTGGCTATGTGAGGTAGATGAGCAATATTAATTAAATTTAATAGTAAACTTATGATGTGACATGCTACATCAATAAAATGCTATTAAAATTATTTTTATGCACTTAAGATAAAAAAAAGTGCCTTTCGGCACTTTTAAACGGCAACCTCTCAATGTGTAATTTGTAAACTTGAGAAGTTACTTGGCAGATGATATTTTACAAATAAGCCCTCGTACTGTGGCTGACCCCATTTCTGAGGCATAAGGTTTGTCCGCATAGGTCAACATGTTAACATTGGATTTTGACCAATAGTCCACATCGCTTTCATTTTCGGGAAACCACCAACCGTGCTCCACAATAATGATTCTTGGGTCAATGCTTGTTACAAACTTTGCTTTGAATTTTACCCGTCCTCTTTTATTTTCCACGTACATCCAATTCCCATCCGTAATATTATATTGTGCCGCAGTCTCAGGATGTAGTCTGGCTATGGGGTCGGGATGGCTTGTACGCAGGACTGAAATTTGCCTTCCGCATGAATGTTTGTACGGAGCAATTTTAATACTTGTCATTACAAGTGGATATTCTTTGTAGAGCTCTGGCTCACTATAAGGCGATTCGGGTTGTTCTTTGTGTATGGGCAAAGGGTCAAATCCCCATTCTTCTAACAAACTAGAATATAACTCTACCTTCCTTGAAGGTGTATCAAAGCCGCTTTGCTCAAAAAAATTGTATCGCTTTTCACAAGGAATATGTGCTACTTGGCGTAATTCCTCAAAGGTCATGCCAGATGGTTCAAGAAGATGGTTAAGAAACTCTTGTTCATTTTTCCAAAAATGTTCCCCAAGCCCCATACGTTGTGCAAGGTCAATAAATATTTGTGCATTGGAGCGGCATTCACCTACTTGAGCTACCTTTTGGATAATTTGCACTGTAGGCAAAAACTCCGCCACATGAATGCGGTCATGCTCTAAATGCGTCGTTACAGGTAAAATAATATCAGCTAACTTGGTAGACGGCGTCATATACTGGTCTGCCACCACAAGAAATTCCACTTTGCTTAAAGCGTCATAGGTTCTTTGGGAGTCCGCAAAGGAGTGAATAGGATTTGCCCCCATTAAATACACAGCTCGAAGCTTATACGGGTCGCCTTCAAGAATGGCCTTGGTAATATCTTGATGTAATTGATAAGGATTGCCCGGCAGCATTTTTTGTTTTGCACTAATACTTTGTGCTCTTTCTTCATCGGAAAGTAAGCCATTTAACCAAAGCTCTCGTGACGCTGCTGGGATAACAGGAGCTTCTGTCCAGTCAATATCACCACCTTTTCTGCCTAAATTCCCTGTTAGTGAACGCAAAATACATGTGGCTCTGGCTATTTGAAAATTATTTATGCCATGTTCAATGCCATTGCCGCTAATAAGACAAGCAGGGGCACTTTGTGCATACATCCTTGCCACTTTACGGATTGTTTCAGCAGAAACCCATGTTACTTCACTCATTTTTTCTGGTGTATATTCTTTCACATGCTCTTTGAGCTCATTAAAGCCGAAAATCCATTGGTCTACAAAATTTCTATCATAGAGATTCTCATAGATAATGACATGAATGAGTGCAAGTGCTAGGGCAAGGTCAGAACCGGGGCGCAACCGTACCCATATATCTGCTTTTTTTGTAAAACTCGTCTCTGCTGGGTCAATGACAATAAGTTTAGCACCAGAACGCATAGCTTGTGTGGGACGTAAACTATCCGGCAAGGAGGTGGCAGACTTATTGACACCCCACATCATAACACAAGAGGTATTTTCATAATCTGGCGTAGAAAAATAACCGTAGGTAGTAAAATGCGCTCGTAATGTAGGTAAAAAACACAGCGGCGCCGCCATAGAGGTATTGGGCGTTCCGTAGGCATTTGCAAAACGTAAGAGTAAACTGTCACAATACCCCTTAGTACCACCACGCATAAACAGTGAGGCCTTGGCACCGAACTTTTCTTTTATATCTCCAAACTTTAGAGAAATTATATCTAAAGCTTCATCCCAAGATATTCTTTGCCATTTACCTTCACCTCTTTTTCCCACCCTTTTTAGTGGATATTGCAAGCGGTCTGGGCTGTATAGTTGCTCTAAAGCATTTTTACCCACAACGCATAAAACCCCTTTGTTGGATGGGCAATCCGAATCACCGGTAATCTTGACGGGTTTACCGTCTTGCATTTCAATAACAATACCACATCCGGCACTACAAAATAGGCAAGAACTTTTTATATAGTTAGTCAACATGTCTTCTCCTTTGGCAAAATTAGGACTTTGTAGCAAGCATAAAGTATATAGTTAGTATACAGTCAAGTAGTTCTCGCAAAATAATATTAACTTTATAATATATTAATATTTAATAGTTTTTACGCTAAGAGAAAAAATAATTGCTTTTCAAAAAAACACTTGACTGTATAGTTACTATATATCCCATAATGAAAATGGAAATCGTTTCTGAAACCATTTTAAGAAGCAAAAAGCTTTATTTTAACAGAGGAATAGAGGAATTATGAACAAAAAAACGTATTCATTATTGGGGCTTATTTTTTCTGTGCTACTCTATAGCAACACAGTTTTTGCTCAGGACTCGCAAGCCACGCCAGAGATTACTGCCCAAACGGACATAACATTAACCCCTGTGGTCGTAACGGGTACACGCACAGAAGAGTTAGTTACGGATGTGCCTGCAACAATGGAAGTATTTACCCAAGAAGATATTAAAAAGGTTAATGCAAAAAACCCTCGTGACATTTTAGAGCGTGCCTTTAATATAGAGGTAAACGGCGTTCATGGGGGTGGCCTAAGCCTACGAGGAATGCATGATGACCACGTTGCCATTCTGGTTGATGGGCGTCGTCCTGCCGGAGCAGGGACTCCCGGTGAAATAAATGGACAAATCATGCGTACTTTGAATGCGGCTAATATTGAACGCGTTGAAATAGTTCGTGGACCTGCAGGTGCGCTCTATGGCTCCAATGCCATAGCCGGTGTTATCAATATCATCACCAAAAAATCTGCAGAGCGTGAAGTCACCATAGGCATGACAGGTGGCAATTATGGTACTAACAATTATGCCAGCATTGATTTTGGCAAAATAGGAAAATGGGACGCTATATTAAGCGGTCAATTTGCTAACTTCTACGGTGCTCAGAGAGATATGTATGCCACCAATGGCTGGGAAAAGCCCAATACAGGCTTTAATGTCAATGCCAATGCCAATATTGGATACTCATTCAATGATAATCACGAACTACGACTTTTTGCTGACATTTCAGATGAATATAATCATAAAGAAAGTTATGGTTTCGACCCTATGATGGGGGGAACTAGGACAAAAAATTATGTAGATAGGTTGCGCTATTCCACAGCTCTTGTGTATTCAGGTTCTGTGGATGACCATAGCTATAAATTTACAGGAAGTTTTAGCCAAACAAGAGATAAAAATCGTGAACAAAACACGGGGCACTCCAACTATACCAACGTATACACCTCCTATGCTTTTGAAGCTCAAGATACATGGTTTATTAATGACTACAATACACTCACTGTGGGTATAGAAGTCAAAACAGATTCTATTGACAGTAAAAGCATTACCGGAACAAATAACCAAACACGTTTTGCCATATATGCACAAAACGAAATAAGCTTGTTTGATGATACATTGCGTATTATTCCAGCCGCTCGTTTTGACTCATACGATACCTATGGCAGCAGTTTCACACCAAGTATTGGCCTTGTATGGGAATTTATTGAAGGCCATCGTATTAAAGCCAATTATGGTTTTGGCTTTCGTGCTCCGGAACTCATGGACCTTTATGGCGAGCAACAATTAGGTTTTGGCACAGCACTACCTAATCCTGACTTAAAACCTGAAAGAAGCCAAAGTTTTGATATTCGTTATGAAGGACGTTATAAAAATATCTCAGGTTCCATAGGTTACTTCCAAACAGAAATTCAAGATTATATGGATTTTGAATTTATACGCTTGCCCGGCCCCGGAGGCCCCGGTGAAGCCATAAAAAACAATATCAGTAAAGCGCGCATTCGTGGCGTAGAAGCAGATTTAAGTGTGCATTTCTTGGAGCATTTCACAGCTACAATACAATATGCGCATAACGATGCCATGAACCTTACCGACGACAAAAGACTTATCAATTCTGCTAAAAATACATACAGTCTAAGCCTTGACTATAATTATAAGCCTTGGGATTTAAAGGCTTCAATATGGGGGAAATTCTATGATGATTTCTACACTTTTGAAGACAAGACCATAGATTTTCATAAAGTAGGTTTTTCTTTGAGCAAGACGTGGGAAGAAAAATATACTCTTTCTTTCAATATCAATAATATTCTCAGCTCATACCAAAATGCGGGCAATGAAACTTATTTAAGTCCTGTGGAATGGAGTTTGGGCTTCGAAATGAAGTTATAAGAATAGGATAAGTTACATTATTACAATAGCGACCTGCATATTTTTAAATGAAGTTCGCTATTGTTTTTTTTGAACAGGTATAGCAATTTCTAGTAGAAAATTCTCAGGGTCATCTTCAAAAAGAAAATTATTTAACACGCTTTCATAGGCATCACCTATTATCTTGTAACTATTATCGTCAAGATACTGTAGTAAACGTTTATACGCCTCATTGGAATAGCGAAATTCCCCCCTGTGATATATTACGGCATAAAGACCACCCATAATAATTTTGGAAGGAATCGGTACATGATTTTGCGGCATAGGTAGACAAAAATAAGATATTTCGTTTTTATAATCAGAAGTAAGTAACTCTTTATTTATGATGGTATCTAAACCTAGAGTTACAATGCCGTGTTTTTTTAATTCCATTTCAAAAGCATGGCTTACCTTAAAATGTCCCATATTTTCTTGGTCATGGACAGCAAGAGGTTTACTACAAAGCACTTTACGTTCTCGTCTTTGTTCAAAGTGCACAGTATCGTCATTTTGAATTTTTAAATGCTTTCGTATATCAATGTTTTTCCTTTTAATCATGGCCAAGGAATTTTTTGAGCTAATTATTTTTTGCTTAATTTTTTCTTGAACATGGGTTAAAAATTCAAGCATGTCTTCAGATTTTCTTTCACTAACGTATTTCGCTATTTCTTTAAGAGATACACCAAATTCCATACAGATTTTTATAAGATGAATTTGATGTATCTGCTCTATGGTATAATACCTATATCCATTTTCTGCCACATAAGCAGCTTTTACGATACCAGAGTTATCGTAAAAAATGAGCCCTTGCCGAGTAATTCCTGTAAGTTTTGCAACTTCACTTATCTTAAAATATTCTTTTTTCATGCTGCGCCCATAGAGTAAAATGCTTTTTGTAAAAGACCTTGACTGTATAGTAACTATACATTGTATATTCATATTATTCAAGTAAAAGCATTTTTATTTTTGCATAAAGGAGACTACATGTTAACATTTATCGGTGAAATTCAAACACCTTACGACGATATTGATCAATGCCCTCGTAACACATCGGAAGAAGGACCTCTTTGTTCATTGGTGCTTGGAGAGAATTATCAACAGGGATTAAAAGGCTTAAAAAAGCATGATAAAATTTTAATTCTTTATTGGTTACACCTTTTAGATAACTCAGCCATTGAGCAAGTGTCGCTTGATGATGGAGCTAAAGTAGGCGTGTTCTCTTTACGCTCTCCGCATCGTCCAAACCCCATAGGTGCGGCTGTAGTGGAAATAAAAAATATCTCGGAAAATATTGTGCAAGTAAATGGCCTTGATTGCGTAAACGGTACAAAGCTTTTGGACATAAAGCCTGCTATTATGTACGAAGAACACATGTAGTGTATCTATAAATTATTTCTAATTGAGCGAGGTTATTTTGATTATTTCTTTTGATGCCCCTGTACGAAAAACTTTCTATGCTTTTTTGTTGCCATTGCAGTTATCTATGCTTTCTAAAGCGTTTTTTATGATACTTGGCGGCATGATGCTAGGTAGAGGTGCTGGTGAATTTGCTCTGGGGGCTATAATGATGGCCATGCCCTTTATAGCATTTTTTGCAGCCATTATGGGAGCCATCGGCGTTGGCGGTTGTACGCTTATGGGGATAGAGAAAGGAAAAAATAACCTCGCTCAAAGTCAAAAAATATTTGCTCAATCTTTGAGTATTGCCATACTATTTTGCCTTATATTAAATGGTGGAACATTACTTTTTTTGGATGAGCTATTAACCATACTCGGGGCAGAAAAAGAATTATGGAATGCTTCCAAAGAGTATATGCAAATTATACTTCTGTTTATCCCTTTTCAGGGTATGGCTATTGCCTTAAGTTCTTTTATTCGTAATGATGGTAATCCTAAAATTACGTTCTATTCTCAAATTATTTCTACCATATTAGGTTTTGTACTTGATTATATATTTATTTTTGAGCTTGAAATGGGGGTGCGTGGTGCGGCGTATTCCGCAAGTATATCTTGGTTCGTCATGTTCACAGTACTACTTTTCCATTTCATTCAAGCAGGCCATAGCTTACGTTGGCAATTTGAAAAAATACAATTTCAGCTCGCTAAGAAAATATTGCATATGGGGCTACCCACTTTTTTTGTGGACTCCAGTTCGGCAATAACAGGATTTTTTTTCAATTTTACCATATTAAATCTCTACTCGCCACAACATATGGCAGTATTTTCCATTGTTAGTCAAATTGCCTTTGCAACGGTATTTATCCTCATAGCCTATACCCAAACCCTACAACCCTTAGTAAGTTTTTACTTTGGTGCTAAGAGGATGCAAAATATATATGAAGTATTTACTATATGTATACGGCATAGTTTAATTGTATCAATACTGATTTATTTTGGAATTGCTTTTTTTGCAAAGGAAATAGCTTCGTTCTTCATTTCTGATACGCATATTGTAGAGATTACAACCATCGCCTTGCAAATATATTTTATATCTTTCCCTTTTGAAGCCTATAACATGATGGTGACGACTCTTTTTCAATCAACCAAAAAGGCTAGCACAGCAACATGTATATCTTTATTGCGTGAGCTGCTTTTTGTTATTGTAGGTATTTATGTTTTACCAAAATTTTTCCCTGAACAAGGAATTTGGAGTGTCATGGTATTTTCTGAAATAATTACAGCATGTATCGCTTTTTATTTATTAAAACAATATTGCAAAACTTTTTACTGCGGAGTCCGTAATGAATGCACAGCTTAAATTTATTGGCGAAATTGAAACACCATTTACAGAGCTTGAACAATGCCCTAATTATACAGTAAAAAATGGCGAAAAATGCACTATCATAGTCTATCCAGAATTTGCATCAGCAATGTTAGGATTAAGCGTATCTAAAAAAATTTTAGTGCTTTATTGGTTTGACCATTCCAATAGGGAGCTACTGCTTCAAGAAAAACTCTATTCCAAAGACATAGTAGGTACGTTTACATTACGTTCTCCACATAGACCCAACCCCATAGCAGCATCTACGGTAGAGATTTTAGAAATCATTGATAACACAATAGTTGTACGGGGATTAGACTGTTTATCAGGAACAAAGCTTTTGGATATTAAGCCTCACGTTGATGAGTAGCACCGCGTTTATATATTATAAGAGGATTTATGCATCACGTTCATTCCTGCCATAAGCACCATCATCATGGAGAACGCCCTACAAAAGTTGGTATCTTGCTTTCTGTATTTGGAACTACCGTAGCCGATGTGCGCCATTACTATGATGACTTTGAAGAAAAAGTACATCAATACTTTCCCCGTGTTCCAATATTTAGAGCTTATACAGCCGATAAAGTGCGCCGAAAAATAAAAAAACATGCCGAAGAAGCTTTTACTGTTACGCAAGCCCTAACTCATATGCATGACTTAGGCTTTACTCATGTGGCAGTACAGTCTTTGCATACTGTGCCGGGAGTAGAATATGAGTGGACTATACAACAAGCAAAAGCCTTAGAACACCCTCGTAAAGGCTTACAAAAAGTTACTGTGGGTTTACCACTTATGACTGAGCGCTTCATTCACGAAGTGGTTGAAGCTATGCCAAGCTACATACCCACGGGAATAAACAAAGAAGATGCAGTTATTTTTGTAGGGCATGGAACATATCATGACGCACAGATATACTATCACGCCCTTCAAGGTTTTATACATACCTTATCGTCCAATTACATTATGGGTACTCTTATGGGGGACGGTCTTGATTTAGATACTGTTGTAGCAAAACTTAAAATGAATCAAATAAAAAAAATACACTTGGTTCCGTTTTTATGTGTTCCGGGACATCACTTCATGCTTGATATAGTCGGAAAACAAGCAAATTCATGGTTATCAGCATTACAAGCAGAAGGTTTTGAGTGCGCATACCATCATATTGGTACCTTAGCGCATAAACCATTTGCAAAAATATGGCTCGAAAATCTACATGTAGCACTATTACAACTGGGAGAAGATGTACATGATTGCCTCCCACCATTACCAGGGCATGTACAATTTAAAGTATGCCCTAAAGACTGTAATCATGGGCATAGCCACAATACATAAATAAAACATACTGCAAGCGTATATTTTTTCTACACTTGCAGTATGTTTTATGTTATTTCAAAGAAAAAGTTAAAGCAAATAATACCGCACCAATACTCAAAGTTCCACATGCTATTGCCGAATATTTACGCCATAGTTTATCATCTTGAGCATATTTTTTTGCGCTCAAGACACCGCAAATACATCCACAAATAAGTCCTAAAGCTCCCAGAATTACCCCCATTGGCATACGCAAAAATTGCCACGATGAAATGCCGTTTTGTGCAATGTTATACCCAGCAAAAAGTAATATGCCACTGTAAGCAAGTAAGGCTGATAAGGCCATTGTTCCCCATGTAAGCAAAGTCATACCGTGGGTTTGTAAGGCCAAAGTATCGGCACGAGCAATGACTTTTTCAGCTAATTTGTCTTGCACAAGATGGATTTCTTTTTCAGTCGCAAGAGATAATTTTTCAAAAATACTCTGTGTTTTTTTCTCGATTTCATGAGGGATGTTTTCATAAAATGAACGTTGAAACTCTATGGCGATAAGTATATCCCAAAGCGCATCGTTGTCTGCTATTTTTATGGTGTTTTTTATGCGTTGTATGCGTTCAATTTCTTTATTTGTAAGGTCACGACCCAACAGTTTTTCATAACGGAGAATTTGTTTTCCGTCCATAACTTATACTTCCTTTTGCATAATAGGTTGGAACATTTTTTTACAAGCATTTTGCCAACGCCTCAGTTCCGCACGGTCGCCAATGGGCAATTGCTGATGTGCCAACCATAAGGGAATACGTTCTGAATAAATTTTATCTGCCACTCGGTCTGCCAAGTTTGAGAAATTCATCGTAGAGGTGCTTTTTTCTATAAGCTCACAAGCTTTTGATGAGTTATACAATTCAAAATCGTCCTCTGCACCGAAGTATAAATTACGACAAACGTATACTGTTTTCTGTTGAAAATTTTGCAAGAAAATGCGCAATAGCTCCACTGAATCACGCTGTCTGTTTATGATCCAAAATGCAATCCAGTCACGCTGTAACTCAGCCAAAGCTTCAGACAAAATAGCACCATGTTTTTGTACACCATTATTACTCCGTGCAGCGGCATTGATGACGCAGATATGCTCAGGCAATTCTTCCAAAGCGTTAACAAGGGTAATCCAACCATCAGCAGTATCGAGATTGCACAAACAGCATTCTAAATTTTCATTTGTGTGGGCATGGTGTGCTTTATAGATGTCGGGATTTGCGGTGTCTGTATCCATGAGAAAAACTTTATTTCCTTGTGCTATGAGATAGTCGGTAAGCGCAAAAGAAAACATACTTTTTCCAACACCACCTTTACTGCCTCCAACGTAGAAAATTGGCATCATTTCTTTCATACTGAGCTCCTTTTATATTTGTTTTTACAGTTCTTCGAGAGGGGTATCAGGCACATAAAAATCATCGTTTTTTGTATTTTTCTTGATGTGAGTAACAATTTTATTTTCAGCTTTTTCCTCCTGTGAAACAGCACTTTTTTTTCGCTCTTTGAGGCGCATGGGTTCTCGTAAATGCGATACAGGAATGGAAATGCCTATTTGCTTGAGTAAGGCACTTATTTCTTGTGGGCTGTATCCTTTTTCTGCCACCATGCGAAAATCTTTTCCTAAAATTCCCACCGCTTCATCTCGTGTTTTGACGTTTTCTTTACACGGGAGTTCACGAAGCATTTTTTGGATTTTTGTTATTTGCTCCAAATGAATGCGAGTGTCTTTAGGCATTACCCACCTCCTTTTTTGAGTTTTGTGCAAGCTTATAATTTTTTTTGGCATCTACCTAACATAGCCAGTACACGACAGGCCATTTTCTTGGCAGGATGGTAGCCGTGACATTCACCGCTCATCCTGCCAAAGGGCTTCGCCCTCTGGACACCCGCTTGTTTCGGCGCTTCGCTTCTCACAAGCTAAAGGCAAAAGGCAGAAAGGCACAAAGACAGAAGGAAAGGCCATGAAGGAAAAAAACGCAGAAAATACAGAAGAACCCAAAATTTGGATAAGCCTTCGGGTCAGCAAAATGGAAAAAGCGCACCTTGACGAGCTTGCAAGCATTATTGGTACTTCACGGTCAGAATATTTGCGGAGGCGTTTCTTTGGGCGCAAGCCCATTATTGCCCATACGGACGTAATAACCATTAGGGAGTTGCGTAGAATTGGCGGTTTACTCAAGCACAATTTTGAAACCATGCGTGAGGCACAAGCCCCTCAAGAGCTCTTTCAAAAGCAAGAAGAGGTGCTGCAAGAATTGCTTTGTACAGTGAGAAAAATTGGAGTTTCACAAAAATGATTGTGAAGAAGATAAAGCGTTCAGCCATGCAAAAGCCCAAGGAAAGGCAAATTGCCGACCTTGTGGATTATATCCGCTTTCCTCACGAAAAAAATAAGCGTGAAAAAGTGGCCTATGCAGGAAGCAGAAACTTCATTCACTTTGAGCATTATGGGCAAAAATCCGAGATGATAGGCCTTGCCCAAGAAAGCATTTACAGCCGTATGCCAGTAACACATTGGCTCTTTTCGTGGCGAGAAGATGAGCAGCCTACGCACGAACAAGTTGACGATGTAGTGGATACTTTCTTGAAAAACATGAAGCTTGAGGGGCATCAAGTCATCTATGCTTTGCACAAGGACACCGAAAATTATCACGTCCATATAGCGGTCAACCGCATGTGTGAAGCCACTGGAAAAGTGGTGCAACCGCACAGAGGTTTTGACATTGAAGCGGCGCATAAAGTGGTGGCACTTCTTGAGCATAAACATGGCTGGCAAAGCGAAGATAACTCCCGTTATGTGGTCTTGGAAAACGGCGAACTTGCCAAGCGCAGGGATGTGAAAAAAGCCAGAAAGCCATCTGCAAAAGCCGCAGAATTTGAACATGCCACAGGCGAGAAGTCTGCGCAACGCATAGCCCAAGAACGTGGGCATAAAATCATATCTGAAGCCAAAACATGGCAAGAACTTCATGAGGGCATGGCGCAAATCGGCTTCCGCTTTGAAAAGAAAGGCTCAGGCGCAGTGGTCTTTGTGCCGTCAAAAAATAAGGCCATTGCTGTCAAAGCTTCCTCTATTGACCGCAACTTTAGCATGGGGAAATTGACCAAAAAGTTAGGCGCATTTGTGGCAGGAACGTACTCACAAATTCCAGAGCAAGTAGCACCCGAACCAGTAAGCAAAGTCAATCAAGAAGAATGGGAAGAATACCAAGCTAAATGCGCTGACAAAGCTCTTGCCTCCACCGAAGAAGTGGACATCAGCGAAGCAGAAAAAGCCATTGCCCATGCCAAGAAAAGGCACAAGCAAGAGCAGCAAAACACCATTAATAAATTCAAAAGCCACGGCCTACACATTCTCAATGTGGCACGGCACTTCTTGAGCATTCAGCAAAAGGAAGAGCTAAAAACATTACGGGATAACCGCAAGCTAAAAATCAAACAAAAGCGCAATTCTGCGCGTCCACACTTTGAAACATGGCTACACTCTCGCCAGCTCCATAAGCAAGCCGCACTTTGGCGTTATAGACGTGAACTGGATAAGCACCAAGAGGTAACACCTATGGAAACACCCCAAGTCCTTGATAGCAACATTACAGAAGCCAAAGCCTTTGAACGCTATGCTCAAGCCGTTAATGCCAGTCGCTATCGGGTAACCTGTATTAAAATGGATAAAGGCGGTGGTAAAAAGACGTTTATCTTAGACAAACGAGATGGCGTGACTAAAGGCTTCACCACTGATGAAATGTTGGCGAATATTCCCACCATGCTCAAGCTACAAGCTCGTAGGGAAAATATCTACTATACGCCTTTGTCTGACGACAAACACCATATCCTTATTGATGACATGACCGCTGAAAATGTAGCACGTTTACGCAAAGACGGTTTTATCCCTGCTGTCATTTTGGAAAGCTCCCCCAAGAATTATCAGTGCATTTTGACCATTCCGAGAGTGCAAAATTCCTTTAGCCGTGAAGCAAGTAATAGACTTACGGAACAGCTCAATAGGGAATATGGCGACCCTAAGCTGTCAGGTTGCATACATCCCCATCGTGCGCCAGGCTTCGGCAATATGAAGCCCAAGCACCAAAATACTGACGGCTCTTACCCTAGAGTAAAGCTTCTTTTTGCAGAGAAGCAAGAATGCATCAAAGCACACCTCACAGCCAGAGCAATAGCCAAGAAATACGAAGAACAAGAAAGGCAAAAGCAGACACACCCCGGCCCCCATCAGATACGGAATTTGCCCACTGGCTCTGCTACTGCTGCGTATCACACTCACTATAAAGACATACGCGCCCACATAAATATTGAGGATTTTTCACGCCTTGATGCCATGATTGCCGTGCGCATGAGAGCAACTGGCCATAGCCCTCAAGCCATCATGGACGCCATAGCAGAGTGTGCCCCTGCCATACGCACGAAAGAAGGCCGTAATTGGCAACAATATGCTGAACGCACAGCAAATTATGCCTTTGGCGTCGCTGGGGACATAGCTCTACAGCGATATGAAAAACATAAAGAACATTGGCAGAGGATAGAGCAAAAGCCTAAGCTAACAACAAGAACTATACTCTTAACACCTAAAAAGATAAGCTAAATACCTACGTTATACCCAAACTATTATCAAACAAAGTTTATAACATGCGTATCAAAGTGAAACTTTTTCCTAATGAATATAGAAAAACGTAGATCTAAAAAATGAGTGTAATCAATTCTTACGTACTGCGATAAAAATCTCAAACTGCTTGTTGTGATTTCATCTGGACATTTTGCACCACATTAAGTATAATGCAAAAAAGTAATGCCCTTAAAAACCATTTTATACAGCGGATTTGTTTATGAAAAATAACACCCCATATACTTTTATTGACCTTTTCGCTGGCTGCGGTGGACTCTCTTTAGGTTTAATTAAGGCTGGGTTTAAAGGCATTTTTGCTGTTGAAAAAAATAAGGACGCATTTTCTACTCTACAGTACAATCTGTCTGAAAAAAAAATTACTAACGGCTTTTCATGGCAAGAGTGGCTACCCATTCAAAACCTAACCACACATGATTTACTTTCAAAATACAGGCAGCACTTGCATACCCTAGAAGGCAAGGTTGATTTAATTGCGGGGGGCCCACCGTGCCAAGGTTTTTCTTTTGTTGGTCTGCGCAACCCTGATGACCCAAGAAATAGACTTACGGAAGAATATATTGATATCGTATCAATTATAAAACCTAAAATTATTTTGCTTGAAAATGTAAAAGGTTTTCAAGCGCCATTTAAAACAGCTACTAATAATATATTTAAAAGCCCTTATGCAAACTATGTCGTTGAGCAGCTTGAATCAGAAAAGCTTAACTATAAAGTTTTTAAAAAGATTCTCCCTGCATCAGATTTTGCAGTTCCGCAATCCCGTCCTCGATTTGTAATGATTGCATTAAGAAAAGACATTCTGAATCAATGTAAAGTCAGTAACCTTACAGAAGATCAATTTTTTTTAGAAATAAGCATTTTCTGTAAATGGTTTAAAAAAGAAAACAAGCTGAACGCTGAATTAACTTCTGTTAAAGAAGCTATAAATGATTTAAAAATTGTTGGGAAGCCTAGAATAGAGTGTGTTGACTGCAAAGGCTTTGAACAATTGAAGTATATACCGCCTAAAAAATTAAACTCCTATCTTACATACTTGAGAGCGGGATGTATTTCGAGTGATATGCCAAATAGCTTACGAATTCCCAAGCATCGACCAGAAACAAAGAAAAAATTTGAGTATATTTTAGCAAATGCTGAAAAAGGGCGATCAATTCCAGCTAGAATTAGAGAAAAATTTAATATAAAAAAGCAATGCCTTCGTGTGCTTTGCCCAGACACTTTCTCCTCAACTATTACAACGTCACCAGACGATTGCTTGCATTATGATGAACCGAGAGTTTTAACAGTAAGAGAAAATGCTCGATTACAGTCGTTTCCGGATTGGTTTGAATTTCAAGGAAGATATACAACTGGTGGAATACGCAGAAGAGATGATTGCCCTAGATATACACAAGTAGGTAATGCTGTTCCTCCTTTGATGGCTGAAATTTTAGGAAAATATTTGTATAATCTTTTAGCAAAAAGAAGTATCTACTGCTTATAGGAAAAAAACATGCAACAAGCTGTTATTTTTGACATTGATGGAACCCTAGCTGACAATATACAGAGGCAAAAAATTCTAAAAAAAGACAAGCATAATTGGAAAGAGTTTTTTTCAAATATGGGTGATGACATACCGCATGAAAAAGTTCTTGAACTATACAGGGTCATCAGAAATTCTGGCTCATATAAAATGATTATAGTAACAGCAAGGCCAGAAGAGTACAAAACAATAACAGAACAATGGCTACTATGGAATGGCATAGAATATGATGCTCTGTACATGAGAAGCAGTAACGACTACCGTTCCGATGCGTTAGTAAAATCAGAACTTCTTAAGAAAATCCAGCAAACACTCTCTATCAGCTTCGTCTTTGATGATCGCTCAAGCGTTGTTAAAATGTGGAGGGAAGCAGGTCTTACCTGTTTTCAATGCTTTGAGCATAATTACTAATTTTTTTTCAACTGTTTCATTAAAAAAGCAGTAGCTTCATCAATTCTCTTATGGTAATCAACAATATTTTTTCTTAGCTCTAAGCATTTTTCTGAGTCATAATCGATTCTTGTTCCATCCTTTGTAAGAACATAGAAATTATTGCTACTTGATGTATCCTTTACGGCATGAGCCAGAAGGTTCCGCTCATTAATTATTTTAGAATTATAGTTGGCATGAAAATTTTTCATCTCAATATATTTATTGTAGTGATTTTTAAATATACTATTTACTATTAATGATAATTTAAAAGAGTCAATTAAAAATGAGTTCTGTAGAGATTCTGTAATAAAATTTGCACTACAACTTTCGCAATTAGCATGGTGTTCTTCTAGCTGTTTTAATACTTTATTTTTAGCATAATCATCCAAACTATTAGATTGTTCTCCATTTGCACATTCTATAAACGTTAAAATTATTTTTTTTAATTTTGCATCAAACTCGCTTAAGTTATCCAACACCATTCCTCTAACAGTATAAGCTTCATTAGCCCTTTTAACAAGCTTGTCAATCAACTCTTCAATACGTTGCATCAATAACAAGTCGTCTCTATTTGCAATGTACACACCTTCAAAAAATCTTGGAGAAATGTCTTCTTTAATTTTTTCTATGCCATCTGTTGAGTAAAACAAAATATCCGGTAATATTTGGCTTTCACGAATAACCTCAATAGCTTCGCTACCTCTGCTTCTATCACCAAGATTTAAGTCAGCAAAAATTAAATCAAAATTTATTGTGTCTAGGCTTGAAGAAAGCTTTTCCCGTTCAATAGTCTGATGCCAAACAAATCTAGGAATAAAAGAGAGAGACTCTAAATGTTCGTGAACTTTTTTACTAAACGCCTTATACCAAGTTTCATTGTCTTCCACCCATAAAATATTAAACTCTAAAGTCATTTTTTTAACCTCATTTTTAAAGCGAAACCTTTACTTTGAGGAGTAACAACCTCTAAAGTTCCTCCCCAAGATTCTATAACTTTTTTAGCTTGGGCTAATCCAACCCCTGTTCCATTGGTTGTCGAAAAACCAAGTTCAAAAACGTCATTTGCATTTGAAATTTTTTTACTCAATCCGATACCATCATCAACAAAAGAGACTACAACAAACTCTTCTTCTTCAAGTATTTCTATAATTAAGTTTTTTGCCTTTGCCTTGAACGAGTTATAAACAAAGTTTTCTAGTATCATTGTAAAATCTATAGGTGTAATTGAAATCATAATGTTTTTTTCTTCAGAAATAACTTTAATTTTTATGAAATCACCTGTTTTAGCGAACAGCGCATTATCAATATATTGAATCGTAAAACTTTGTAAATTAACCTCTTTTTTAATATGTCTTATATCGTAGTCTGCTGCGAACGCGAAAGTATATGTACTATCAATTTTTTGAGTTGCATAAAGTATATCATAAATATAATCATAGACTTGAGCTTCTAATTCAATATTTTTATACTTCGAAATAATATTTTTTATATTATCTATATTGATTTTTATGCTCTTTCCATACGTATTCATTAAATGAAGTGCTTCTGTTGCGTTTTCAAACTTTGGATTAGTAAGTCCTTTCAGAAAAATTGCTTGCTGCTTACTCGTTTCTAGTTCAGCAGTCGTTTGCTCTAGCTTTTCCTCAGTAGCATCAACAAGCTTTTCTAGTTCATTTTTGTCTTTCTTTAATCTTTTAGTTTTAGTTGCTACATTTTCAACAAGCTTGTCAAGTTCATTGTCTTTGTATTTGGTAGCAATATTTTTCATTTTTTCTAATGAGCTATTCTCATTGTTTTTGTGGTTTGACTTAACTAAATCAATAAAAAGTTCGCCAACATCTAGAGAGATTATATTGCCATTTCTTTCATAATTTGTTATAAATTTTACAATTTCATCTGCAACATCTTCAGGAGTTAATGCTTTCTCTCCAGCATCTCTTTCATCTCCCCAAGCAATCAAATGAACAACATACTTTTCTAGAGGACGATGAACATGGTTCATATAAAAACTTTCAAGCTCATTAAAAGCTACACTTTTTATAAAACCACCATCTCGACTTGAAGATTCTTTAAAATCAGCATTATCTCCAAGAATTACAAGACTACCCATAAGCTCTCTTGTGCTAAGATATCTATTATAGCCTTGGGCTTTTCTTCTGTCGATATTAAACCAGTCGGTACCTGGTTCTCCGTATGGCATTATTCTAAAGCCATTTTTATAAACAAAAATTGATCCAAAATCTACTGCTCTTGCCCCCATCAGTTTGTTAAAATTAAACTTTGCACTTCTGTTTAAATAAAATAATTCAAATTCAATATTTCTTAGATTTGAAAAATTACTTTCTTGAACAAGCTCAAAAAGAAAAGTTCCCCTATCATGCATTACAGTAGTTATAGTTCGGCCATCTTTAGAAATTTTAACTTTTATCTGTGTAGTTTTTAACCCCAGTGCTTCGAATACATAGTTAATTATAATGCCATTTACTTTGTCCCTCTCTTCACTCTGAATTAAATCAGTATCCATTTCATCTGAACAGTGAAGATAAATATTAAAAATATCATCTTGAACATGGTGGGGGTTAACTAACTTTACCAGCGCTTTTTTTAGCGCAAGCATATCATTTCTTGTCCAGTGCTCTCTTAGTTTTTCAATAAGAACAATTGTACCTTTTGTCAGACGCTTTGGTAAAGCTTTGATTTCTTCATACATAACAGGGATTTTAATGAATTCATTGTTATCATTTTCTTCAAAATCATTCCAATCAATGCTTAATAAATTAGCTTTACCATCTATTGATGTTTTACTGTAAATCTTTAAAATACTACCAAGCCTATCGCATGAAAATCTACCAATCCCTTTTGCTCCAGCATATGTCCTTGATCGTTCAAGTGAACCTAAATTATTTAACTGCCTATTATATTTTTTCTCTGAAGCTGCTACATGTAACCATTTTTCTTTGAAGTCTTCCTTTGACATTCCACATCCATTATCGGATATTTCAATTGAAGCTTTAGATGTATACATATTATTTAAAGTGATATCTACTCGAGAAGCTCCAGCATCATAAGAATTTTTTACTAATTCAAAAATAGCTATAAGCTTATCTGTTATAAGCTCCCTTCCCAATATATTTTTTAACCCTGAACTTACTTTAAATGTCAGATTTTCCATTTACAAATCTCCAGCTTGAAAAAATATAAACATTTATCATATAGTATGCTGTGCTAAAATTAGTAAAATTTAAACTAAATACGATGAAATAATATTACAGTTAAAGTAGTTACCTACTTTGTTAAAGGCTATGTACTTTTCATAATTTCACATAAGTTCTCTAACTTTTCATCTGACAACTTAGTTGGCACTCTCATATGTTTTGATGTGTAATAAAAAGAGCTAATATTATTATTATCATCAACCCAAATTAACGATCTGTGCATTGCACAAAATGCTGATATATTATTTTCATATTTATCAATTGTTGATATAATACTTTCTCTTTTACTATTGAGAAATTTGCATATTGTCATTTCTCGATTCGAACAAGCTTCTGCAGTACTTTTAAATTCTTTTTTTTCAATATCATCAAACAAACATGATGTTATATCAATGAAAACTAAATTATAAGCTTCATTACATTTTGTTCTGCTCTCTATTTGCCTACAAGCATTATCAATTCTTTTTATCAATTGCTTTTTTGAACGAATTCTCTTACACTCAGCGAAGATACAGTATTTATCATTAGATGCAATAATGTCTGTTATATTGTCAAAATCAACTACGTATTTTTTACGTTCAAACTCTGATGCCACAAGCAACTCAAACAAAAAATTCCTTGATTCATCTTCAGTATTATTGTCTACTAAATCTATACCGCGTACAGCTTTTTTCAAACGTTCACGAAATCCTTCACTTTTTTCGTTTTTAAATGATTTATATATAAAAAAAATGTCAAAACATTCTAATATAGACTCACTTAAACGAGAAAATTTGTTTACAGCATCAGTTTCGAATGGTGTTTTCATTTCATAAAATTCATTAATAATATTTTCATATTTAGAATATCTACTATCTTTAGAAGATAGTCCATAAGAATCAATCCATGCTAAAATTTCAGGCATTACTTTCATGAGATGGTCAACTGAAAAATTGTCGAGGTCATATTTTAATAATGTAGTGTTAATACTTTGATAACTCATGATATTCCTCAAGATAAAGTGTGACAAACTGCATTGAAATACATTTAATACAAAAAAATTTCGGCATGCTCCACTTCGTAAAGCCAAGTAATAAATTCTCTTATATCAAACATATCATGTTAACAACCACTTGACAACAAGCATTTTATATGTAAAAATAACAGATTACAATAGCAAATCATACTTTAAAAACAGTCTTCATTTTTTCATAATCAAATAAAAACGTTTCTTTAACAACTTACATTTTTCCCCACATATGAATACCTTCTTCAAAGTACAAATAATAAGTAAACAATACAGCGATGCGCCGTAAAAAAAAATCACATGACACATCGCTGTATTTTTTACTTATTAGCAGGCCGACTTAAAACACATCAACGCCATTCAGTAACACAAAATCTAGTGGCGGAACAGATCACAACTAACAAAATTTACGCCACCCTTATTGTTGTGTTTGATACTGGCGCTTCAACAGGGTTTTGCAATCTTTCCCTCGGCTTCCATTCACTCACATAGCCAACCTCATCCTGCATTCTTTGTAGTTCACGGATAGTAGTTCACGGATAACGGCAGAATGATTATCACGCACCAAGGCCAGTTCCTCAAATTGAGCAAAGGGCTTATCGATACTTGCCTTAATGGTTTCCATTTCTGATTTTTCACGTTTGGTATTTTCACGATAATTGTCCATAGATTTGTCCATGCCCTTATCGAGAAAATTGTCTATACGCTGAAAAAATCCCGACAAGCTGAGGTTTTCGTCATAGCTGTACACCAGATTTTCGGGAGCATATTCTATGTCGCTCCTGCCTTTGAGGGTGAAGGAAAATTGCTCCGCTTGCCCTCTGGCACGAGCTGAAATGGTAAAGCCACGATACTGGCCAAGTTCTGCCGGCTTGCCCACTTTCATGCTTTCTTTCACGCCATCAACAATAAAGCCTTTGAGCTTTTCGCTGTCTTTATCGGTGTGCATCTTGCCATCCTTAAAGAAATGCAAGCGTATGCGCTCTTTGCCGCTGTCCATGTATTTGTCGGTATTGCTGTCACGATGCCCACTATCTAAAGCATGATTCTCCTCACGCTTTGCTAGACGTGCATCTGCTGAAGCAAGCATTTTTAAGCTATCACGCATACGATGCTGTGAGCGTTGATATTGCGCATATAAAGCCTCTAGTTTGCGTAAATCACTTGCTAATTGGACTTGCATAAGAATAAGTGGATTACCACTTGCAGCGGCTTTCATTTCGGCAGCATTGGCGGCTTCGGACTGCACATCTTCAATGCTTCTTTGCAGTAAGTCACCTTTACGGAATTGCTCAATGGCGGCGGCCTTGTATTCTATTGTCTGCCACATTCGGACTTTTCACTACTGTCCATTTTGTTGAATTTATAGCATATTTTTTTGATGAAATAAAGAATACCTGCAAAAACACCCGCAAATAAAAAATATTAAAAAAAGCATCACTGGACAGGTTTGGACATAAGGTTGACAGTCATCGATGTGATTGATATATATTTTCTTAAATGAGATTTTTTTTCTCATTTAAGAAAGCTTACATCTGTCATGGAGTTGAAAATGTTAGCAGAAAATATTGAAAAACCGGCATCATGCCCAAAACAAGGCGGATTACGCCCTGTTACACGGCGGCGTATTGTTGAAGCAGCATTACTTGTGCTC
>CAYJHH010000034.1:0-8464 GCA_964369995.1 uncultured Desulfovibrionaceae bacterium
AAAGGGATAGGGGAGCCCGCTGTATGCGGGCGGGGAAAGGGAAAACTTTTTGGCGCTAGCAAAAGTTTTCCCTTTCCCCCCACAAAAAAATTAAAAAATCATTTCTTCTTAGACACCATAAGCGCTAAAGATCCCACCACAATGCCTGCTGTGACGGCAAAAATGGGCGTTAAGACAAGCGAGCCTATGACCCATTCCCACAGCCTTTGTCCGGCTTCATAGCCTAGGGTTTGTACGGAAAATTCGGTGAGCCAATGCCCGTGGCGCAGGCGATAGCCTATGAGTATGGCCATGGCGGGGAGGAAGGGCGGCCAGGTGAAGGGTATCATGGCCAGGGCGCAGAGGCGATTTAGACGAAACCACCCAATGAAAAGGAGCAGGGCAATGCTTTGAATAATGGGTGCTGGCACGGTGAGTACAGCCATGGCAATGGTGGCGCTGCGTGCCAATTCCTTGGGATTGGCTCTATTGTAGGGATCATCCATAAGGCGGCGCAAGGATTGTAGGGGCTGTTTAAGGGATATGGCTTCGCCGCGTGTGCCGTGGCGGCGTTTAAAGGGCAGGGGAACTAGCGCACGCATGGTGAGGCGTACATTGCAAGTAATGAGCTTGAGATAATCTTGCGGCTTTGGCCCTTGCCATGTGTATGGGCTGGGCATGTGCACGGGAATTTGTAGAAGTTCATAATCTCCCCAAACGGCTCGCGCGAGTATTTCGGCATCTGCGGCATAGCCTTTGTCTTGTAGGGTGATGAAGCTAAAAAAATCTAGGGGGTAGGCGCGTAATGGACTGTGTATGTCGCGTATTTGCGCCCCTGTTTGCACGCGCATCCAAAAGGAAGACATACCTCGCTCAAAACGCATGCGCCAAGGGCTTGGCTGTGTAAAGTCTCTTGCCCCGAGAATCAGGGCTTGGGGATGCGTGGTCATATGTGCAAGAATATTTTTGAGGTCTTGTAGTAATTCTGGCTTTTCTTCTGTAATTTCAAAGCTTATAAGATGGGTACATTGCCATTGTGTGGCTTGTTCAGCCGCGTGAATAAGCGCTTTTCCTTGGGCATTGCTGTGTTCTTGAGGCAAGGTATACAAGGTGTCGATGGTGCTTGCATCCATGTCATGTGGGGCTTTGGCCAAGATAATATGCTCACAAAGGGGTAACAATGTGGGCAAATGATGTGATAAAAGAGCAGCACTGGCGCAATGGGATATGAAAAAACAAGGGTGAATGAGCATGGGTCTTTGTAGGTAAAATTACGCCTAGGGTCAAGTGCTTCGCCTTGCATGATTATGAAAGATGCGTTATGTGAAATACAGTACAAAGTGTGTGTATAGGTACGGTGAGAGGTAAAGTGTGAAAAAAGTATTGACGACGTGTGGTTATTGCGGCTGCGGTTGTAATTTTTATGTGCATGTGCAGCAGGATACGCAAAATCAGCAAGAACGCATTGTAGCTGTGAGTCCCAAGGCTGACCATGCGGTCAATGGCGGCATGCTATGTGCCAAGGGCTGGCTTGGGCATGACTTTGCCACGCATCCAGAACGCCTTACCATGCCTTTATTGCGCCAAAAAGACGGTACGTTTCAAGAAGTTTCTTGGCAAAAAGCCTTAGATGTGGTGACAGAAAAGTTCTCACAGGTGCGTGAGCATAACCCCCATGCTTTTGCGCTTTTTTCTTCGGCGCGCTGTACCAATGAAGAAAATTATCTGGCCACAAAGCTTTGTCGCGCGGTCATGGGTTCGCCACATATTGACCATTGCGCGCGCCTTTGACACAGCCCCACTGTGGCCGGTCTGGTCACTTCTTTTGGCTCTGGCGCCGCCACCAATAGTTTGGAGGAATTGCGCAACGCCGATGCTTTTTTCATCATAGGTTCTAATACTTCTGCTCAGCATCCCTTGGCCTATGCCCGTGTGGCCCATGCCGTGAAGCATAAGGGCGCCACTCTTGTGGTGGCAGATCCGCGTAAAACCCCTGTGGCGCAATTGGCACATATACATTTACCTTTACGCCCCGGAACGAATTTAGCGCTTATAAATGCCCTTTTGCATGTTATTTATACGGAAAATTTGCATGATTCTGCTTTTATTGCGGCGCGTACAGAGGGCTTTGAAGACTTTATCCATTCCATAGAAAAAACCACGCCGCAATGGGCGGCGCCCATTACTGGTCTTACGGTGCAAGATATTCAAGAAGCCGCACGTCTTTTTGCCAAAAGTACCAAGGCCATGATTTTGTACTGTATGGGCATAACGCAGCAAGTGACGGGTACGGAATCTTGCCGTGCTTTGGCCAATATGAGCTTGCTTTGTGGCATGGTGGGGCGTGAGAGCGCGGGGCTTTTACCCTTACGCGGACAAAATAATGTGCAAGGCTCCTGTGATATGGGCGCCTTGCCGGAAGTTTTGCCCGGCTATATGCCGGTACATGACCCACAAGCGCAAAAGCGTTTTGCCCCTTTTTGGGGAGATTTTTCCGCGCAAAAAGGATTAAAGCTCACAGAAATGATGCATGCCATGTTGCATAAAGATATTTCTACCCTCTATATTATTGGAGAAAACCCTGTACTCTCTGATGCGGACAAAAGTACCACTGAAGCCGCATTGCGTTCTTTAGATTTCTTGGTGGTGCAAGATATTTTTCTCACCGAAACGGCAAAATTGGCCCATGTAGTATTGCCGGCGGCCAGTTATTTAGAAAAAGAAGGTACTTTTACCAATACAGAACGCCGCGTACAACGTGTACGCCCCGTATTGACGCCGCGCGGGCAAGCAAGGCCGGACTGGGCTATTTTGGCGGATATTATGCAAAGATTGCAAGGGAAGGCGCAGCAGCATTATACCTGCGCCGAAGATATTTTTGAAGAAATTCGTCACGTGGTGCCTTCTTATGCCGGCATGAATTATGCGCGTTTGGACGCCCATGATGGTTTATGTTGGCCTTGCCCCCACGAAGAACATGGGGGGACACCTATTTTGCATACAGAAAATTTTGCTCGTGACGGAGGCAAGGGCTTGTTTACCGTGAATACCTTTGAGGTGCGAGGGCAGCAAGTCAGTGAAGAATATCCCTTTATTTTGATAACAGGGCGCTTGGCGCATCATTACCATACGGGAAGTATGACTCGTCGTTCTTGGGCTTTGGAGCGCGAAAATCCCACGGCTTTTTTGGAAATGCATCCGGATGATGCGGCTAGTATTGGGGCAAAACAAGGCTGGAATGTGCGCATACGCTCTGCACGCGGCTTTGTGGATGCGCTTTTACACGTCACTCCCCATATGACCAAGGGGTCAGTTTTTTTACCTTTTCACTTTTTGGAAAGTGCGGCCAATGCCTTAACGTCGCATGAACATTTGGACCCTGTGGTGAAAATACCGGAATTTAAAGTCAGCGCCGTGGCTGTGTCAGTGATACCTTAGGCATATGGAGGAGAGCATGTCTTTGTTTTTTTTAGCCTATACTAAGGTGGATGCAGCGCTTAAGCTGTGGGATGCAGCGTATTCCCTGTTCACACCGCAAGATTTTTCGGCAGAGGGTTGTACGTCACGGGAGTGTGAAAGTACGGTGGGTACTCAAGATGTGCATTTTGCCCCCTATGATGGCGCTGCCACCCTTAAACATGGGGAATATGTTTTATCTTCCATGTCACCAAAATCCTTTGTCTTTGCGCCAAGAGAAGTGCTTTTCTCATGGCAAGGGCAAGGAACCGTTTCCATACAAGATACTTTGCAGCAATCTTTCTCAGAGCAGGCAAGCAAGGAGATTTTACTTTTTGGTATTCGCCCTTGCGATGCGTATGGGCTGGCCTATACCCACGCTTTTTTCTCTCAAGAATATACAGATATGGTGTATGCCAAGCGCGCTAAAAGCGTATACACCATAGCCATCAATTGCCTACAAGCAGGCAAGCAATGTTTTTGTGCTTCCCTAGGGACTGGGCCATTTCTTGCACCCAAGGCCTTGGGAGATGGGGAAAAAAAAGCTTCAGGGGCTGATGTGGAGTTAACCCCCATGGAAGAGGGCTACTTGGTGCAGGCGCATGACGAAAAAGGGCAATGGCTTTTAAGCTGTATTGGCTCCCTTGTTCAGCCTTATTATGAAGATGAAATCTTAGCACATAAAGCTGCACTTGAAGAAAAAAGCCTTATGTCCTTTGCGCGTAAGCCGGATTTTACCTTTTTGCAAGGCGCTTTGCAGGCTGGCTTTAACCATGAATTATGGGAACAGGTGGCGCCTTCTTGTATTTTATGTACAGGATGCACCAGAGTATGCCCCACCTGCACCTGCTTTACCACACAAGAAGAAACAAGTCGTAATGCACAAGGTGAAGCGCAAGGGCAAAGGGTGCGCAGCTGGGATTCGTGTCAAAGCACGGGCTTTACCCGCAATGCGGGTTGGCATGAGCCACGAGATCATACAGGTATTGTTCGCTACAGAATTTATGATAAATTGCAGTATATTGAAGAGCGCTTTGACTTTAAAGGTTGCACCGGTTGCGGTCGTTGCACCGCAGTATGTCCCGCTGCCATAGACATAGTGCAGGTGGCGGAAAAGCTTATGCAAGCTGATACTGCCCGTACAGAGTATACTGCTAAGTCTGTACCTTTTGTGCGTCATGAAAGGACCTTTGACCCTCAATTATATGTGCCTGAGTTAGTAACAATTACCGATATTTACGAAGAAGCCAAAAGTGTTAAGCGTTTTACGGTGCAATTTGTTCATAATACAGCTCAAGGGCGTCCGGCGCTGCGTGGGCAATTTTATATGATTACTCTTTTTGGCGTGGGCGAAATAGCCATTTCTGTGCCTTTTAGTGATACGGTACAAGAGCAATTTACCTTTTATGTAAAGCGCGTGGGTAAGGTCACCGGTGAGCTTTTTACCAAAAAAGTTGGGGATATGCTTGGCTTACGCGGCCCGTATGGGGTGCCTTTTCCTTATGAATCCTTTGTGGGGCGTTCCTTATTGGTGGTGGGCTCAGGGGTTGGTCATGCGCCGGTGCGTGCGCCGCTTGCTCGCGCCATAGAAAATAGGCAAGATTTTAAAAATATTATTGTTATTGGTTCCGCCATGACCTATGACGAGCTTTTATTGAAGGAAGATTTGCAAGCTTGGCATCAACTGGATGGCGTGCATGTACATTATGCCCTAGCAAGACCCAGCACGGCCATAACCACAGTTCCCATACATGTGGGCTATATAAATGATCTTTTGCCTCCTCTAGAACAAAATCCTGGCCTGAAATGGCAAGAAACTTCAGCCATCATTTGTGCCTCAGCACGGCGTATTAAAGCTGTGGCAAAAGATTTAGTAAAGCTTGGCATGCGCCCCAGTGATATTTATACTGCGCTAGAAACCAATATGCGCTGCGGCGTTGGTAAATGTGGACATTGCAAAGTAGGAGCACATTATATTTGTAGTGATGGCCCGGTACTTACATATGCCCAAATGCTGGAACTTCCTCCAGAATTTTAAGGCTGCATAAAATTTTTGTGGGGGGAATTCTCCCCCCATTCTCTATCAAAAAGCGCTTTATTGGGTAATACTCTATCTTACACCTGCTGCCAAAGCTCTTTAAGCCACGCAGGCACAGGAATGGGGCGTCCTTTGTCATTAACAAGGGCATGTTCGGTCATGCCTTCAGCCAAGAGCTTGGTCTTGTCTTCATTCCACATTTCATATATGAACTTCATAGATGCACGACCCCATGAGGCTATGGCCACATGTATGTGTACAAGGTCGTCGTAACGTGCCGGTGCGCGATAGCGGCACTGGGCTTCTCTTACAGGAAGAAAAATACCCTTGGCCTCCACCTCAGTATAGCTCATGCCTTGGGCGCGAATAAATTCACTGCGGGAACGTTCAAATAAATGTAAATATTCTGCATAATATAAGACGGACATACAATCTGTTTCGCCGTAAGAAACACGGTGTGCCAGCCAACAATCTGGTTTGGGAAAGTCTTTCATGTGCAGTTCCTTCATATGCGTACAAGGGAGATGACGCTCTATGGTAAAAAAATGTATATTGTCAAAAGTAAGCCTGTGGATGTGCCTTTGTGTCTCTTTTCTTTTGGTGGGTTGTCAAAAAGAAATACAATTACCCCCAGGACCTCCTGCCGTGAGCATGGAAAGCCAAGCTTTTTTCTTACGTCACTTAAAGCCCAGTAATCAAAATTTGCCTTCATGGCGCGCTCTGGCGCCTACTGTGCAAAAGAGCTTAAATTATGTCAAAGTAAAAAAGCAAGATGCTCTTGCCATTGATCGCCCGGACTTGCGCCTTACTTGGGGGCAATTGCGAGAAAGCCTTGAAGAATTACAAAGCATTTTGCCGCAGTTAGATGCCAATCCTGCCCTTTTTGCCCAGCGTTTTACCTGGATTTCCATGCGCGAAGGCATAAAATATACCGGCTATTATGAGCCGCTCATAGAAGCGAGTCGCACTTACAAGCCCGGCTATCAACCCATTTACAAGGCGCCACCGGAGCTTGCAAAAATTCGCGCTCGTGGTCGTAAATATCATAGCCGCGAAGCCATTGATAAAGACAAAGTGCTGGAAGGGCGTGGCCTTGAGCTAGCATGGGCTAAGAGCCAAGTGGATGTCTTTTATTTACAAATCCAAGGTTCCGGTAAGCTTGTTTTTGAAGATGGCAGTACGGTGTATGTGAATTATGCCGGACAAAATGGGCATAAATATGTGAGTTCTGGCCGCGTCATGAAAGATTTGGGATTGGTACAGCGCGGCGATATTTATGAACAAAGGGCATGGTTTACACAAAATCCCCATAAAACCTTTGATATACTTAAGCAAAATCCATCCTATGTATTTTTTAGATATGGCGAAAAGGGCGCTGTGGGTGCCATGGGTTCGGTGGTGGATCCTCTCTTAAGCCTTGCCACGGACAGAAAATTTATTCCTTTAGGAGCCATTGTGGCCTATGGAGTGAATATGCCGCATATACTTAAAGGTGTGAGTCCCATGCGTGGTATTGGCTTTACCCAAGATGTGGGCGGCGCCATTAAGACAAATCGCTTTGATGTATTCATGGGCGGCGGAAAAGAAGCAGAATTTGTGGCTTCACATTTAGATGCCCACGGCCCCACATGGGTACTAGTCAGTAAAGATGCACTTAAATAGTTGATGCTTAAAAACTGTTTCCACGCGTTTTTAAGAAAGGCGCGCATCTAAATACTATTCTCACAAGAAAAATATGAGGTTTTTATGTTTATAGCTACAGGAAAAGATAGGGGAGATTTACGCATCTCCTTTGATATGCCCCAAGGTAATACCGTACTTATGGCCGATGCACCGCAAACAACAGGGGGAAAGAATGAATATTTTTGTCCCACAGATTTAGTGGCCAATGCCCTGGGGGGCTGCGTTATGATGACCTTAGCCATAGCCGGCAAAGGGCATGGTATTGATGTGGCTGATATGTCTATGGAAATAGAAAAGGAAATGAGTGAAGATGCACCGCGCCGCATTAAAAAAATAGGTGTGCGTGTATTTTTTGCGCAAGCTGTGAGCCCCAAAGGCCAAGAAACTTTGCAACGTGCTGCCATGACGTGTCCTGTGAAAAATAGCCTACATCCGGATATGGAAAAGGTTATTGAACTTATTTTCCCCGCGTAAGGAGCTTTTATGCAGATTCATATTCGTCAGGAAAAAGTTGAAGATCAAAGAAAAGTGGAAGAAATAGCTCGCGATGCTTTTTGGAATTTGTATTTTCCTGGAGCTCATGAGCATTTTGTGGTGCATGCCATGCGCTCGCATGCTGATTTTATCCCCGAATTGTCTTTTGTTATAGAAGTGGATGGGCAAGTGCGTGGTGCCATTTTTTACACGCATTCACATGTGCTTTTAGCAGATGGCACAAAGCATAAGACCATCACTTTTGGCCCTGCTTTTATAGACCCTGCCTTTCACCGACAAGGTTTGGGAAAAAAGCTCATTACGCACAGCTTAGCTTTAGCCAAAGAGCAAGGCTATGCAGGTGTGCTTACCTTGGGCTATCCTTATCATTACAGCCCTTATGGCTTTGTGGGGGCAAAAAAATACGGCATAGCCATGGGCGATGGGAATTTTTATAAAGGCTTATTAGCTTTAGAATTGCAAGAGGGCGGCCTTGCTTTGCCACAAGGCGGACAAGCGGTATTTTCTGCGGTTTTTGAAGTAGATGAACAAAACATGCAAGCTTTTGATGACACCTTTCCCCCCAAGGAAAAAGCCTTTCAAGAAAGCCAAAATGAATTTTCCGATGCCTGTGCAGAGCTGGATTTGACGTAATACTACAGAAAACTTTTGCGCCGTTAAGAGACTTTATTGCCCATTACTATGTGTTTGAAACGGAAGTGATGTGGCCATAAAAAGTTTTTGAGGAAGGGGGTTGTGGGGGGGCCTTTTTTTAAAAAATTGGCCCCCCCAAAACATTGTTATTGGGGTGCCAAGTTGGTTTTGGTTATTGGG